>JBKPHP010000083.1:0-4628 GCA_046729895.1 Actinomycetota bacterium
GTCCGGGGAAGCTGTCGTACCACGAGGCCGGGGCGGCCAGCGCCCAGGCGCCGGTGGCGGCGGTGGGGATGGCGAGGCTCAGCAGGGCCGCGGGGCGTAGGGTCCGTCGGGACATCGGGCAACCTCCCGTGGTTGGCTTCCACCCAGTAGGAGGGCGGGAACCTTTGGAAGGTTCCGGACCTCTTCAGTGAGTGAGATCTCGCGCATGCAGACCGGACTGGCGGCCACCGTCAGAGCAGCCCAGAGAGGCGACACCATGGCGATGAACGCCCTGGTCGATGAGTTGATGCCGTATGTGGGACGGATCTGCGGCGCGATCGCGCCGGACCGCGGCGAGGACGCGGCGCAGGACGCGCTGATCGCGATCCTGCGGAACCTGCGGCAGCTTCGGGAGCCAGGCGCCCTGAGGCCCTGGGCGCGCCGCATCGCCACCCGCGAGGCCGTCCGGGCGGCCCGCCGGTCGCGAGCCGGCGCGGCTCAGCCGCCCCAGGACGTGCCGGCGCCGGGGCGCCCGTCGCTGGGCGTCGAGATCCGCGACCAGCTCGACCGGCTCGAACCCGAGCAGCGCGCGGTGCTGGTGCTGCGGGACGTCGAGGGGCTCAGCGAGCGGGAGGCGGCGGCGGTGCTGGACGTAGCGCCGGGAACGGTGAAGTCGCGGCTCCACCGAGCCAGGGCGCGCTTCAGAAGGGAGTGGTCGAGGTGAGCTCGCAGCCGACCGTTGAGCTCGACCCGATCCGCCGCCTGCGCGCGCTGGCCGCCGCGATCCCGGGCGCGGCGGTGGCCGAGGGCGTGCTCGAGGCGCCCTTCGACGCGGTCTGGGCGGCGGCCACCGACTTCGAGCACGTCGGCGGGATCGAGATCCTCATCAAGGAGGCGCAGATCCGCTCGCGGCGGCCGGACCCGGGGACCGGTGGGGAGCGCGTTGAGGTCGAGTACAAGCCTCGCCCCTTCGGTCCGCGGGACGTGATCGAGGTGGACCTGCGGTCGGGCTGGTGCTGGATGCAGTCGCCGCTGGCGGTGGCGGCGATGGCCGCGGTGCCGGAGGGGGAGCGCACGCGCTTCGCCCACCTGGAGGCGGTGCGCTTCCCCGGCCGGCGGCTCTTCCGGCCGCTGCTGGCCGCGAAGATGGCGCTGGCCCGGGAGCTGCGCAGGTTCGAGCGCCGGGCCCAGGAGCGCGCTGGCCGAGCCTGAGCGGCGCGCGGCCTGCGCGCCGCCGGAACCCGATCGGCGCCCGGCCTGGATCGAGCTCGCGGCCGCCGCTCTACAACTCAGGATGTGCGCAGCAGGACCCTGATCATCGCCCTCGTTGTCCTGCTCGCCTCCTGCGGCGGCTCGGGGAAGGACCCGCTCGCCCCGGGCGGTGAGCGCGGTCTGGCCGCGAATCTGCGGGTGACCGTGAGGCCGGAGGGACCCGGCGGTCCCGAGCGGGTCCGGCGGATCGAATGCGGGACCTTGGGCGAGGACGCGATCGATCCCCGCTGCCGCGGCCTGCGCTGGCTCGACCCCCGAGATTTGGACCCCGTCCCGGAACTAACCGCCTGCGCGCAGATCTACGGCGGCCCCGCGACGGCGCGCGTCACCGGGGAGCTCCGCGGCAAGCGCGTGTCCGCCTCGTTCGACCTGACCGACGCCTGCGAGATCGCCCGCTGGCGGCACAACGGCCGGCTGTTGGGGGCGTCCGCGCGAACTGGCAGACCGGCCCCGTAGGTGCTGGCCGGTGCTCAGTGGACGACGCGGTATTTGACGTGCGTGACCGTCGGCGACGCGACCACCTTGACTGGCTCGAGGCGGGGCTCGCCCACGTTCTCGAGCAGCCGCTCCCCTGCCCCGAGGATGATCGGAACGATGTGGAGGTAGAGCTCGTCGAGCATCCCGGCCGCGAGGTACTGCTGCACGGCGCTTGCGCCACCGGCGATCGCGACGTCTTGGTCGCCGGCCGCTGCCCGGGCTTGCTCGAGCGCGGACCCGATCCCGTCGGTGACGAAGCTGAAACGTGTGCCGCCCTGCATGGAGAGCGGATCACGCGCGTGATGGGTGAGCACGAAGACCGGGGCGTGGTAGGGGGGGTCCTGGCCCCACCAGCCCGTCCATGTCTCGTCCCACGGCCCGTCGCCGCCGCCAAACATCTTGCGTCCCATGATGTAGGCGCCGACACCTTCGGTGACCTCGTCAATGACCTCGGAATCGGCGCTGCGCTCGCCGCCTTCCAATCCTTGTTGCTCGCGCCAGCTGGCGGTCTTGAACGCCCACTGGTGCAGGCGCAGCCCACCCTCTCCGATCGGGTTGTCGATGCTTTGATTGGGCCCAGCGACGTACCCGTCAAGGGATATCGAGATCTGACACCTGATTGAGCTCATGTCGCTGGCGAGCGGCGCCCGGAGTGAAGCAGACCTAGGATCCGGGCTCGGGCTTGATGATTCCGAACGTCGCGCCTTGGGGGTCGCGTAGAACGGCTAGCCGACCGACCTTGGGCACGTCCATCGGCTCCATGAGCGCAGAGCCGCCGAGTTCGGTTGCCTTCGTGGTCGTCGCATCGGGGTCGTCGACCGCGACGTACGGCTGCCAGTGCGCCGGCGTCGAGTCATCCGGAAGGGCCATGAGTCCTGCGATGCCGGTCTCGCCGCGGTTGAAGATCCTGTAGCCGCCGTACTCCGGCCCCATGTCGCTCGTCGTCCAACCGAAAACGTCCTCATAGAACCGCTGCGCGCCTTCGACGTCGGTCGTCCCGAGCTCGTCCCAGACGAAGACGCCCTCCGAGCCGGCAAGCCCTTCGCTCTCAGGTTGGTAGGCGCTGACATAGGCGTCCTGTGGATCGGCGATGATTGCGATGCGTCCGACTTCGCTCATCTCGAACGGGCCGGCCGCGACCTTGCCGCCTGCGTCCTTCGCCTTCTCGATCGTCTCGTCGAGCTTGTCGACGTGGACGTGGCTGAGCCAGTGCGGCGGGGGCGCTCCCTCCATGGCCTTGCTGAAGCCTCCGTGGTTCTGCCCGCCTGAGGAGATCATTTGGTAGTCAACCTCTCCGGGCTTGAAGACTTCCGTCTTCCAGCCGAGCAGTCGCGTGTAGAAGTCCTGCGCCTGCTCTGGATCAGAGGACACCTGCTCGTGCCAGACGAACTTCCCGACCGTCGGTGCAACCGTGCTCATGTGCTTCGACCTCCTTGGACAGTTCCAAGAGCTGAGACTCGGAACGACGCGGGAAATCATCGCTGGTCGGGCAGCGCCACACGCGACGCTGCCAGAGCCGTTACCGCGCCAGCTATCCCCGAGGAAGGAAATTCATCGTGAGCCTCACTCAGTACTACACGGCGACGAGCCTCGACGGCTTTATCGCCGACCCCGACAACTCGCTCGACTGGCTTTTTACCCGCAACCGCGAGGAGGACGGGCCGCTGACCTACGGAGAGTTCATCGCCAAGGTCGGTGCGATGGCGATGGGGTCGACAACGTACGAATGGATCCTCCACCACGAGTTCGCGGACAAGGACCCGGCCGAGTGGAAGTGGCCGTACGAGATCCCGTGCTGGGTCTTCACACACCGCCAACTGCCGGTCGTCCCCGACTCGGCGATCGAGTTCACGAGCGCCGACATCGCCACGGTGCACAGGCAGATGCGCGGCGCCGCGGGTGACAGGAACGTCTGGGTCGTGGGCGGGGGAGACCTGGCGGGTCAGTTCGCGGACGCGGGACTTCTGGACGAGGTCATAGTGTGGGTTGCACCGGTCACCCTGGGCGGCGGTGCGCCGCTACTGCCCCGCCGGCTTGAGCTGCGCTTGGAGGAGCTCGGACGAAACGGTGACTTCGCGTGCGCCAAGTTCTCCGTGGTACGCGCACCCGACTGACATCGGTCGGGCGACGCTCGAGTCACAGGAGGCGATCGAGCACCCGCGTCACGGCCTAGCTTCGAGCGATCGAACGGCGCTCGGCACCTCCGGGCGAGCCGCCGGGCCGGCGCCGATGATCCGAGCGATGGGGCGGACGCGGGCAGCCAGCGCGGCGAGTCCGAAGGAGCCCGCGACCCCGCCGGTCAGCACGCAGACGAACGTGAGCTCGGCCGGCACCGGTACCCGGTGCATCGCCAGCGCGAGGCCCGACGATCACCGGCGGATGGACGATGAAAGCGCCGTATGCCGCCGGCGCCATGCGCCGCGCCAGCGGACGCTGATGGTGGTGGTGCTGGCGGACATAGGCGATCGCCTACAGCGAGACGCAGGTCGCGAGCACGCCTTCGGTGAGTGATGCGGCCACGGCCTGCCAGTGCCGCGCCCTGTGTGGGAAGGCCAGGTTGCCCGAGCCCCGCTCGCCAGCCGGCGTCCTCCGGTTCGCTGTCCGATTAGCGTCGCAGTGCATCGGGCAACAATGGAATGGAGTTGCATTACCTATACCTCGATAGAGAAGGCATCGTCGTCGCGGAGTTCTCCGGGCTCGACGAGGCGGTGCAGCAGGCCGAGCGCATCGAGGAGGTCCGCCAGGCGCGCGGACCCCTCAGGCTGGTGCGAGTCGACGAGTACCCCGGCAGCCTGATGAGCGCCACCTCGTTCGTCACCGCAACGCCGCTGCCCCAGCTCCTGCGGGAGCGTTCCGCCGAGTAGTCGCCGCCTGCTCCGCGGGGGTCTGGCGCGTTTTCC
>JBKPHP010000084.1:0-2965 GCA_046729895.1 Actinomycetota bacterium
CTCGGCGCGAACCTGACGAAGTTCCTCCACGGCGCCTGGGTCCCGCTGCTGATCGGGGTGATCCTGTTCATCGTCATGACCACCTGGTTCCGCGGACGGGAGCTCGTCACTGCGGAGCGCTTCGAGGTCGAGGGCCCGCTGCAGGCCTTCGTCGACGGCATCGGGACGATGGACCCGCCGGTGGGAAGAACTCCCGGCACCGCGGTGTTCATGAACAGGGGCAAGGAGACCGCACCGCTGTCGATGCACGCCTGCGTCGATCACCTCCACGCGCTACAGGAGCACGTGGTCATCCTTTCGCTGGAGAACCTGCCGACCCCGCGGATCAGCCCAGCGGACCGGCTGGAGGTGGACGATCTGCGCTACCAGGACGACGGCATCACCTTCGTCCGTGCCAAGCACGGCTACGCCGAGCACTACGACGTACCGGCCCTGGTCAGGCAGATCGCGGACGCCGGCGTCGAGTGCCCCGTCGATGCACGAGACGCCTCTTTCTACCTCTCCAGGGTGAAACTGACGCCCGGCGACGGTCCCGGAATGAGCCGCTGGCGCAAACACCTCTTCCTCGTGACCGCGTCGATCTCAGCCGAGCCCGCGGACTACTTCCAGCTACCTCGCGAGCGGACCATCACGCTCGGCACGGAGATCGAATTCTGAAGCACTTCCGGCGGGACCGGGCGAAGCTGCTGCAGAGCCGGCCGGGGACCGCGGGAACAGGCGCGGTGTCGGCCCGCCATGTGGTCCATCTCAGAATGCCCCCACCCGCGATCTTCGGGTTATGAGCCCGGATTAGGCTGACCATCTATACGGCCGGACGTCGCTTGGGACTACTCCTGTCCGCGCGTTTCGGACCTTGGCTGTCCTCCGAAGGCCCTCTCCACGAGTTCCGCTTCGTCGGGCCCGGCTGGTAGTCGGCGTAGACGAGGGTGGTCTTGACGTCGCGGTGGCCCATCCACTCTTGGAGTGTGCGCAGCGGCACCCCGGCGGTGGCCATCCGAGTGCCGAAGGTATGGCGCAAGTAGTGGAAGCGTACTTGCCTAACGCCAGCGCGTTCGAGGTCTCCTGGAATCGCTTCAGCACCGCCCGTCTCGCCAGCGGCCTGCCGGTGCGCGGGTTGCCAAAGACCAGATCGTCATCCGCCTGGAAGACCGACCCTTGGAAGTAGCGGTCGAGTTCGCCGGCAACCTATCCGCTAGCGGAACGGAGCGGCTTGAGCGTTTCGACTTGGGGTTGCCGAACTCGCCCCGCACGAAGCTCCGCCGGACCCGCACCCGCGCGGCCGGCCAGTCGACGTCGCGCCAGCGGAGCCCGAGCAGCTCCGCCTGCCGCAGACCGGTCATCGCCGCGGTCAGGTACAGCACCCGGTCAAGCCGTCCAAGGCCGCTCTCCGGAACTGCCCGCAGCAGCGCGCTAGCTCCCCGTCCGACAGGAAGCGGATATCCGAGTCGGCTTCCTCCTCGCCCGGACGGTCGACAAACCGGCAGGGGTTGCCGCGTGCCCAGTCGCGCCGCTCGGCGTACTCGAACAGCGAATGGAGCAATCCGAGGTAGTTGCCCACCGACTTCGGCGCCAGCCCCGCCTCCAGCTTCGCGGCCATAAACGCCTCGACCTCGGCCCGGCCGATCTTCCGTAAAGGCGTGCCGTCGAAGAACGGCACCAGGTACACGCGCAGATAGGACTCGTGGTAACCCAGCGTCGATCGCCGCCGGCCACGCGTCCCGAGCTCTCGCAGGTAGCTCTCTCCGACCTCCGCCAGCGTGCGCTCCTCCACCGGAGGCCCGCTTCATCGCCCGCTTGAAGCGCTTGAGCAGCTTTGAGCGGTCGAGCGGGTGGCCCGTGGCCGGGTGGGCGAATACGAGGTCGTCGTCGTCGCCGAAGGCGGTCGCCTGTGAGAGCCGGTCGAGTCCCCCTGCCAGCCGGTCGATTAGAGGCACCGCCCGGCTCGAGCGCTTCGACTTCGGCGTGCCGAACTCGCCGCGCACGTAGCTGCGCCGAACCCGGATGCGCCGAGCCTGCCAGTCCACATCCAGCCACCTGAGCGCGATTAGTTCCCCTTGGCGCATCCCCGTCGTGGCCGCAGCCAGGTACATCACCCGCTCCATCGGCCGAGGTCGTCGTCGGGGACTGCGCGGAGTAACGCCTCGACCTCTGGCATGGAGAGGAAGCGAACCTCCTCGGTCTGGGCTTTGCGTGGCCGCTCGGCCAGCTTCACCGGGTTCGCACGCATCCACCCCCTCCTGATGGCGAAGTCGAAGATGCCGTGCAGCACACCGAGGTAGTTCTGGGTGGACTTCGACGCTCTGCCCGCACGCGCGCAGTGAGCGATGAACGCCTCCACGTCCTCACGGACGATCCGGTCGAGCGGCTTGTCTCCGAAGAACGGGGCCAGGTGGACGTTCAGCGCTGAGCAGTAGCCCTCGATTGTTGAGCGCTTGCGGCCCAGTGCCTCGAGGTGGTCCACCAGCCGCCCACCCGCCTCTCCGACCGTCAGGCGGGCGGTGGTGGCCACTATGGCGTGCTCCCGCTCCATCCGGCGGCGTAGCTCCCGTTCCGCCTGGGAGCGCGTCAGGCCCTCACGGGTGCCGGGCTGGCGCACCCGCCCGAGCTTGCGATTCATGCGGTGTTCGCCGACGAGCCAGCGGCCGTACCAGGAGCCGGCCTTCTGGTAGAGGGTGCCGGTGCCGTAGGGTCGGCGCCGGGTAGTTTCCTGATGGCTCACGGGTGCCTCCGTGGGTCCGGGGGCGGGCGGTTGCGGCCGCGCCGCCCCGTTTTCGTGCAGAACCATCCTACGCCCGCCGGCAGATCAAGGAATCCTCGAACCAGGCACGAAGATGACTCCCAGTTCCGCCACCAGCGAGGGGAAGGGAACAGCGAGGAAAGGAGTTCGGTATGAGCGCTGGATTGATCGTCGCCATCGTCGTGGTCGCCTTGATCGTGGTCGCGGCAGTGTTACTGCTCGGCAGGA
>JBKPHP010000085.1:0-11222 GCA_046729895.1 Actinomycetota bacterium
GGGAAGGCGGAGGTCGTGTGCCATCCGCTCGGCGTAGACCATCTTCTGCCAGATCGCCGCGTCGGCGGCGCCGCCCCGGACGGTGAAGTCGTCGCCCTGCACGACCGCGCGCCGGCCGTCGATGCGCCCCGAGCCGATCACCACGTTGGCGGGCAGGAAGTCCTCGAGCTCGCCGTGAGCCCCGTAGCTCGCCCGCCCGGCCAGCCCGCCGGTCTCGTGGAAGCTGCCGGGGTCGAGCAGCCGCTCGATCCGCTCGCGGACGGTCAGCCGCCCCGACGCGTGCTGCCGGGCCACTCGCTCGTCGCCGCCCATTCGGCGGGCGAGCTCCTGGCGACGGCGAAGCTCCTCGAGCTCGGGTTCCCAGCCCATCGACGGAGGCTAACCGAGCACGGGTCCGGCGCTCCGGCCGATATGCGACACCCCGGCGAGAGGTGACGACGTCAGCCCCGCGCCCTCTCCACGGTCTCGCGAACGGCCGGCGCGACCTCGCCCGCGAAGCGCTCGACCTGCTCAGGCGAGCCCTCGCCGGGGGAGGCGATGAAGGTGTCGACCCCCTCCCGCGTCGCCCAGCCGGCGAGCGTGTCGACCCAGTGCTCGGCGGGTCCCTCCAGCGTCCCCTCTCCGCGTCCCCCGTCGGTGATCTGCCCGCTCAGGTTGTAGAGGCGGCGTATCTCGGCGGGGTCGCGGCCCGCCTCCGCGGCCGTCTCGTCGATCAGCTTCTGCCCAGCGGCCATCCTGTCCGGCGGCACGTAGGACATGGAGGGAAGCCAGCCGTCCGACAGGCGGGCGGTAAGCCGCATCATGCGCTTCCCGATTGCCCCGATCCAGATCTCGATCGGATGTGCGGGCTGCGGCCCGGGCTTGCAGTCCGCGGCCTCCTCACCGCTCCATGCGCGCCGGATGATGCCGATTCCCTCCTCGACGGCCGCGACGCTCTCTCCTGGGGTGCGCTCCGGGCCGCCCATGGCGGCGATCTGGGGCCAGGCCCAGCCGGCTCCCAGCGCCAGCTCGAAGCGTCCGCCGCTCAGGCGGTCGAGCGAGGCGGCAGCCTTGGCGAGCATCGCCGGGGGGCGAAGGGGCAGATTCGCCACGTTGGGAAAGGCCCGCACCCGCTCCGTCCGCGCGAGGATCCAACCGAGCAGCACGAGGGCGTCCAGGAACCGCCGCTGGTAGGGGTGGTCCTGGACGCTGACGAAGTCGAGCCGGAGCCGGTCCGCGAGCGCAGCGAGCTCCAGCGCGCCCTCGATGCCGTCCACCGACGGGTTGACGAACAGCCCGAACTCGAGCGGGCGCCCGCGGTCCGGCACTAGGCGCCCTGGCGGGCGGCGCGCGAGTCCGGCAGCGGTGTCAGACGGGCCTCGATCTCCTCACGGCGGGACTCCAGGAAGGGCGGCAGCACGATCGTCTCGCCGAGGTGCTCCAGCGGCTCATCCGCGGTGAAGCCGGGGCCGAGCGTGGCGATCTCGAAAAGCACACCGCTGGGCTCGCGGAAGTAGATCGAGCGGAACCAGAAGCGGTCGATGACGGGCGTGGGGCGGGCGCCGCCCCTGATCACCCGCTCGCGCCAGGCCTCGTGATCATCCATCTCCGATGCCCACGCCACGTGGTGAACGGTTCCCGCGCCGGGGACGCCGGGCTGGGGCGGAGGCTCGTCGTAGGCGTAGAGGCCGCCTCGGTGCTGGCCGCGCGCCTCCCAACCGCCGTTCGCGGAGCTGAAGCCGAGCGCTTCCTCTAGCAGGGAGCGGCTCCGCTCGGGATCGCTCGAGTAGGCCCGCACGTGGTCGAAGCCCTGGAGCGCCAGCTCGGCCGGGACCTCGGGGTGGTCGGCGATCAGGGGGTCGTCGGGGGCGGATGAGATCACGAGCTCGTGACCGAGGCCCTCCGGGTCGGCGAAGCGAAGGCTGTCGCCGTGGCGCTCGCTGTCGATCCCCTCGCGGGACAGCCGGTCCGCCCAGAAGTCGAGGGCCTCGTCGGAGGCTACGCGCCAGCCGATGCGGTGGATCATCCCGTCACCCGCGCGGCCCGGAGCGGCGCCCGGGTACTCGAAGAAGGTGATGTCAGAACCAGCGCTTCCTTGCTCGTCCGCGTAGAACAGGTGGTAGACGGTCGGGTCGTCCTGGTTGACCGTCTTCTTGACCAGGCGGAGGCCGAGCACCCGCGCGTAGAAGTCGACGTTGCGGCGAGCGTCGCCGGTGATGTTGGTTACGTGGTGGATGCCCTCTAGCTCCATGAGCTCACAGCCTACTCTCGGCCTGTATGTCGGAGCTGGAGGTGATGCTCGCCGACGCCGGCGGCGCGGATGCGCCGCCCGAGCTGTCCGCGCGGCTGCGGGAGCTCCTGCTCGGCGAGCTCCGGCGGGGACGCCGTGAGCTTCGGCTCGCGCGTACCGGCTACCCGGACCCGATCGCGGTAGCGCTGGCGCCGGGCGGCGGCGAGGTGCTGGCGGCCCTACCGCTCGAGCGGGAGCTTCGTGCGGACGCGGACGCGGTGAGCGAGCGGGGCGCGCTGGTCGCCGCTGCCGTGGTCGAGAAGCTCGTCGAGGCAACCGCGCCCGGCCCGCCCGCGAGCGCTGCCGAACTTCGCCTGCTGCTCGGCGACCTGGACGGCTCGCTCACCCTGACCTATCCCGCGCCTGACCCGCGCTACGCAGTCGATTACGCGCGCGAGGCGCTCGACGACCTGTTCGAAGCGACCGATCGGTTGCGCTGCGGCGCTCACGTGCTGCCGGCGCACGCGCTCGCGGGAATCGAGGACCTGCGCGGGCCGATCGGCTCAACGCATCCGCTGTGGGTGGCGGAGGCCGCCGCGCGCCACGGCGTCTCCCCCCTCGACGACGAGGCCATGGAGGCTCTGGCGCCGCGGCTGGCCGCGCTGCTCGAGCCGTCGGGGTCGGTTGCACGGGCCCATGAGGACCCCGACCCGGCGCGGCGGGTGGCGCGGCGGATCCTGCAGCGGCTCGACGGGATGGGCAAGTGGGGCGGCTACCACACGGAGTTCGAGCACCTGGCGCACGGCTTTGGCAAGGGCAACGAGCGGGCCCTCGCGAAGGATGTGGGCGAGGTCCTCGTGGCGGCGGGGCTGCTCGTGGAGAAGACGAGCGTCGGTCAGCGTCACGTCTCGCTGAACCCGCGACGCAGCGGCGACATCCGCCGATTGGTCGACGATGGCGCGCTCCCTGGAGGCCTCAGGCTCCCGCCGTGAGAGGAGCCGACCGGGCTGACGGCGGTCCAGCTGGCGCCTGCGGCGCGCGAGCGGGTGGCGCGACCGCGGCTCAGGCGTCGGAGACCTGAAGCCTGCCCTCGCGGACCAGCAGGGTGCGCTCGCCGGCCAGCAGCTCGATCAGCTCCTGCCCGACCAGCTCGCGTCTCCAGCCGCGGGTCACCCGTAACTCGCCGCCGTGCTCGCCACGCCGCCGCGCGACCACCAGCGCCGCGAGCTCGGATTGAGTGGCGATCAGCTCCGCCGCCACGCCGGTCTCCTGCGAGCGGTGCCGCACCACCGCCTGCGCCAGGGCTATGAGCGGCGCGTCGCGAGGGTCGCGGGGTCGCGGCTCCGGCGGTGCCGGTGGCGGCTCGCGGCGCCGTCCCTTGTCGACGACCTGAAGGATGCGGTCACCCCTGCGATGAAGCGTCTGCGGCGGCAGGGCACGGACGTGCTCGAGCTCCTCGTGGCTGTCCGGAAGCCGCCGCGCGATCTCGACGAGCGCCTGGTCGGGCAGGACGAACCCGGCCGGCCGGTCCATGCTCCGCGCGGTCTGCTCGCGCCAGTCCACGAGCTCCCGCGCCACCGCGCGCTGAACTGGCCCGAGGCGGCCGAGCCGGGGAAGCCGCTCGTAGACGCGATCGGGGTCGCGCTCGTCGCTCGCCTCCTCGAGTGCGCGGCATTCCTCGCGGGCCCACTCGAGTCGCCCGCGCTCGGCCAATCGGGTCTCCAGCGCGTCGCCCAGCGCCAGCAGCATCCGGGCATCGTCGCGGGCGTAGCCGAGCTGCTCCTGCGATAGCGGCCGGCGGTCCCAGCGCGTGAATCCCTCCGCGCCCGGGAGCCGCACGCTCAGCACCTTGCGCACGAGCGACTCGTAGCTCTCCTGGTTGCCGAAACCGAGAAAACCCGCAGCGACCTGGGTGTCGAAGACGTTCCGCACCTGGGTCCTCCAGCTGCGTCGGAGGATTGCCACGTCCTGCCTGCCGGCGTGCATGACCACCTCCACCGCGGGGTCGGCCAGGGTCGCGGCTATGGGTGCCGGGTCGATGCCGTCGAGCGGATCGAGCACGTCGGTGCGCACACCGTCCTCGGCGCCTGGATCCGGCACGGCCACCTGGGCCAGGCACAAGAGCGCCTGGTAGCGCCGCTCCGAGATGAACTCGGTGTCGATTGCGAAGCGCCCGTGACGGGCCGCCCGCTCGGCGATCTCGCCGCTCACGCGGGCCGGACTCTAATGGGAAGCGGAGCTCAGCCCTTCGCGGCCGGCTCCGGTGCGGGCGCCGGCGGGGCGCCGGAAGGTGGCGCCTCGTCGAAGTAGCCGGAGCCCTCGATGCTGATGTGCGGCGTTATGCGGTCGAGCCAGCGGGGGAACCAGATCGTCGCCCTCCCGGCCACCGTGATCAGCGCCGGCACGAAGAGACAGACGACGATCGCGTCGATGGCGACCGCGGTCGCCAGGCCGAGGCCGAACTGCTTGATCGTCGGGTCGCCGTTGAGGACGAAGCTGGCGAACACGCTGAACATCACCAGCGCCGCCGCGCTGATGATGCGCCCGGAGTAGCCGAGCCCCTCGATCACGGTCGCGCGGGCGCCCTTGCCCTCCTTGAAGTGCTCCTGGATCTGGGTCAGCAGGAACACCTGGTAGTCGGTCGAGAGGCCGAAGAGGATGGCGAACATGATCAACGGCACGAAGCTCACGACCGGAATCGCGTCGTCGAGCCCGATGGCCGAGATGGCGAAGCCCTCCTGGAAGACGAGCGTGAGCACGCCGTAGGCGGCGCCGACCGAGATCAGGTTCATCACGGCCGCCTGCGTGGGCAGGAGCAGCGAGCGGAACCCCACCATCAGCACCAGGAAGCTGAGCGCCGCGACGACCAGGATGACCAGGACCAGCTTGCTGCTGATCTTGTCGGCGAGGTCGACGTAGGCGGCAGTCGTTCCGCCGACGAACGCCTCCTCGTGCTGGCCCTTGGTCGCGTTGGGAATGGTCGAGTCCCTCAGCCGGGAGACCAGGTCCTCGGTGTCGAGATCGGCCGGCGGCGTCTTGGGAATCAGCGTGTACACGGCGGCCGTTCCCTTGGAGTTGACGAGCGGAGGCGTCACGGACTTGACGCCCTTCGTCTTCTCGAGGTCGTCCTGCAGGCTGGACAGGCGGGGGTCGGTGGCCGGCGAGTCGACCTGCTTCTTGTCCTGGGCGAGCTGGTCGTTGGCCTGCTTCACCTGGGGGCTCTGATCCACCTGCTGCTTGGCCTGGTCCGGCGGCACGCCCTGGGCCTCGAGCTGTTGGATCTGCTGTTGCTCGGACTGCTGCTGCTGCTGCTGCTTCTGCTTGTACTGCTGCTGCTTCTTCGGGTCCGGCTTCGCGGGATCGCTCTGGCTGAACTTGACGGAGATCAGGAACGGCCCGTTCGTCCCCGCCCCGAAGCCCTTGGTGATCAGGTCGTAGGCCTGACGCGCGGTCGTGTCGGTCGGCTCGGCGCCCACGTCCTCCTGGCCGAGCCGCAGCGACAGCGTCGGTATCGACAGGGCCAGCAGGGCCGCCAGCACCACGACGATCACGACCCAGCGGTTGTTCGCGATGCCGGTCGCCAGCCTGGTCCACATCGGGGACTCCACCTCGGCGGCACGCTTCTTCCCGAACGGCAGTTGCAACGCCGAGACGTGCGACCCGAGCAGCCCGAACAGCGCCGGCAGCAGGGTGAGCGCGGCCAGGATCGCGAAGACCACTGCGATCGCGGAGCAGTAGCCCAGGGTCGTGACCAGCGGGATGTCGGCAACCACCAGCGCGAGCAGGGAGATCGCCACGGTGCCTCCTGCGAACAGAACGGCGCCGCCCGCAGTGGCTGTCGCGCGCGCGATCGACTCGTGGACATCCATCCCCTCATTGACCTGCGTGCGGTGCTTGGTGACGATGAACAGCGAGTAGTCGATCCCTACCGCGAGCCCGATCATCGTCGCCAGCGTGGGCGCGGTGGTCGGGACGTCGGCTATATGGCTGAGCAGGGTCACGACGCCCAGGCTGCAGAACAGCCCGAGCAAGGCGGTCAGGATCGGCAGCCCCATCGCCACGGCCGAGCCGAAGACCAGCAGGAGGATCACCACCGCGGCTCCGATCCCGATCTTGTCGCTGGCCCCGGTCTCGGGCTTGGACAGGGTCTGGCCGATGTAGCCGCCGACTGCGACCTGGAGCCCCGCCTTCTTCGCCGGGTTGGCGGCGTCGAGCACGGCGTTTGCCTCGTCCTCGGTGACCGACCCCTGGCCGACGTCGAGCGCAACGGAGATGTAGCCGGTCTGCTTGTCCTTGCTGAGGGCGTCGGCACCCTCCTTGCTCAGGGGGCTAACGGCCGCCGTCACGTGCGGCGTCTTCTTCAGGGCGCTAACCGACGAGTCGATTGCGTTGGCGTACTTCGAATCGGTCAGCTTGCCGCTGTCCGTCGCAACGACGAGCGGATTCGAGCCGTAGGCCTGGCTCGGGAAGCGGTCGCTCAGGAGGTCGGTGGCGCTCTGGCTCCCGGTGCCGGGCAGCGTGACGTTGTTGGTGGTCTCCGAGCCGGCCTGCCCGGCTGCGACTACGACCCCGACCACAAGGAGCACCCACGCGATGAGCACCGGGAAGCGCCAGCGAGCGCATGCGCGCCCGAGGCTGTAGAGCAGGCGAGTCATCTCAAACGTCCTGCTTGCACGCAGCCGGGGGGAGCCAGGGAGTCGGCGCCTACCGTAACCCGGCTCGGGGGCCACCGCAACCGCGGATTCGGACCGTCGGGTCGCCATACTCCCGCGGCGTGCTCGCCACGGCGGCCATAGCGATGACGGCGCTGGCGCCGGCACTGCCGGCGTCCACAGAGACGGTCGGGCACTCCGTCGAGGGCCGACCGATCCGGGCCGTGCGGGTGGGCAACCCGCGCGCGAAGAAGAAGGTGCTGATCGTCGGCGAGATCCACGGGAACGAGCTGGCGGGGCGCGCTGTCACGCGCCGTCTTCGCCGCGCACGCCCGCCTCGCGGTGTCGAGTACTGGCTGATCGACGACCTCAACCCGGACGGCGCGGCGGCCGGGACGCGCGAGAACGCCCACGGAGTCGACCTCAACCGCAACTTCCCCTACCGCTGGCGCGGCGGGGGACCGTCACCGCTCTCCGAGCCGGAGACGGCCGCCTTCGCGACGCTCGCGCGGCGGATCAAGCCGCGGGTGACCATCTGGTACCACCAGCACCTGCGGCTGGTCGACCGCAGCGGCGGCGACGCGAAGCTCGGCCGGCTCTACGCTCGCCGCTCGCGGCTGCCGTTCCGCAAGCTGGGCTTCCTGCCGGGGACCGCGACGAGCTGGCAGAACCACACGTTCCGCGGCTCGACAGCCTTCGTCGTCGAGCTGCTCGGCGGGAGGCTCTCGGCGCGCGGCGTGCGCCGTCACGTCGGAGCCGTCGGGGCGGTGGCGCGAGCGATCGCGCCGCCGCAGGTCAAGCAGAGGCACATTCCCTACGGGGCCAAGCGCAAGCGCGAGATGGCTGCCTACGCGCGGCGGCACTACGGCATCGACGACTTCCGGCTGCGGAATCCCCAGGTCATCGTTGAGCACTACACCGACGGCGACACCTTCTCCTCCGCCTTCAACACCTTCGCGCCCGACCGCCCGGACTCCGAGCTCCATGAGCTGCCCGGCGTCTGCTCGCACTACGTGATCGACAGGGACGGCCTGATCTACGAGCTGGTCTCCACGCGGATCATGTGCCGGCACACCGTCGGGCTCAACTACACGGCGATCGGGATCGAGCACGTCGGCCGCAGCGACGGCCAGGTGATGGGCAACCGCCGCCAGCGAGGCGCCTCCCTGCGCCTCACGCGCATGCTCCAGGGCCGCTACCGGATCAAGACGCGCAACGTGATCGGGCACAACGAGAGCCTCTCGAGCCCCTACCACCGCGAGCGCGTCCACAGGCTACGCCACCAGACGCACGGCGACTTCCGCCGGGTCACGATGCGCCGCTACCGCAGGCTGCTGGGCGGCCTGCCGGCGCCGTCGAGCGTGCGCTAGCGCCGGCGCCGTCGAGCGTTCGCTAGCGCCGCCGCCAGAGCCCTTCGCGCGCCAGCAGCACCACCGCGTCGGTGAGCGCGCTCCACAGGTGGCCGGCCGGCCCCGTGACGAGCCACGCCTGCAGCCTCTCCGCTCCGCTGCGGCGGATGTCGCCCATCGACGCCACGCTATCGTCACCCGCCGATGGCCAGCGCTGTGAAGACGACCACGACGGAGCTTGACGACTCGCGCGTGCGCGTAGCTGTAGAAGTGCCGACGGAAGCGCTGGAGCGCGAGCTCCACGCGGCCGCCAGCGCGATCGGCGGCGAGCTGCGCGTTCCGGGGTTCCGCAAGGGCAAGGTCCCGCCACAGGTCGTCATCCGTCAGGTCGGCCGCGACGCCGTGCTCGACGAGGCGGTGCGGCGGGGCCTGCCGAGCTGGTACGAGCAGGCGGTCGCGGAGGCGGGGATCGCGACGGTTGGGAGCCCCAAGGTGGACCTCGACGAGCTGCCGGAGAGGGGAGCGCCGCTGGAATTCACGATCGAAGTCGGAGTGCGTCCCCGCGCCGCCCTCGGCGACTGGAAGGGCTTGGAGGTCGGGCGCCGCGAGCCCCAGGTTTCGCCCGACGAGGTGCAAGCCGAGCTCGAGGGGCTGCGCGAGTCGCTGGCGGCGCTCGAGACCGTGGAGCGGCCGGCTGCCAATGGCGACTTCGTGGTAATCGACTTCGTGGGCGCGGTCGACGGCGAGCCGTTCGAGGGCGGGGAGGCTCGCGGTTACCTGCTCGAGCTTGGGTCCGGCCGGCTGATCGAGGGGTTCGAGGACCAGCTCGTAGGCGCCTCGGCCAGCGACGAGCGGGAGGTGCGGGTGTCCTTCCCCGACGACTACGAGGCCGAGCACCTCGCGGGCAGGGAGGCGGTCTTCGCAGTCGAGGTGAAGGAGGTCAAGGAGAAGCAGCTCCCCGAGCTCGACGACGATTTCGCGCTCGAGGCCGGCGGGTTCGACACGCTAGCCGAGCTGCGATCGGAGATCGAGGCGCGCCTACGGGAGGCGGAGGAGACGACGATAGAGGCGGAGTTTCGCGAGGCGGTCGTCGACGCCGTGGCCAAAGAGGCCAAGATCGACGTGCCCAAGGAGCTGGTGCACGCCAAGGCCCACGAGATGTGGCAGCGCACGGCGCGCCGCCTCGGCTCCCAGGGCGTAGATCCGCAGACCTACCTCCAGATGACCGGCAAGACGGAGGAGGAGCTCGTGACCGAGGCCGAGCCCTCCGCGGAGAAGGCGCTACGCCGCGAGAGCGTTCTCGCGGCGATCATCGAGGAGGAGGAGGGAATCGAGGTCGGCGACGAGGAGATCCTGGACGCTCTGCGCGAGGCGTCGGCTCCCCGCGCCGGGGGCGAGCAGCCCAGCGAGAAGTCGCTCCGGCGCTCGCTCAAGAGAGCCAAGTCCCAGGGCACGGACGAGGCGATGCGCGAGGACATCGCCATGCGAAAGGCCCTGGACCTTGTCGTTGAACACGCCAAAGCCATACCCGTGGAGCAAGCAAAGGCAAGGGACAAGCTCTGGACACCGGAGAAGGAACGAGACGAAGCGGGCGCGGGAGAGATATGGACGCCTGGATCGTAGTTCTCCGCCAGCTGCCAGCTGCCAGCCGCCAACCGGTCGCTAGACTCGCCTGCCCATGAGCCCTCTCGTCCCGATGGTCGTCGAACAGACCTCCCGCGGTGAGCGCGCGTTCGACATCTACAGCCGTCTACTGAACGAGCGGATCGTCTTTCTGGGCACGCCGGTTACCGACGACATCGCGAACCTGGTGGTGGCGCAGCTCCTTCACCTCGAGTCGGAGGATCCAGACAAGGACATCTCGCTCTACATCAACTCGCCGGGCGGGTCGGTGTACGCGGGTCTCGCGATCTACGACACGATCCAGTTCATCAAGCCCGACGTGCAGACGATCTGCGTCGGTATCGCGATGTCGATGGGAGCCCTTCTCCTCGCCGGCGGCGCAGCCGAGAAGCGCATGGCCCTGCCAAACGCCAAGATCCTGATCCATCAGGTCTCATCCGCCTTCCAGGGGCAGGCCTCGGACATCGAGATCCACGCGAAGGAGATCATCGACGTCCGCCGCCGCCTCGACGAGATCCTCGCGAAGCACACCGGGCAAGACCTCGAGAAGGTCTCGCGGGACACCGAGCGCGACTACTTCATGAGCGCCGAGGAGGCGCAGGAGTACAAGCTCATCGACCGCGTCATCAGCCAGCACTAGCCGGCTGCAAACCTTCGCCTGCGTTCGTCATCGGTCGCTCGCGTGCAGAGCACGCGTCGCTCCCTGCTTCCTCGGCAGGCTCGGTTTTCGCCGGCTAGCGCTGGCTGAGTCGCCAGCACAGGCGGCTGCAAAACCTTCGGGCTGCGTCATCGGGTGCTGACTGAAGCGTCCCTGTCCCCGGAGTTAGAGTCGGTGGATGGATCCTCGCTATCGAGTTCTCGATGATGCCGTCCGGCTGTCTCACGGGTTCATCGACAGCCTGGAGGGCCGGCCGGTTGGTGCGCAGGCCGACCTCGAGCAGCTCCGCTCTCGGCTCGGACGGCCGCTGAGTGACGACGGCGAGGACCCCCGAGTCGTCATCCAGGAGCTTGCGCGTGACGTCGACCCAGGCCTGATCGCCTCGGCAGGGCCGCGTTACTTCGGCTTCGTAATCGGTGGGGCGCTGCCCGTCGCGGTTGCGGCGGATTGGCTGACCTCCGCCTGGGATCAGAACGGCGGTGGCTATATCGCTTCGCCTGCCCTCTCGGTCGCGGAAGAGGTTGCCGCCGGATGGCTGCGCGAGCTCCTTGGTCTACCGGCGGACTGCGGGATCGGTTTCGTCACCGGTGGCCAGATGGCGAACTTCACGTGCTTGGCGGCCGCGAGGCACGCGGTGTTGCGCGACGTCGGCTGGGACGTCGAGGGGCAGGGCCTGCAGGGTGCGCCCGAGGTACGCGTGATCGCGGGCGACCAGGCGCACGTTACGGTCA
>JBKPHP010000086.1:0-6659 GCA_046729895.1 Actinomycetota bacterium
CGCAAGGCCGACAACCCGTCGATTACGCGCGACGTGTCGGGCGAGGGTGTTCAGCAGGCGCTCCTCAAGATCCTCGAGGGGACCGTGGCCTCGGTGCCGCCGCAGGGCGGTCGCAAGCACCCGCACCAGGAGTTCCTGACGATCGACACCACGAACATCCTCTTCATCTGCGGAGGGGCGTTCGCGGACCTCGACAAGGTCATCGAGCGGCGCATCGGCCACAAGGGCGTGGGCTTCGGCGCCTCCGTGCGCTCCAAGCGCAACAAGGACACGGGGGAGCTGTTCGAGCAGGTCCTTCCCGAGGACCTGGTCGAGTACGGGCTGATCCCGGAGTTCATCGGCCGACTGCCCGTGATCTCGGTGATCCACCAGCTCTCCAGGGAGGATCTGGTCTGCATCCTCACGGAGCCGCGGAACGCGCTCGTCAAGCAGTTCCAGCGCTTCTTCCAGTTCGACGGCATCGACCTCGTGTTCGCCGACGATTCGCTAGGCGCTATCGCCGACCGGGCCCTCGAGCGCGAGACCGGCGCCCGCGGCCTTCGGTCGATCCTCGAGGACACGCTGCTCGAGGTGCAGTTCGAGCTTCCCTCCCGTCGCGACGTCAAGAAGTGCGTCGTCACCAAGGAGACGATCGACAAGAGCCTCAAGCCGACGCTCGTCACCGAGGCCGCTCCCGACGAGCGCGGGGAGCAGGCCGCCGAGTCGGCCTAGCCGTAGGTGCGACCGAGGCTCCGCTTGCTCGAGCGCGTCGGCGGTGCGCTCGGGTTCTCCCCTGAGGGCCGGCCCGTGCGCGTCTGGACGGAGGGGCGGCCGGGGGAGGAGGAGTCGCGGGTGCGCGACGGCACGGTGGTCGAAGTGGCCGACGACGGCGCCGTTGTGGACTTGGACGAACCGGTGGCCGCCGATGGCCGCGAGCTGCGCAGCGTGTTGCTCGTGCCGCGGGAACCGGGCTGGGGGCTACGAGCGCTGTGGTTCTCGTTCATCGCCGTGGACGCCTTCCCCGCGCACCGCGAGGGACGCGGCGAGCCCGTTGGTCGCTGGTGGATGCGGCTCGGAAGCGGCCGTTAGGGCGATCGGCCGTTAGGGCGATCCGGCCACTTCCCCCTCTACCGTCCTGACTTGTGGGGCCATAGCCGCCCCCAGGCAGGACGCTTCCGAGACTTCGCCTGCGCTTCGGAGGAGCGGCCAGGGTGGGACGCCCGGCCGGCCTCGCGGAGCGCCTCGTCGCGATCGCTGAAGCTGTCGTGTCGCACGATCCGCTCGTGCCGGAAGGTCCAGACGCTGACGAGGGTCTGCTCGGCGCCGGCGCCGCTTTCCCTCCCGCGACCCCGCATTGTGGAGACGACCACCACCTTGTCGCCGCAGTCAACGAACTCCTCCGGGTCGATCCGAAGGCCGTCGAACATCTCGCCGACCTCGAGGAGCCACTGCCGCACGCCCGCGTGCCCGTGGAACGAAACCACCGGAGCGAAGCGGAACGCATTCCACTCCACATCGGGGTCGAGCAGCTCCCAGTCGAACTCGCCCGTCTCGTTGAATCGGTCGTAGGCGCGCCGCAGGCGGTCGACGGTGGCCATCGGCGCGCAGTATCCATCCCGATGCGGCTGCTGCCCCACCTCGGCGTCCCGTCACGCCTGCGGGGGGCCGATCCGCAGCGTCGAGCTGTCCTCCAGGAAACGGTGCCGCGCCTTCTCAGCGTCGCCGAACATCCGGAGCCGCGAAGCCCGATCGCCGCGGAAGTCCCAGAGGTGGGCGACTCGTTGGTCGAGCTCCATGCCGCTTCCGCGGCCACGCGCCCGGTAGCGAACGATTACAAGCATCTCGGCACCGCGCCCCAGCATCTCCTCCGGCTCGAGGCGGCACTCCTCCCAGGGCTCCAGCCATGCTTCCATGCCTTTTAGGAGGCCCTTCGGGCCGCGGAACACGTCGGTGTCGGCCATTCCCTTCGGCCATATCCACTCGAAGTCGGGGTGACAGGCCTCCACCAGGACCTCCACGCTCCCGTGACTCTGGGCGGCGTAGACGCGCTCGAGGAGCTCTCGCTTCCCTTCCTCCACGGCTGAAAGTATTCCGCTCACCCACGGCTGGCAGACTTGGTGCCGTGGCACGGGATCAGCTCAAGGCCCTCGAGCAGCGCACGCGCTACGACCCGCACGAGGTCGAGGGGCGGGTCTTCGCGCGCTGGGAGCAGGCCCGCATCTTCCACCCGGAGCCGGAGGGCACCGCGGACGAGAACTACTCGATCGCGCTGCCTCCGCCCAACGTGACCGGCGCCCTCCACATGGGCCACGCGCTCAATGGCTCGGTCCAGGACGCCTGTGTGCGCCTCGCTCGGATGCGGGGCAGGCGAACAAAGTGGATCTTCGGCACCGACCACGCGGGAATCGCCACTCAGGTGAAGGTCGAGGAGGCCATCGCCGCGGAGGGGAAGACCAAAGAGGACCTCGGTCGCGAGGAGTTCGTCAAGCGGGTCTGGCGCTGGCGGGAGGAGCACGGCTCGCTGATCAACGACCAGTACAAGCGGCTTGGGGCCTCGCTCGACTACGCGGACGAGCGCTTCACGATGGACGACGACTACGTGCGCGCCGTCATGCACGTGTTCGTCCACCTGTTCGAGAAGGGGCTGGTCTACCGGGACAACTACATGGTCAACTGGGACCCGGGCACGCGGTCTGCGATCTCGGATCTCGAGGTGGTCCAGCGGAAGGTGGAGGACACGCTCTACCTGATCGACTACCCGCTCGAGTCGGGCTCCGGATCGGTGACGGTCGCGACCGTCCGGCCCGAGACCATGCTGGCCGACACGGCCATCGCGGTGAACCCCCGCGACGAGCGCTACTCGCGGCTGATCGGCGAGGCGGCGATCCTGCCACTGGTCGGCCGCAGGCTGAAGGTGATCGCCGACGAGTACGTCGATCCGGAATTCGGCACGGGGGCGCTCACGATCACGCCGGGCCATGACCCCAACGACTTCGAGATCGGCCACAAGAGGGGGCTCGAGGAGGTCACGGTGATCGGCGAGGATGGCCGGATCACCGACGCGGCGCCCGAACGGTTCCGGGGCCTGCCGGTGGATGAGGCCCGGCGGGCCGTGGTTGCGGCGCTGCGCGAGGAGGGCCTCATCTCGGGGACGCAGCCCTACGTCCACGACGTCCCGCACTCCCAGCGCTCCGGCAAGCGAATCGAGCCGCTGATCTCCCTGCAGTGGTTCTGTGACATGACCGGGCTCGCCAGGCCCGCCATCGAGGTGGTCGAGCAGGGGCGGATTCGCTTCCACCCGGAGAGCCCCTGGACCGACGTCTACCTGCGCTGGCTGCGGGAGATCCGGCCCTGGTGCATCTCGCGCCAGCTCTGGTGGGGCCACCAGATCCCGGCGTGGTACCGCGCCGACGAGCTGTACGTCGGCGAGCGGCCGCCCGACGGCGACGGCTGGGAACGCGACCCCGACGTGCTGGACACGTGGTTCTCCTCGGCGCTCTGGCCCTTCGCGACGCTCGGCTGGCCGCGGGACACGCCGGAGATGCGCGCTTTCTATCCCACTGACGTCCTCTCCACGGCGCGCGACATCATCTTCCTCTGGGTGGCGCGGATGGTGATGTTCGGGATCGAGTTCACGAGCGAGATCCCGTTCAGCGACGTTCCCATCCACTCCGTGATCCAGTCGCCGGAGGGCAAGCGCATGTCCAAGTCGCTCGGCACCGGGATCGATCCGATCGACGAGATCGAGAGCCACGGCGCCGACGCCCTTCGCTTCGGACTGCTCGCGATGGCCTCCACCCAGGACGTGCGCTACTCGGCCCAGCGGGTCAAGCAGGGCGAGGACCTCGCCAACAAGCTCTGGAACGCGTCCCGGCTGATACTGCTGGGCGCCTCCGAGGACGCCGCGCCCTCCGTCGCCACGGCCGAAACCGTCGAGGACCGCTGGATCCTGTCGCGGCTCGAGAACACAACCCGCGAGGTGACGGAGCTGCTCGACGGGTTCCACTTCTCTCCCGCCGCTCTGCGCCTCTACGAGGTGTTCTGGTCGGAGCTGTGCGACTGGTACCTCGAGCTCGCCAAGCCGCGCCTCTACTCGCAGAACAACACCGCCGTCTCAGGCGTGCTGCTGCACGCTCTCGAGCGCTCGCTGATCCTGCTCCATCCGGTGATGCCCTTCGTCACCGAGGAGATCTGGTCCTTCCTGCCCGGCGAGCGCGGCCTCCTCGCGATCGCGCAGCGGCCGGAGCCGAACGATGGGCTGATCGACGCGCAGGCCGAGGAGCAGCTGGGACGCGTGATCGACGCGGTGACAGAGCTGCGCAGCTACCGCGACGCCGTCGGCGCCAAGGCCTCCGCCCAGATCCCCGCCCGGCTCCTCGCCGACGGCTATGACGAGGCCAGCAGAGGCCAGATCGCGCGCCTGGCTCGGTTTGAATTCGTGGCCGACGAGCGGGCGGACGGCGACGTGCTCGCGACCCTGTCGATCCCCGGCGGCGCCGTGCAGGTGCTTTCCTCCGACGCGTTCGACCCCGAGGAAGGCGAGAGGAAGCTGGCGGCCAAGCGCGAGCAGCTGCGCGGCGAGATCGAGCGCGCCGAGCGCAAGCTCGCCAACAAGGGCTTCGTAGAGAAGGCGCCGCCTGAGGTGGTCGAGGAGGAGCGCCGGAAGCTCGAGGAGTTCCGGCGTGCCCTCGAGCGGCTGGGCCGATGACCCTTCGCCAGGCCGAGGAGTACCTGCTCGGCCTCGAGCTGTTCGGCATGCGGTTCGGGCTCGACCGCATGCACAAGCTGATGACCGTCCTGGGGCTGCCGCAGCGGCGGTTCGCGTCGATACATGTGGTCGGCACCAATGGCAAGTCGTCGACCGTCCGATTCTGTGCCGCGATACTCCACCGTCACGGTCTGCGCACAGGGAGCTACACCTCGCCGCACCTCCGCTCCTTCCGGGAGCGGATCGAGGTGGGGGAGGAGGCGATCTCGGAGGCCGACTTCGCGGCCGCGGTGGCGCGCGCCGCGCATGCCGCGGAGCTCGTGAACCGGACGCTCGAGCCCGACGATCGGGTCACGCAGTTCGAGGCCCTGACCGCCGCGGCCTACCACGAGCTCGCCCGGCGCGGGGTGGAGATCGCGGTGATCGAGGCCGGCCTCGGAGGCCGCTTCGACGCGACGAACGTGATCCCGTCGAAGGTCCAGGCGCTGACGAACGTGGGCCTCGAGCACACGCGCTGGCTCGGGCCGACACTCGCCGACATCGCCGAGGAGAAGCTCGCGGTGGTACGCGACCACGCCGCGCTGGTCACTCCCGAGGCGCTTCCCGACGAGGTGGAGGCCGTGCTACACCGGGTCCTGGACGAGCGCCGTGCGAGGCGTGTGCGTGCCGCTGCGGCTCCCGGAGGGTTCCAGCGCGCCAACTTCGCGCTCGCCGCCGCCGCTGCCGCTGCGTTCCTCGGCCGGGAGCTCGACGAGGCCGCGGTGCGGGCTGCCGAGAGCGAAACCCGCATCCCGGGCCGGATGGACCTCGTGGCTCAAGACCCGCTCACGATCTACGACGGCGCCCACAACCCGTCCGGCGCCCGCGCCCTGGCCGACGCGCTGCCCGAGGTGGTGGGGGAGCGACAGCCGCGGGTGGCCGTCATCAGCGTGCTCGAGGACAAGGACACCGCCGGGATGCTGCACGAGCTCGCGCCCCGCTTCGACCGCTTTGTATTCACCCGCTGCGCCAACCCGAGGGCACTCTCCCCGGGAACACTCGAGACGCTCGCCGACAAGCTGGCGGGCCCACCCTTCGAGACCGTCGCGGATCCCGGCGCGGCGGTCGAGCGGGGCAGTGCTCTGGCCGGCCGTGGCGGCGCGGTGGTCGCGACGGGGTCGATCTACCTCGTCGCCGATCTCGTCCGGGAGGCCGGCGACGCCCGGGCCTCTACGTTGTAGGTCCTCACAGAGTCACTTCACCGGGCTCTGGCCGGCCAAGTGACACCGCAGGAGGAGGATGCGAGGATTCCTCCAATGGACGAGGGCGAAGGACCCGGATTCGGTGCGATGATCGGCCTGGTCGCCCTCGTGGTGGCCACGGTGATCCTCGTCTTCTTCGGGATCGGCTACGCACTCGGCCGGCTCTTTCTCTAGCCGAGCGCACTAGACTCGCCGATTCAATGCCTGCGCTTGCCGCCTTCGGCATCGAGAACGACGGGCTGAACCTCGCGGTCAACCTGCTTCTTCTCTTCCTCGTCGTGCTCTGGCTCGCGCTGGTCTACTGGACCTACGCTGACGCCCGGCGCCGCATCGACGATCCGATGCTCGTCGGCTGCGCGACGGCCGCGTCGCTGTTTCCGTTCATCGGCACCGTCGTCTACATGATCGTGCGCCCGCCCGAGTACCGCGAGGACGTCCGCGAGCGGGAGCTCGAGATCGCCGCCGCGGAGGCCCGGCTCCAGAACCTCGAGCACCTGGCCTGCCCGTACTGCGGCTTCGAGGTCGAGAAGGCGTTCCTCCGCTGCCCGAGCTGCCTCCGCCGGCTCAAGGAGCCGTGCACCGTGTGTGGCAAGCCACTCGATCCGCGCTGGAGGATATGCCCCTACTGCGAGGCCGAAGTCGGGCACGCGGAGGCCAGGCGCCCCCGGGAGCGGCGCAGGACCGCCGCCCGGGCCCCGGCGGCGCGTCAGGCCCCGGCGGCGCGTCAGGCC
>JBKPHP010000087.1:0-19711 GCA_046729895.1 Actinomycetota bacterium
GTGGCCACCCCCCCCGGCGGCGCCGCGCCCCTGATGCGGCTGCTACGCGACCCGGCCGGGGCGCGGCCGCGCCGCTTCATCGTGATCTCGCCGCAGAGCGGCGACCCCGGGACGAGCGGCGCCCCCGAGCGGCTCGCGCACACTCTCAAGCAACTCCAGGACGAGGGACTCGAGGCGACCGGCCAGGTCATGCACCCCGATCCCTTCACCGCGATCCAAAACGCGCTCCAGTTCTACGCCCCGGATGAGATCGTCATCTCGACCTTTCCCGAGACGCGGTCAGGCTGGCTGCGCGCCGACCTCGTCGGCCGCGTCCGGGCCTCGACCTCCACGCCGGTAGAGCACGTAGTCAGCGACGTCGAGGAGGTCGCTCCCTGATGGAGGCGATAGGCGCCGCCGCGGTCGAGCACGAGGCCGAGCACCTCCACCCGCCTCCAGCGAACGTCTCGTCGAGGGTGGAGGCCCAGTTCCTCGGGATGCTGCTGTTCATCGTCTCCGAGGTCATGCTCTTCGGAGCGTTCTTCACGGCCTACTTCTTCATCCGGGTCGTGGCGGACGACCCGTGGCCGGCCGCTGGAGAGAAGTTGCCGGTGGCCGTCGCGGGCGTGAACACGGCGATCCTGCTGTCGTCGAGCTTCACGATGCACTTCGCGCTCGAGGGCGCCCGCAACGAGAACCGCAACGCCTTGAGGGTCGGGATCCTGACGACCTTCCTCCTCGGGCTCACTTTCCTGACCGTGCAGATCAACGAGTACGTGCACGTGGGGTTCTCGCCGCAGGACAACGCCCAGGGAACGATCTTCTATTGCCTCACGGGCCTTCACGGCGCGCACGTCTTCATAGGCCTCAACCTGCTCGCGTTCGCGACGATCCGCGCCTTTCGCGGGCACTACTCGGCCAAGGAGCACCGGGGCGTCGAGGTGCCCGGCATCTACTGGCATTTCGTCGATGTCATGTGGATTCTCGTTTACAGCACCATCTACGTTCTGTGATCTTCGGGCTGGCGGCTGGCAGCTGGCAGCTGGCAGAGAGGGCTAATGCTCAATCCGCTGCGCAGTGAGCAGGAGGCGTTCCGGTTCCTTCTGTACGTGGCGGCCACGGTTGGCGCGATCGTGGCCATCGTGTTGATCGCCCGGGCGATCTTCTGAGCAGCCTCCCCGAGGATCTCGAGCTGGCCGAGCGGGCCGCCGGCACTGCCGGCGACGTGCTGTTGACCCGCTACGGCGGCCCCGTCGAGGGTCTCGAGCGCAAGTCGTCGGTCACGGACCCGGTGTCCGACGCCGATCGCGCCGCGGAGGACGCCATCCGCCGGTTGCTCGCCGCCGAGCGCCCCGACGACGGGTTGCTGGCCGAGGAGGGCTCCCGCGCCGAGGCGGCCAGCGGCCGGCAGTGGATCGTGGACCCGCTCGACGGCACCGTCAACTACCTCTACGGGTTCCCCGCGTGGTGTGTGAGCGTCGCCCTGAAAGACGACGAGGGCAACGCCGTGGGAGTCGTGCACGACCCCCTGCGCGACGAGACCTTCCGCGCGGCTCGAGGCCACGGCTGCGAGCTGAACGGGTCGCCCGTCCGCGTACGCGAACGCGACGACCTCTCGCGGGCGCTGGTGGCGACGGGGTTCGCCTACGACCAGGAGCGCCGTACGGAGCAGGCCGAGGTCGTATGCCGCGTCCTACCGAACGTGCGCGACATCCGGCGGGCCGGCGCCGCAGCCCTCGACCTCTCCTGGCTGGCCGCCGGCCGACTGGACGGCTACTGGGAGCGCGGGCTGCGTGCATGGGACTGGGCGGCCGGCCGCCTGCTCGTGGAAGAGGCGGGCGGCGCCGTGGCCGAGCTGCCCGGCGAGCCCTACGGCCTGGTGGCCGCGGGGCCGGCCCTGCTGCCCGCGCTCGCGGCGCTTGTGTCGGCGTAGCCGATCGTCGCGCCCCGCGTAGCCGATCAGTCGCGCCCTGAGCCGTCCTCGTCCGCCTTGGCGTCGAGAACCCTGAAGCCGCGATCGAGGTGCACGTCGACCTGGCTGCCGTCGCCGCGCTTCACCTCGACCTCGTAATAGCCCTCCTCGTCTCCTACCTCCGTCCCGGTGACCCGGCCACCGCCGGTGTGGGAGAGGGCGGCACGGCTCGCCCTGTCGAGCGCGCTTCCGGTGATCGGCTTGTCGCTGCCGTCGTCGCCGCCCGTGGCCAGCGCGATCCCCGCGCCACCGCCGGCCAGGGCCGCCAGGCCGGCGGCCGCGATGAGCGTGCCCTTGAGCTTGCGGTTCATGTTCAGTCCTCCTGTCGGGAAAAGTCGCGGCAGCCTACGAAGCCCCGATGAAATGGGAATGAGACGGCTGCCCGGTGGGTTGGGCCGCTACTTGACGGTCAGCGTCCCCTTCATGCCGCCCGCCGCGTGACCCGGCACGGTGCAGAGGAAGGTGTACGCGCCGGACTTGAGGCTGGCCTTGACCGTCGAGGTGCCGCCTTTGCCCACCACCGGCCCCTTCTCGTCGACGCCGTTGCCCTCGATCGCGATGTTGTGCTGGATCGAGGCCGGGTTCTTCATGATCAGCTGCAGCGGTCCGGCCGGCGCCGTCGCCTTGCCGGCCGAGAAGGCCAGTGCGCCGGTCGGGTCGGCATCGAGAGTGAGCTTGCCGCCGGATGCCTTCGCGGTCTTGCCCGCGCTCTTGGGCTTGCCGGCCTGGGCCAGCTGCCCCGAATCCTGCCCGGGCTCGGCGGCGGCCCTCCCGACGTACGCGGCCACGTCGCGGCGCCTCCCGCCTGTGACCAGATTGGCGGGCATGATGCTGTTGCGCCGGACGTTGCCTATCTGCCCGTAGACGATGCCCTCGATCGTCCGGTCGGTCATGCCGTCACGCCGGGCCGCGGCGAAGGCGTTGTCGAGGTTCGGGCCCTGGAGCCCCTTGGTGCCGGCGCGCTTCAGCGTGTGGCAGGAGCCGCACTTCTGGACGAAGAGCGCCTTGCCCTGCACCAGGTCCGAGCTGTCGTCGCTGCCACAGCCGGCGGCTGCGAGCGCCGCGAAAGCCACGAACGCGGTCGGGAGGGGCCTCACGGAGCCGGAAGACTATCCACTGGCGTGGGCAGGTCGTCGAGGCGTCCGAGGGCCGCGGCGATGACCCCACGGGCCACGCTTTCCCAGCCGAAGCGGGCCTCCGCGCGCTCCGCCAGGGCGGCAGCGACACGCCGCCGCACGGCCTCTTCGAGGGTCAGCCAGTCGACCAGCTTGCCGGCGATCTCCTCGACCGCCCCGGGGCCGACCTGGAAGGAGAGCAGGGGCCGAAGGTCTTCCGGCAGTGCGGACGCCAGCACCGCCGTGACCTCCGCCATCCCCGAGTGGCCCGCGGAGAGCGGCAGCGCCCCGCAGGCGGCGGCCTCGGCCGCAACCATGCCGAATGCCTCGGGGAAGGTGCTCGGCATGACGTGCGCCTCGCAGGCGGCCAGGACCTGCGGCAGGTCGTCGTGCTCCAAGCGACCGGTGAAGTGGACGCGCGCCGCAGCAGCCGGCGCCGCCCCGAGATAGTCCGCGCGGCGCCGGCCCTCGAGCGTCTCGAGGAAGGCGCCCAGGTGGCGCAGCTTTCCCGGCGGGCCGCCCTCCAGCTCGCGTCCACTGGCCACGACCTCCCTCAGCTCGTCGAGTTCGCCCGCCGCAAGCGCCGAGAGGATTCGCTCGAGCCCTTCCCGGTAGGTCCCGAATCCCACCACGAGGAGCCGGGCCTCCGGGACACGGGCCACCACCAGCGGCCAGGCCGCAAGCAGCAGGTCGACACCCTTCGAGACGATCAGCTTGCCCACGTAGCCCACGATCCGGTCCCGGCCGGGATCGAGCGAGCGCAGGGCGTCGGCGGCCCCCCTCTCCCCGCCCCAGGCGGCGGCCTCGCCCGATGCGAGGCGCGCGGCCAGGCGGGCCAGGCCTTCGCGAGCCTCGGCGGGGGGGCGTGGCCTGAAGGCGTGCACGTCCACTCCCGGGGGACCCAGCACGGTGCGATCGGGGAGGCCGGGCTCCCCGGTCACCTCCCAGAGGCTCTCGGCGGTGTGACGGGAGCCCACGAGCACCGCCGTGGCTCCTCTCAGGCCCTCCAGCGCGTAGGGAAGGAAGCGCTCGCGGTGGGGCCGCACCGTGTACTCGAGTGCACTGCCGTGGACCTTGACCGCGTAGGGAATCCGCCCGTCGAGTCCGCGGGCGAGCACCACCGGGCCCATGACGAGGTGGTTGGCGAGCGCCACCTCGGGGTCGACGCGGGTCGCGACCTCGCGCACGGCTGCCACGTTTGCCTCGAGATAGCGCTCCAAGCCGTCGTCGTCGAGCTCGGGGAAGGGCACGGCGCTGAAGCCCTCGTAGCTGTCGGCCACGTACACGGGCAGCACGCCGCCGACATCGGGCAGGTAGACCGTGCAGCGTGCCGGTTCCCGCAGGGTCTCCTTGCGCAGGCCGCCGCCCCCGAAGGTGCCGATCGCGTCGACGAAGGCAAGCGACGCGGCGTCCCGCTCCTGGCAGAGGAGGTGGACCTCGTGTCCCAGGCGCACGAGCGCGCGACAGAGGCTGGCGTTGTAGATATTGCTGCCGGTGCCGCGCAGGAGATAGCCATGGAAGATCAGCACCCTCATTTAGACCGGCCGGATGGACGCCCCAATCTCATAGGCGCCGCCGGATGCGCGCGCCGTGGTACCCATCTATTCTTCCCGCTCCATGCCTGCCCGTCAGAGGTACCGGCTGCGCGCTCGCTCGGACCGCGAGGTCATTCGCGAGGTCGAGCCCGGCACGAGCTACGTCGACGCCGAGACCGGTGAGGAGTTCGAGGTCGTCGGCAAGCTGCTGCCGCTCGCGCCCTCCCCCAGCGACCTGCCGTACGCCGTCGAGAACCTGCGGCTTTGCGGGTGCTCCCTCGAGCAGCTTGTCCAGAAGGACCTGAACGACTGCCCCCACTGCGGCCGCCGGCTCCCCGCGGTCGAGCGCTGACCCGCCTTCTCCCGCTCACGCTGTCGGTCGCGTTGCTGGCGCTGGGCGGAGCCTCCGGCTGCGGCGGCGACGACGAGCCGACGAAGACCCCGCCGGCGCCCGAGCTGACGGTCCCGAGTACGACCACAGAGCCCGCTCGGACGAGCGGGACGGCTCCCGCCACGAGCGCGTCACCGTCCACCTCGACCGGCGGCGCGGGAGGCGGCGCAACCGCCCCTCCCTTGCACGGGCGACGCCGGCCGGCAGACGGCGTCCGGCCGCCACCGGACACGCCCGAGGGCCGCTTCGAGCGGTTCTGCGACGAGAATCCCGGAGCCTGCGACTAGGGAGCGTCCCTTGCACCGTGACACGGTTGCCGGAATGGCCAAGTCCGCGGCGGCTACTCGCCTGTCAGGCCGCCCAGGGCTGCCTCGCGCGAGGCGAAGATCGGCATCCTCTGCGACAGCCCCGTGACCTGGAAGGGGCGCAGGACGCGCTCGTTCGGGCAGACCACGACGAGCCGTCCGCTGCGGCTCCCCAGTACCCGCAGTCCGTTGAGCAGCACGCCGAGGCCCGTCGAGTCGATGAACCTGACGCCGGATAGGTCCACCACCACCCCCGTCTTCCCCTCCTCGGCCAGCCACAGCAGGCGGCGGGCGAGCTGGGGGGCGGTGCGGGCGTCGACCTCCCCTTTCGGCGACAGAACGTGCGTGGTCTCGTCGACTGCTTCGTCGCAGAGGCCGAAGGCCGCTGGCGCCCCCATCCTCGCTCCTTCCCTGGTTAGCGCGCTCGGAAGCGACGCAACCTATCAGGCTCTGCGATGCACGGGCTGCGGCGAGCGCGGTCGGCGAACCCGGGCTGGGAGCGGCTGCGGCACCGGCAGGCCCGGCCCTCGCCGACGGACCCGCCTGGCGGGCGGCTTGTGGTCCCGCACCCTGCCTCCGGACCGCCAGCGGCCGAGCGGGAGACGCATCCCGTCACCGCCCGGTCCATCGTGCTCCGGCCCCGGATCCGGCCCCTCGCCTCCGCCGCCGTCGTCGCCGCGGGAGTCGTCGCCGTCGTCTCGCAGCCGGAAGAACCATATGAGCCACACGATCAGCAGTCCCACGTCGAAGACGCGGAACCCGACCATGAAGATCCAGCCCTCCGTGGTCATCTCACGCGATGCTACCGCTACCGGCGAGCCCCGAAAAGGGCAGCGCCCCGGCTATCAGCGGGTAGTGGGGCGCGGGTCCGTGACGTATGTCGCCGTGTAGAGGAGGCGCGCCTGGCGGTAGGTGCAGCCATACCTCACGACGCTTCGGACGCGCTGCTGCGCTGCGCGCTGGGTGGCATTGCGGCAGGCGCCGCCCCTGCGTGACGAGCGCCACCAGTTGCTGGACGATAGGCCGACGTTGGCGAATGCCGGCAGCCACGTCGGCACCGTGATCGCCACGATGTAGCCCCTCCTGACGGCGAGCGGCCTGTCGAGGGCGAAGCTCGGGCTGGAGCCGAGATAGCGCTGCACGCTGTAGACCTTCGACTGGCGGATCAGCCGGTGAGTGAGCCGGGTCCTGCGCCTCTTGCCCTTGCGCAGGATCGCCAACCGGACGCTCGGCGTGCTCCCGTACAGGCCGCTGAAGAAGCTGATCTGCGTCGAGGTCAACGAGGGGAGAGTGACCGTGAAGGCGACGATCTTGCCCGCGCGCGGGATCACGAACGGGTTGCGGACGTCCCCCGCGCGGCCCTGATAGCCGGTGACACGCCCGATCGCCTCACACCCGGGCGGGTCTGGGCGGCCGCTCGGGCAGGCGGAGTTGGCCGGTCCCCCGCCGGTTCCCAGCTCGAGGACCCTCGCCGACGCAGCCTGCGCAAGCGACAACACGCCAAGCACGCAGACGAGCAGGATCAGGCGCTTCATGGTCCGGGATTGAACACGCATTCCCCGGTGGAGTTGCGCGGGAGGCTACTTGTAGCGATAGGTAATTCGTCCCCGGTCGAGGTCGTAGGGCGACAGCTCGATCTTCACCCGATCCCCGGGCAGGATGCGGATGTAGTGCCGGCGCATCTTGCCCGAGATGTGGCCGAGGACCTCGTGGTCGTTGTCGAGCTTGACCTTGAACATCGTGTTCGGGAGGGCCTCGACGATCTCGCCCTCCATCTCGATCTTCTCTTCCTTGGGCACGGCAGTCCGCCTAGATGAGGCGGACGTTCACCGCCTTCGGTCCCTTGTCGCCGACCTCTTCCTGGTACTCCACCTTGGCGTTCTCGGCGAGGCTCTTGAAGCCCTGCCCGTCGATGCCCGAGTAGTGGACGAAGAGGTCCCGGTCGCCCTCGTCCGGCGTGATGAAGCCGTAGCCCTTCTCGTCGTTGAACCACTTGACGGTTCCGGTAGGCACGTGAACTGCCCCTTCCTGCGTGTGCCCGCTCGGTCCGTCAATGCGAAGCCGAACCACGGCACCTGCTGGTCGTCTCGCGCCGGTTGGCACCGGCGCCCTTCGGCCGGGAACGCTAGCAGGGGCGGCGGCGTCAGCGCCCCTCGAAGGTGGCTTTGCCAGGGCCCTCGTTTAGAAACGAGCGCACCGCGCCGCGAAGGTCCTCGGTCGCGAACAGCGGCGCACCGATGTCCGCGGTGCGATCGTCCGCTCCCCTGACGCCGTGCTCGAGGAAGGCGCGGACGATTCGCTTCGTGGCGCCGTGCGCCAGGGTAGGCCCCCGGGCCACCCGCTCGGCGAACCGCATCGTCTCCTCCCGCAGCTCGTCGTCCGGCAGCACGCGGTTGACCACGTTCCATCGCTCGAGCGTGGCTGCGTCGTAGACGTCCCCGCTCATCACGAGCTCGCGGGCGCGCGCCGGCCCGGCCCGCTCGGCAATGCGTTGCGTCCCGCCCATCAGGGGGGTGAGCCCCACAACGCGCTCGACCAGCCCGAAGTTCGCGGACTCGGCCGCCCAGATCAGGTCGCACGCGAGGGAGAGCTCGAAGCCCGCGGTGAGGCAGAGGGCGTGCACGCACGCGATCGTCGGGATCGGCAGGTCCTCCAGCCGGTGCGTCAAGTCCATCAGCCCGGCCGTGAACTCACGCGACTGGTCGGGCTCGAGGCCGTCGAACACATGCACGTCGGCCCCGCCGGTGAACACCTCTCCCTCCGCCCGGATCACCAGAGCGCGCACGCCGGCCTCCTCCACCTGGCCCACCGCGTCGACGACCGACGCGGTTAGCTCGCGCCCGAAGAGGTTGAGCGGCGGGTCGTCGAGCACGACGACGCCGACGTTCCCGTCGCGCTCGAGCCGCGCGCGCTCAGCCACGCAGCTCCTTCGCGACGGCCGCCAGCTCCTCGTTGTCGGCCTCCTGGGGGCGCGTCGGGAGCTGGAGCGGGTCGTCTTCGTAACGGGGGATCACGTGGAGGTGGAAGTGGAACACGGTTTGCCACGCGGCAGCGCCCGTCGCGTTCAGCAGGTTCACCCCGTCCGCGCCGAGCCGCTCACGCATGCGTGCAGCGAGGCGCCCCGCCGCCGAAGCGGTGTGCGCCAGGTCCTCATCGGACACCTCGAGCAGGTCCTTCGAGTGGCTGCGGGGGATCACGAGCGCGTGCCCGCGTGTCCATGGGTTGATGTCCATGAACGCGATGGTCTGCTCGTCCTCCTGGACGACCTCCGCCGGGAGCTCACCGGCGACGATCTTGCAGAAGATGCAGTCCTCCGGCACGGCGCGGGACGCTACTAGCTTCGTCCTGGCGGAGGACTAGAGCCAGCCGGCGCGCCTGAAGCGCCAGTACAGGAAGACACAGGCCGTCGCCATGAGCAGCAGCACGGCGGGGTAGCCGAAGGTCCAGTCGAGTTCGGGCATGTGCTCGAAGTTCATGCCGTAGATGCCCGCGATCGCCGTTGGCACCGCCACGATAGCCACCCAGGCCGAGATCTTGCGCATGTCCTCGTTCTGGCGCACGCCGACCTGGGTCAGGTTGGCCGCCAGGACGCTGGTGAGGAGGTCTCGCATGCCCTCGAGCGCCTCGTGTGCCCGGAGGATGTGGTCGTTCACGTCCCGGAAGTAGGTGGTGACCTCCGGGTGGACTTGCGCGTAGTGGCCAGCCGCCAGGCGGTCCAGCGGGTCGATCAGCGGCGCCGTGGCGCGGATGAACTCGAGCACCTCGCGCTTCAGGTGATAGATCCGCTCCGCGGGATTGGTGCGGCTGGGCGAGAAGACCTCCTCCTCGACCTGGTCGATGTCGATCTCGAGCCCGCGGAGTGCGGGCGCGTAGTCGTCGACGACGCGGTCCATGATCGCGTGCAGCGCCGCCCCGGGACCGCGGGCCAGATGCTCCCGGTCGCGCTCCAGCGCGAGACGCACGTCGTGCAGGGCGCTGGCCTCGCCGTGGCGCACCGTAATGATGTAGTCGTCGCCGAGGAAGATCAGGATCTCGCCGAACTCGATGACCTCGATGTGGTCGATGTAGCGCGTCGTCTTCAGGACGACGAACAGCATGTCGTCGTAGGCCTCGAGCTTGGGCCGCTGATGGGCCTTGATCGCGTCCTCCACCGCGAGCTCGTGCAACTCGAACTCGCGCCGGATCGAATCGAACTCCTCCTCGGTCGGCTCGTAGAGACCGATCCAGGTCCAGGCGCCTTCGCGGCGGCAGGCCTCGTAGGCGTCGTGGAGCTCGACCGGCCCGTCCCGGCGCTGGCCCTCCTCGTAGACCGCACAGTCGATGATCACGAAGCGATTATGGCCCCTTTGCGCGGGCCTTTAGCCGCGGTCTCGGGGCGGAATCCGCTCCCGCCTAGGTCGGGCGCCGCAAGCGGCGGCCGAGCTCGACCGCCTCCTCCCTCGTCGTGGCCTCCCCCGTGAACGCCGCCCGCCGCAGCTCCCGCAGCAGCCGGCCAAGCTCCGGGCCGGGCTCGATCCCGAGCTCGGCGGCCAGCTCGTCGCCGCGCAGCGGCGGGCGCGGCCCGCCGGAGGTGCGCCAGTCGAGCGCCTCGGCCATCAGCTCCCGCGCCAGCTCGAGGTGCCGGGCGATAGCGCCTTCCGCCTTCCTGCCGCGAGTGGCCAGCCGGTCCGCGCACGACAGCAGCGTCACCTCCACCTCCACCGGGTCGGTCAGCTCCAGGTAGCCATAGACGGCGTTTGGCCCGAGCGGACGCTGGTGAACGAGGAAGCCGAGCACCAGGTGGTAGCGCGCGAGAGCGCCCACGAAGCGCGCGAACCGCTCGCTCGTGCGCAGCCGGCGGCACAGCGTCTGCACCATCTCCTCTCCGACGGCGTCGTGGCCGATGAAGGTGACACGGCCGTCCGGGCGCACCCCGCGGGTGACGGGCTTGCCGATGTCGTGGAGCAGCGCCCCGAAGCGCAGCGCCTCCATGCGGGTGAGCTCGTCGCCCAGCGGCTCCTCCAGTACCGCCCGCAGCCTGGGCGCGAGCTCGCCGAACAACTCCTCGACCCGCGCTTCGAGGCCGACCTGCTGCGCGAGCACCTCGATCGTGTGGTCGTAGACGTCCAGGTGGTGGAAGTGGCTCTGCTCGACACCGTGCAGAGCCGCGACCTCCGGGAGCACAGCGGCCAGCAGGCCGAGCCGGTCCGCCAGCTCCATCCCGTCGAGGACCCCGTCCGCGAGCACCAGCCGGCGGAGCTCGGCGAACTGCCGCTCTGGCGCGGCCGCGGCGACCCGGCGGGCCGCCTCGCGGGTAAGCCGCTCGGTCTCCCGGTCCGGGCTGAAGCCGAGCTCGGCGGCGAGTCGCGGCAGACGGAGTGGGCGGAGCGGGTCCTCGTTGTAGGCGGCGGGCCCCACCACCCGGAGCCTGCGCGCCTCGAGGTCCGCGCGGCCGGCCTGGGGGTCGATCAGCTCCCCACCCGACAGCGGCTCAGCCATGGCGTTGACGGTGAAGTCGCGACGGGCGAGGTCTTCCTCGATCGTGTCGGCCTGGAGCGGCGAGACGTCGTAGACGCGCTCGTGCTCACGGTCGATCGCCCGCCAGGCCCCGAAGGTCTCCGAGAGCTGGAAGACGGGGCCGCCGACTGCCGCGGCGATCGCGCGGGCGGCCGGCTCGGGGTCGCCGACCACCGCGACGTCGATGTCGCGCAGCGGCCGGCCCAGCAGGCGGTCGCGCACCGTGCCCCCCACGATCCACGCCGTCCGGTCCCCGAGGACCTCGCGGAGCTGGATCACCGGTCGTAGACGCGCCGGACCCGCGGCGAGAGCCCGCACGTGATCTCGTAGTTGATCGTGCCGAGCCGGCGCGCGATCTCCTCGCACAGGATCCGTTCGTCGTCCTGCCGACCGATGAGCACGGCCGGCTCGCCCGGCTCGACCTCCGAGTCGGCCCCGAGATCCACCGTCACGTTGTCCATGCTGATCGTGCCCACGAGTGGGCGGCGGCGGCCCTGCACGAGCACGTCGCAGGCGTTCGACAGGCCGCGGCGCCAGCCGTCGCCGTACCCGATCGGGAGCGCGCCCACCAGGGTCGGCTCCGCGGCCCGCCAGGTCCGGCCGTAGCCCGCACTCTCGCCCGCCTCGAAGCGCTTGACCGAGGCCACGTAGGAGCAGAGCGCGAGCGCCGGCTCGAGTCCTCGCGGCGCCGGATCCTCGTGGAAGGGATCCAGACCGTAGATGGCGATGCCGCAGCGAACCATGTCGAAGTGCGCGGCGGGATCCCGGTAGGTGGCCGCGCTGTTGGCCGCGTGGACCCTGAGACCGGGGTAGCTCTCTCGCATCTCAGTCGCGAACCGGGAGAAGCGCTCGAGCTGGTAGGGAAAGTGCTCGTCGTCGGGCTCGTCCGCCGTGGCGAAGTGGGTCATGAGCCCGGCGAGCACGAGCCGCTCGTCCGACGCCGCGGCTGCGGCAACCGCGCGTGCCTCGTCGGGATCGCTCGTGCCGAGCCTCCCCATGCCGGTGTCGAGCTTCACGTGCACGCGCGGCGCCCTCGCCCCCGGCGGCGCGCGTTCCGCCAGCAGCCGCACGAAGTCCTCCTTCCAGGCGACGACGTCCGCGTCCGCCTCGAGGGCGGTTCGCGCGTCCTCCGGGGTCAGGGCGCCCATCACGAGGATGGGGCCGGGGAGCCCGTGCCGGCGGAGGTCCTCCGCCTCGGCGGCCGTCGCCACCCCCAGCCAGCTCGCGCCGCCGGCCAGTGCGGCGCGGGCCGCCCACACGGCGCCGTGCCCGTACCCGTCCGCCTTAACCACGGCGCAGAGCTCCGCGTCCCCCGTCAGCAGCGAGCGGAGCTGGGCGCAGTTGCGCTCGATCGCCCCGACGTCGATCCGCGCCAGCGCCCGCTCGACGGTCACTCGGAGGCGAGCGCTCCCTTCCGGTTTGGGGGCGGTGGGCCACCCCCAAACCGCCCGTTTGGGGGGCCGGCTTGCGCTGCCCCCAAACTGCTGGCCGTCTCCGGTCGTGAGTCCATGATGGCGCGCACCACGTGGGCGCCGACCTTACCGGGACAGCCCGGCGGGCAGGCCCTCGATGACGTCGCCGGCCATCACGTGGTCAACGCCGTAGCGTTCGGCTGCTGCGCGGCCGGCCCGGACGTGCGCCAACGTCCCGAGCGCGGCAGCCTCCAGCGCGCCCAGCCGCTTGGCGAGCAGCGCGCCGATCAGGCCGGACAGCACGTCACCGGTGCCGGCGGTGGCAAGCGCCGGAGTGCCCCCCGGGCTGATCGCCTCGGGCCCGCTCGGGAGGGCCACGATCGTGTCGTCCCCTTTCAGCAGCACAACCGCCCCGCTGCGCTCGGCTGCCTCGCGCGCATGGGCCAGGCGGTGGGCACCCACTTCGCCGGAATCGACCTCGAGCAGCCTGGCCAGCTCGCCCTCGTGCGGCGTGAGGATGGTCGGCGAGCCGCGGTCGGCGAGCGACTCGAGGGCCCCGGCGTGGGCGTTCAGCCCGTCGGCGTCGATCAGGAGCGGCGCGTCGACCGCCCGCGCAGCAAGACGGGCGAACTCGAGCGCCGGCTCGGAGCGCCCCAGCCCGGGACCCAGTACCACGGCGCCCGCGCGGCGCGCCATCTCCTCGACCACATCTACCCCGGCGGGCGTGTGGGCCCCGTCCTCGTGTGGGAGCGCGCGGCTCATCTGCTCGAGCAGCCGCAGGTCCACTGCCTGCTGGGCCGGTTCGGGCACCGCGACCTGGACGTAGCCCGCGCCGGCGCGTTGGGCGCTTCGGGCCGCCATCGTCGGCGCTCCCGTGAGCCCGGCGGAGCCGCCCACGACGACGACCACCCCCGAGGTGAACTTCGAGCCTTCGCGTGATCGGCGCGGAAAGAGCCCGCGCACGCGCTCCGATATGAGCCCGGCGCGCTCCCCGGAGGGCGCGCCGCGCGGGATGCCGATCTCGATGACCTCGACCTTCCCGGCGTGCAGGGCACCGGGAGCCACGTGCAGGCCGACCTTCGAGCCGTGAAAGGTCGCGGTTGCGACCGCGCGCACCGCCTCGCCCTCGATCTCCCCGGTGCTGGCGTTGACGCCCGAGGGCACGTCGCATGCCACGACCGGCGAGTGCTGATCGTTGATGGCCACTATCGCGCCCTTGATCGGCTCCCGCGGCTCGCCCTCGAACCCCGTGCCGAGCAGCGCGTCCACAACAGCGCCCGAGCGCTCCAGGCGCGCCGGGTCGAACGGTTCGGGCGGGTCGCCCGGCAGCCGTTCCAGGTTGGTCGCCGCATCGCCCCTGAGTCCCTCGAGCTGGGCCGGGGCGAGCACGTCGACCTCGCGACCCTCCTCCCGCAGGAGCCTCGCGGCGACCAGGCCGTCGCCGCCGTTGTTCCCCTTGCCGACGACCACCCTCACCGGACCGGGCTCGGCAGCGGCCGCGGTGACTCGGGCGAGGCCCGCCCCCGCCCGCTCCATCAGGTCGAGCGACGGAACGCCCTGCTCCTCGATCGCCCAGGCGTCGGCGGCGCGCATCTCGGCCGCCTCGAAGACGGGATCGAGCCAGTCGGGGAGCATGTCGGCATCTTGCCCAGTTTCGGACCTGGGCTCTTTGAGGCCCCATATACGGGCCTGAAAGAGCCCAGGCGTCAGGGAGGTCCGCTACCGGGCGCGGCTATGAGGGCGACCGCGCCGGCGGTCTTGTCGGTGTGGGTCAGCGATACCGAAACGGCCGCTCCAAGCTGATCCGCTCGCTCGGCGACCCTGCCGCTCAGTCGCACCTCCGGGGCCGCTCCCGTGGCGACCACCTCCACGTCGTGGAAGCTCCAACCGCCGAGGCCAAGGGCTTTCGCCACGGCTTCCTTGGCGCAGAAGCGCGCGGCCAGGTGCTGAGCCGGCCGGGCGCGCACGCGGGCGTACTCGCGCTCGGCGTCGGTGAAGAGCCGCTCGGCAAGCGTGGGTCGGCGCTCCAGGGCGCGCTCGAGACGCTGGACGTCGAGGAGGTCCAGCCCGATCCAGGGGAGCTTCGCCCCCCGCCCTCCGGCCCGCGGCCGGATCACCCCCCAATCATTCAACTGTCACCGTCTTCGCGAGGTTGCGCGGCTGGTCGACGTTCAGGCCGCGCGCGCGGGCGATGTAGTAGGCGAGCAGCTGAAGCGGGATGATCGCCAGGATCGGTTGGAGCAGCCAGTCCGTGCGCGGCACGTAGACGACCTCCTCGGCGTGCTCCGCCACCTGCTTGGAGCCAGTCGTGGCGACCGCGATCACGTGGGCGCCGCGGGCGCGCACCTCCGCGATGTTCGACAGGACCTTCTCGAGCACCGGCGACTCGGTTGCCACGCACACCACCGGGGTCCGCTCGTCGAGCAGGGCGATCGGACCGTGCTTCATCTCACCCGCCGCATAGGCGTCCGTCGGGATGTAGGAGATCTCCTTGAGCTTGAGGGCGCCCTCGAGGCAGACGGACAGGCCCACATGGCGGCCCAGGTAGAGGAAGAACCTCGAGTCCTTCCAGTGGCGCCCGATCTGCCTCACCGGCTCGTCGACCTCGCCGAGGAGGGCCTCGATCGAGCGTGGCAGCTCGCGCAGCTCGCCGACCAGGCGACGCATCACCTCCGGCTCGAGCGTCCCCCGGAGCGCGGCGAGCTTGAGCGCCAGCAGGTACATCACCGCCACCTGCGCCACGAAGGTCTTGGTGGCCGCCACGCCGATCTCGAGCCCGGCCCGCGTGAACAGCACGCCGTCCGCGTCCCGGGTGGCCTGGCTGCCCATGATGTTGGTGATCGCGAGCACCTTCGCCCCGCGCTCGCGCGCCAGCCGCATCGCGGCCAAGGTGTCGGCGGTCTCGCCGGATTGGGAGATGCCGATGACGAGATCGCGCTCGTCGATCACGGGGTTGCGGTAGCGGAACTCGGAGGCGATGTCCATCTCCACCGGCACGCGGGACCACCATTCGATCGCGTAGCGGCCGGTGAGACCGGCGTGGTAGGAAGTCCCGCAGGCGACGACGATGACCCGCCGCAGGCCCGCGAGCTCCTGCTCTGAGATGCCGATGTCGCCGAGCCTGACCTCGTCGCCCACCAGGCGATCGGCAACGGTCTCGGCCACGGCGGCCGGCTGCTCGTGGATCTCCTTGAGCATGAAGGTCTCGTAGCCGCCCTTCTCGGCTGCGTCCTCGTCCCAGTCGACCTCCTTGACCTCGCGCTCGACAGCCGCCCCGCCTGCGTCGATGAAGCGCGCGCCCCCGGGCTCGACAACGACGACCTCGCCGTTCTCCACCAGCTGGATCCGCCGCGTCTCGGCCAGGAACGCCGGGATCGCGGAGGCGATGAAGCTCTCGCCGTCGCCTATTCCCACTACGAGCGGGCACTCCTTGCGCGCGCCGACCAGGAGCCCCGGGTGGTCGGCGGACATGGCAACGAACGCGTAATGGCCTCGAAGCTCGTCGTAGGCCGCGCGGACGGCCTCGACCAGGTCACCGTCCAGGTGATGCGCGATCAGGTGCGCGACGACCTCGGCATCGGTGTCGGAGGTGAACTCCGCCCCGTCCGATTCGAGCCGCTGCTTGAGCTCCGACCAGTTCTCGACTATGCCGTTCAGGACGATGTGCACCCGATTGGAGGTGTCCCCATGCGGGTGCGCGTTCTCCTGGGTGACACGACCGTGCGTGGCCCAGCGGGTGTGGCCGATCCCGGTCGACCCCTCCAGACTGCCGTCGCGCGAAGCCAGCGCCTCTTGGAGGTGCTTCAGGTTCCCGACCGCGTGCACCGAGTGCATCGAGCCGTCCACGACGAGGGACACTCCCGCCGAGTCGTAACCGCGGTACTCGAGCTTGCGAAGGCCCTCGAGGATCAGCTCGCGGCAGGGTCGCTCGCCTACGTATCCGATGATGCCGCACATGGGAGGCCAGTCAGCCTAGCTCCGACTTGACGGTATTCGCCAATCTGTCGGCGATCTCCTCGCATTCGTCGGCGCTGCGCGCCTCGACCATGACCCTGACGACCGGCTCGGTACCGGAGGAACGCACCAGCACACGCCCGCGGCCCTCGAGCGCCCTGGACTCACGCTCCACCGCGTCCCAGAGCCCTTTTGCGGAGTCGAGGTCCTCCCTGGCGGCGACGCGCACGTTCACGAGCCGCTGCGGCAGCCTCTCCATGGCCTCCCGGTCGACCAGGTCACGCCCGTGCAGGGCCTCCATAGTGAGCAGGGCCGAGGCGGTGCCGTCCCCGGCCGGCACGAAGCCCGTGTCGATGATGTGGCCGGACTGCTCGCCGCCCAGGGCCCAGCCACGCCGCAGGAGCTCGGCGAGGACGTAGCGATCCCCGACCGGCGTCGTCGCGACGTCGATGCCCGCCGCCTTCATCGCCGTGTGGAAGCCGTAGTTCGTCATGACCGTCACGACCACCCCGTCACCCGTCAGCCGCCCGTACTGGCGCAGGTGAAGGGCCGCCAGCGCCATCAGCTCGTCGCCGTCCACGACGGTTCCCGCGCGGTCCACGGCAAGCACACGGTCGGCGTCCCCGTCGAAGGCGAACCCCACGTCGTAGCCGCCCTCCGCCACCCGCTGGGTGAGGCCGTTCACGTGGGTCGAGCCGCAGCGATCGTTGATGTTGCGCCCATCCGGCTCGGCCGCGATCGCGTCCACGTCCGCTCCGAGCCGGCGGAAGGCCTCCGGCGCCACGCGGTAGCTGGCGCCGTTCGCGCAGTCGAGCAGCACCCGACGCCCGGACAGATCGAGCTCCCGGAAGCGGAGCTCCAGCTCCCGAACGTAGTCCCCGGCGGCGCCGTGCAGCTCCCGTACGCGCCCGATCGGCTGTTGCGAGGGCGCCTCGAGCAGCTCCTCCATTCGCTCTTCCTGCGCGTCGTCGACCTTCGTGCCGTCCGGGCCGAAGAACTTGATCCCGTTGTCGCGGTAGGGATTGTGGGAGGCGGACACCACCGCGGAGAGGTCGAAGCCGTAGCGGCGCACCAGCAGCGCGGCGCCCGGGGTCGGCAGCACGCCGCCCAACAGCGCATGACCACCGGCGGCCGCCACGCCGGCCGCGACCGAGGCTTCGAGCATCTCCCCCGACTCGCGCGTGTCGCGGACGATCAGTACCTGCGGCGCCTCTGCCGGCGAGATGGTGGCCGCGGCCCGGCCGAGCGCCAGCGCGAGATCCGCGGTCAGGAACTCGCCCGCGACGCCACGCACGCCGTCGGTGCCGAACAGCCTGCGCGTCATGGGCGAAGAACTAACGCTTCGAGAACTGCGGCCGCTTCCGCGCCTTCTTGAGGCCGGCCTTCTTGCGCTCCTTGACACGCGGGTCTCGGGTGAGGTAGCCGCGCCGCTTGAGCTCGAGCCGCAGGTTGGGGTCGGCCTCCACCAGCGCACGGGCGATCCCGTGCCGCAGCGCCCCGGCCTGGGCGGCCACGCCGCCGCCGTGAACGCGTGCGGCCACGTCCATACGAGAGCCGTAGCCGGCCACCTCGAGCGGCTGCCGGGCCATGCGCTGCAGCTTGATGCGCGGGAAGAACTCGTCCAGGTGCCGGCCGTTGATCTGGTACGTGCCGTCGCCGGGCTTCAGGGTCACCCGCGCAACCGCGGCTTTCCGCTTTCCCGTAGCCCGGTAGCGGGCGTCGGCCGCCAGGTCCAGCGGCTCCCGCGCGACGGGCTCGGGCGCCTGCTCCGCCTCCTCCGGCTCCTCCTCGGGCGGGGCCTCCTCGACGACCTCGGCGGCGGGGAACTCTCCGTACTCGCCCTCCTCGCGCTCCTCCTCGAGCACCAGGTCGGGCTCCAGATGGGCGCCGGGGATGACCTCCTCTTGGCCGGCGGCCTCCTTCCTGCGGCGGCGCCTGGGCCTGGGGCGCTCCTCGGGCGGCTGCTCCTCCGCCTCGGGCTCGGCGGCCTCCTCCGCCGCGGGCTCGGCGGCCTCCTCCGCCGGGCCGGCCTCGGGTTCCCGCTCCTGCGCGCCCTCCCCCGGCTCCCCAGGAACGCCCTCCTGCTGTTCGACCTCGGGCTGCTCCGCCTCGGGCCGCTCCGCCTCGGGCTGGTCGGCGTCGGGACGCTGCGGCTCGTCCTGGCGTTCGTCTTCTCTCATCCGCGATCTCTCTGCGTTGCGCGTCTAATTATCGAGCTTCATCGGCTCCGGCTTCTGAGCCGCGTGCGGGTGGTCGGGGCCGGCGTAAACCTTCAGCTTGCGGAGCTGGGCGCGGCCCAGTCGAGTGCGGGGCAGCATCCCCTTCACCGCCCGGCGAAGCACCTCCTCCGGCCTGCGCTCGAGCATCTGGCCGAGGCTGCGGCTGCGCAGCCCACCCGGATAGCCGGAGTGGCGATGGTAGAGCTTCTCCTTGCGCTTGTTGCCGGTGACTTCCACCTTGTCGGCATTCACCACGATCACGAAGTCGCCGACGTCGCAGTGCGGGGTGTACTCGGGCTTGCGCTTCCCCCGCAGGGCGTCGGCGATCTGGGTCGCGAGGCGACCGAGCGTCTGCCCGCTCGCGTCCACGACGAGCCAGTTCCGCTCACGCGTAGCCGGTGTGGCGACATAGGTCTTCATAGCCGGAAGGCCGCCACTTGAGCGGCGGCCGGTCGAACAGTGTGGCACACACGGAGGGTGACCGGCGACCGCGCAGGCGTATACTGCCCGCTCAAATTCGAGCCTGCCGAGTCCCCGGACGGACGCCGTCGCCGCCGGGGAGCGGGGGACCCATTCGGAGCGTCAACCCGGGCCTCCGAAGGGGCGAATCGGAGCAGGAGCCTCGGCTCCACGGCCGTAGCGCCGCTCTTTCGGCGCGAGCCCGACAGCTAACCCCGTAGGCCGGAGAAAGAGAGGCCGGAAGAGGTGTTCATCCGCTTCCACGTGGGTCGCGCCGGCGGTCGCGTTCGGCGCCTGCGCGCTCGCGACCGCGGCCTCCGGGGCGGCCGCAGGCGGATCCGAAGGCCGGGGCGGCACGATCTACTTCGCCAGGCCGAAGATCGTGAAGGTCAAGTGCATCCGCCGCTGCGCCTCGCGGCGGCGGGCGAGGGCCGGCAGCACGCTCCGCATCACGGGCACGGAGCTCGGGTCGGTCAGCAAGGTCACCTTCCACGGCACCTACGGGCGCGGCGACGACACCACGGCGCGGGTGCGCAGCAGAAGCGACACCCGGCTGCATGCGCGTGTCCCGATGGCGGCAATCAGCGGACCGATCTCGGCAGCGACGTCCAGCTCCGTGCGCTCCCGGCGCACGCGCCCCATCCCGATCCTGCCGCCTCCCCCTCCGGCGCCCAACCCCACGCTGAGCCCGGCTCCAGGGCCGCGTGACCCCGGCGCACCCGGTCTCGAGACCGGCACCAGCCGGACCAAGGTCTTCGTAGACGCGCGGCGCGCGGTGATCTTCTCCTACCGACTGTCCGGGCGCTCGGCGAGGAGCGTCGAGGTCAACCTGGTGAGCGCGGCTGACGGCTCCGTCGTCAAGACCTGGACGCCA
>JBKPHP010000088.1:0-9480 GCA_046729895.1 Actinomycetota bacterium
ATGCCGCAGATCGTCGAGGGTCCGCGGTCACGACTTGGCAAACGCCTCGCCGAATTCCTGCTCGACGTGCTGGAGGATCCGGAGAGCCGCAAGGCGATAACGAGCATCGTCCGGGCGGCGGCTTCCGAACCGGAAGCGGCGCAGGCCGCCCGCGAGCTGGTCACCGCCCGTGTCCTGGTTCCGATAGCCGAGCGGATCGAGGCCGATCGGCCCGCGCTTCGCGCCAGCCTGATCAACTCGCAGATGGTGGGCCTGATCATGGCCCGCTACATCGTCGCGCTCGAGCCGCTCGCGTCGCTGCCGGCCAAGGAGGTGGTCCGGGCGATCGCCCCAAATCTGCAGCGGTACCTAACCGGTTCGCTCGGAACGACTCGCTAGTCCGGTCGTGCGCTGAGCACGGTCGTGCGCTGAGCCCGGCGCGGCAACGAGCCAGCATCGGCGCGGCCACTACCAGCGGCACCTGGCTGGGCGGCCTTGGCAAGGAATTCCTGACCTGTAGAATTGTTCTGATACAATTCAACGAGCGCAGAAAAAGAGACCTAGGGCACGCGCCCGGGTGGCTCAGCTACCACCGGCGCGGACGACAGAGGAGATCGCAATGAGCAAGGCCATCCAGCGAAATCTCGTCCTGGCGGCGATGTGCGTGGCCCTCGCGACCGTGGTAAGCGCCGTCTCGTCGCTCAACGTGGCGCTGCCCGACATCGCCCGCGAGCTCCACGCGACGCAGACGCAGCTGCAGTGGATCATCGATGCATACGCGGTCGTCTTCGCCGGGTTGCTCCTCTTGGCCGGCGCGCTGGGCGACCGGCTGGGGCGCCGCCACTTGCTGCTGGTTGGCTTGGCGATCTTCACGGCTGCGGCGGGGTGCGGCCTACTGGTCCATACCCCAGGGGCGCTGATCGCCGTTCGGGCGGCGATGGGTCTCGGGGCCGCCGCGATAATGCCCGCGACGCTCTCGATCATCACGGATGTCTTCCCCGAGGGTGAGCGCGATCGCGCCGTATCGATCTGGGCGGGCGTTGCCGGAGCCAGCGCCCTTCTCGGCCTGCTGGTTTCTGGGGTCTTGCTCGAGGTCTTCGCGTGGGACTCGATCTTCGCCTTCAGCAGCGCCCTGGGCCTGCTCGCGCTGCTGGCGGCGGCTCGCATCGCGCCCAACTCCACGCTTGACCGCGCCGGTCTCGATCTGACCGGCGGGGTGATCTCGGCTCTCGGGCTCTCGGCACTCGTCTACGCGATCATCGAAGGTCCGGAGCGCGGGTGGACCGATCCCCTCACAGTGAGCAGCTTCGGCCTGGCGCTCGTGCTGGTCGTTCTGTTCGTCGCCTGGGAGCTGCGTCGCGAGGCCCCGCTGCTCGATCCCCGCCTGTTTCGGCTGCGAGGGTTTGGCGCCGGCACGGCCTCGATCACCGTGCAGTTCTTCGCCTTCTTCGGGTTCATCTTCGTGATCCTGCAGTACGTCCAGTTCGTTCTCGGTTATTCGCCCCTGGAGGCCGGGTTGGCGCTGGCCCCGATGGCCGTGCTGATGATGGGGCTCTCACCGCGTGTGCCGCGGCTGCTGGAGCGCTTCGGGCCCGGGCGGATCGCGCCCGTCGGGCTGCTCTCGATGGCCGGCGGCTTCGCGGTCTTCTCCACCGCCGGCCTCGACTCCGGTTACCTGCTCCTGCTCGCGGGCCTCGTGCTCCTGGGGGCGGGTGCCGCCCTGGCCACCACCCCCGCGACCACCGCGATCGTTTCCTCGCTGCCGCCGGCCAAGCAGGGGGTCGCCTCCGCCGTCAACGACCTGGCGCGCGAGGTCGGCGGAGCGCTCGGCATCGCGGTGCTGGGGAGCGCGCTCACCGACCGCTATCAGGCGGGTGTGCCAGACGTCGTCGCGAACGCCCCTCCGGAGCTCGCCGACCGCGCCCACCAGGCCCTTCCGGCCGCGCTGGCTCTGGCCGAGCGGCTCGGTCCACAGGGCGCCGCGCTCGCCGACCAGGCCCGGGCGGCGTTCGTAGACGGACTCGGCCTGGCGATGGTGATCGCCGCCGCCGGCGCCGCCGCCGTGGCCGCGTTCGTCTGGTGGCGGGCGCCGAGCAAGGTGTCGGCCGCGCGGGAGGAGGACTCGCGTCCCGCTGGCTACACCGCGGCGGAAGGAGCAACGAGATGAAGCCGGTCACCGTCGCGGTCACGGTCCCGCAGCGGCGCGAGGAGGTCTTCGACTTTCTCAACGTGCTCGGAAACCACGAGTCCTTCACGGACCATTTCCTCCTGGACTGGGAGGTTTCGGGACCTCGAGCCGGGGTCGGCGCGAGAGCGCGAATGCGCGTGAAGGGCCCCGGACGCGAGGATTGGATCGAGATGGAGGTGGTCGCCGCGGACCCGCCTCGGATGACGGCCGAGGAATCGATTGGCGCGCGAGGCCGCCGGCGCACGCGGGGCACCTATCGGCTCGATGAGGTACCGGCCGGCGGAACCATGGTCAACTTCGAGTTCGCGTGGCTCGAGGCGCCGCCCGTCGAGCGCCTGGCCGCGCTGCTGACGCGAGCAGTGGTGCGCCGCGCCAATGCCAAGTCTCTGCGCCGACTCGCCGCCGGCGCTAGCGACCTCCACCGGCCCCTAGCGGCTCGACCGGGTGGCGAAACCCGCCTCCGGAATCTCCGACACGTGGATAAAGACCGCCTGGACCCCCGGTCCTACCGTGCGGGAGGACGCGAACTACGCGATCCGGCGGTGGGCTACCGCCGAGAAGAAAGGGGACTCGCCTGCGGCATCTTCACGTCGCCGCGCCTGGCGGACCTCAACGCCATTGGCGACCCCGGCCTCTGGTACAGCGGCAGCCTTCACCAGCTCGGCGCGCAGGCGTGGGCGTGGCCACCGCCTTCGGCTGCGTGTTCGTGGTCTCGTACGCGACGTTCTGGGCCATCAAGGCCACGATCGGGCTGCGGGTCACAGAGGAGGCGACGGCATGAAGATGGTCGTTGCCTACATCCGGCACGAAGGACCTCACCGGGCTCGATCCCCTGAGGAATGAGGACCGCGAGCGGCTGGGCCTGGGGCTGAAGGCCTACCGGATCATCGCACCCTCGCTTCGCGCTGAGGGCGGTTAGAGGCTCGATCGGGGTTCGTCCTCCAGGGCCGCGCGGGACTGCCCCAAAGGGGCACCCGGGACGGCGTTCGGGGGCGTTTTTCCGAAAGTTTGGCGTCTCGAAGAGCGTCAACGCCGCGCAGCGGTGACCGCCAGATGCCCGCTAACCACCGAGATAGCTCCGGCTGGATTCGAACCAGCGACCTCACCATTATGAGTGGTGCGCTCTAACCGCTGAGCTACGGAGCCCCGCGGCCGAGTTTAGCCCGCTGTGGCGGGGGTTCGATCGACCCGGCCGCCCGGTCGCGTTCCAAGACGAGTGCAGGCGCTCCCGCGCCGGCCGCGCGCGAACGGGGTCGTGATACCAAGATCGGCGCGGTCAAGTATCACCCGCAAAACGTGGGCTTTGGGCGGTCGGGACCGCTCCCGGCGGGAATACATCCGGACGTAACGGTTGTCACCCACCCACTGAATGACCGCTCTGGGTAACGCATTTTTCGGGTCCCGTCGACGGCTTGGCGTCCTAGCCGTCACGGCCATCGCCGTGGTCTCGGGTATAGCGCCGGCTTCGGCAGCGCACGCTCAAAGCGCGACCGACCATGCCCGATCGCGTTCGGACCAACCGAGCGGGCCGAGAAGCGCACCGCACCGCAGTGCAACAGCTGGCTCGTTGCGGTTTGGGTCCGGTTACCGCACCGGCGGCTCGGAGCGCGTGCGCGAACTGCAACGGATGCTTCGCAAGCTGGGGTATGAGTGCGGCCCGATCGACGGCCTGTTCGGGCCGCTGACGCGGGCCGCCGTGCAGCGGTGGCAGATCCAGCACGGCTTTCGTCCCGCCGGTGTCGTCCACAATTCGATGCTGCGTTTCCTTCGCGCGGGCGCGGAAGGGAATGGCATAGCCCCGCGCAGAACGACAGAGCCAGCGCGCAGCGCGGCCACAGCATCGGGGCGCGCAGCGCGTAGGCCGGCGCCGTCCGTCACCCACTCTCGATCGCCCGAGGCCACAGACCGGCCTGGGAGGATCGTCCTGGTGTCGATCGGGCTCCTGGCGGCGCTCGGGCTGGCTGCGATTTCGCGCCTGCCCAGGCCGTCGATCACGCAAAGAGTCGTCGGCAGTCCTATCCGCGCAGGCGGACGGCGCCCGTCTTCGACGCAGGAGCCCACTATTTCACGGGGCAAGGAATCGAGGCAGGGCTCGCGGGGCGGGTCCCGGCCCCAGGGCGCCAGGGAGCGGGCCGGGGACGCCTTTCCGCTGACCGCGATCGTCCCGGCGTTCAACGAGGCCGAGACCGTGGCGGACACGATCAGTTCGCTTCAGGGGCAGACGCTCCCTCCCATCGAGGTCCTGGTCGTGGACGACTGCTCCACGGACGAAACGGGGGCAGTCGCGGAGGCGGCGGGGGCGCGGGTGCTGCGACCACCCGCGAACACGGGCTCGAAGGCGGGCGCGCAGACGTTTGCCCTGCAGCTCGTGACCACGGAGTTCGTGATGGCCCTGGACGCCGACACGACGCTCGCGCCCGACGCTGTAGAGCGGCTCTCCCAGGTATTCGCCGATCCCGAGATAGGGGCCGCCTCAGGCTCCGTCCTTCCGCGCCGGGTGCGCACCGTCTGGGAGCGCGGTCGCTACGTCGAGTACATGTTTGCGTTCAGCTTCTTCAAGCGGATTCAGGACCACTACGGCAAGCCGCTGATCTCTTCGGGCTGCTTCTCCCTGTACCGCACCGAAGGGGTCCGGGAGGGCGGGGGCTGGTCCGATCGCACAACGGCCGAGGACATGGATCTGACTTGGACCCTCTATGCGCGCGGCTGGAAGGTCAGGTTCGTGCCACAGGCTGTCTGCTATCCGATCGAGCCATACAACCTCGACTTGCTACGCAAGCAGCTCCGGCGTTGGTCGCACGGCTTCGTTCAGAACGTGAAGCTGCATTGGCGCGCTGTTCTCAGGCTGGGCTATCTGCGGTCCATGGTGGCGCTCGCCTTCTGGGACTCCACAATCGCGTCCGTCGCGTATCTGTTCGCAATCCCGCTGCTGGCCGTGCTCGTTAGCCCCATGTTCTGGCTGGCCTACGTCATCGATGGGCCGGTCGTGCTTCTACCGGTGCTGGTCGATGCCCGAAAGCGCCACGAGATCGGCAGGGCCTTCGCCAGCTTTCCCGCCTATTTCCCGCTGCGGATCGCCAACGCGGTGATGATGCTGAAGGCGTTGCTGTTCGAGCTCGTGCTTCGACGCCCGCTCCTGGTCTACGAGAAGGGACATTAGATGTCCGCCGGGCTGCCGGGGGCGGGGCTCGCCGGCCTGTTCTTCATCCTGTCCGCGATCCTCGCCGTCCCAATCGAGCTCTTCCGCACCGCACGCGGGCGCAGCTCCCGCAAGGCTTGGATCCACGTGGCGCGGCATGCCGGGCTGGCGCTGGCGATGATCGTGGCCTTGGAGCTCGGCTTTGCAGCCCTCAGCGCGGCCGCCTCCGAGGCCTCTGGCGGGCGCGGCCACTCCAGAATGCTGCCACTCGCACCGGTGGTGCTGACCTTGGCGGTCCTCGTCGCCGTGTTGGCGGCGACCAAGACGCTGGAGCTGGCGCTCAGGTGGCGGCGATCGCGCGCGGAGGCCACGGGAGCTCAGGAGCCACACACCGCGACGCCACACCGGAATTGCTTGGCCAAGCGCACTGGCCTTCTCGGCGCTCCACGGCGACGCTGGGGCGGCCACCATGACCGGCTGCTTCGAGCGCGCCCTTCGCGTCTTCGCCGCATAGGGCATCGTCCGAGGGCTACTCAGCGACAACGCGTTTGCCTAGACCAACGACCGCTCGCTCGAGGCCGTGCTCGAGCGCCACCGCATCCGTCACGGTCACGTCTACCGCTCCCGAGAGCACCGCCCTGCGGCGCGGCCACACTGGGTAGCCCACCACACCGAACGCCGTCCCTACAGCGGCCTCGGCGGGCAGGCAACCACCCACCAGTCGCGCTCGGAGCTGCCGAGACACGACAGTAGCCTTGGGCCGGCATGGCCGATCTTCCGCTCCTGATGGCGGTTCCCAACGTGAGCGAGGGTCGAGACGCCCGTGCGCTGGAGGCGATCGAGCGCGCCTTCCGGCCCGCCGCCTTCCTCGATCTCCACCTGGATGCCGACCACGGACGCGCCGTCTTCACGCTGGCGGCCGAGCAGGGCCGCCTCGCGGAGGCCCTCCTCAGCGGGGGGCGCGAGGTGCTCGCGCGGGTGGACCTGAACCGGCATGACGGCCTCCATCCATATGTTGGCGCGTTGGACGTGATGCCGGTCGTCTACCTCGACGAGGAGCGCCGCGGCGCGGCCTGTGCCGAGGCCCTCACGTCGGCCGCGCTGATCGGCGAGGAGCTGGAGCTGCCGGTGTTCCTCTACGGCGAGCTAGCCACCAGGCCAGAGCAGCGCGAGCGCGCCTACCTGCGCAAGGGCGGCTGGCGCGGGCTGGGGCGAAGGATCGACTCGGGCGAGCTCGTGCCGGACTACGGGCCAGCCAACATCCATCCGACCGCGGGGGCGCTGCTGGCCACGGCCCGACCGCCGCTGATCGCGTTCAACCTCGACCTGAAGACCGACGACGTAGAGCTCGCAAGGCGCATCGCCGCCGGCCTGCGGGAGTCCAGCGGCGGCCTGCCGGGCGTGCGCGCGCTCGGCCTCTACCTCCCTGAGCGCCGCAGGGCCCAGGTCTCGACCAACGTCCACGACTACGGGGCGACGCCTCTCAGCGCGATCGTCGACTACGTCCGTCGGCAGGCGGACGTAGCCGAGGCAGAGCTGGTCGGGTTGGCCCCGGAGGCGGCCTTCCGGGACTTCCCGGAGGACGTGCGGCTACGCGGTTTCTCGCCGGAGCGCCACCTGATCGAGAACGCCTTGCGCACCCTGCGGTAACGTCGCTACGGATGGCCCAAACCAAGCGCAAGCGCAGGCGCAAGCACCGCGGCACGCAGGCCGGGACGATCGAGCGTGTTGGCCGGACCGGAGCGGGACGCACGCGCGAGGACGCCAAGGAGATTTCCCGGAGGCGGAGGCAGGAGCGGCTCGACAGGCCGCCCAGCTGGAAGAGCGCGGCCCAGCGTGCGGCGATCGCGGCGGCCCTGTTCGGCGTGCTCGTGGTCGCCGTCTTCCACCGCCCGATCCAGCAGGGGATCAGCCTGGCGGCCTTCATGGTCCTCATCTACATCCCCCTCGGCTACGGGATGGACAAGGCCATCTACTCCTTCCGGCAGCGCAGGAAGGCCGCCGCCAGGAAGTAGGCTCCGGTCCGATGGACGTGCGCATGTTCACCGTCGGGATGGTCCAGGAGAACTGCTTCCTGTTCCGCCGCGACGACTCCGATCGAGCCTTGATCGTCGACCCGGGCGACGAGGCCGACAAGCTGCTCCACGCGATCGACTCGCTCGGGGTAACTCTCGACGCCATCCTCCTCACTCACACGCACTTCGACCATGTCGGTGCGGTCGCCCCTGTGGCCAAGGCCACCGGCGCCGAGGTGTGGGTGCCGGAGATCGAGAAGGGCGTGCTCGCCGACATCAACTCCTACGTTCCCTGGCCGGGATTCGGCTCGTTCGAGTCCTATGACGCGGAGCACACGTTGAGAGGAGGCGAGAAGCTCGAGTTGGCCGGCTTCGAGATCGACGTGATCTTCACGCCGGGTCATAGCCCCGGGCACGTGACCTTCTCGATCCCGGACGAGCAGGCCGCCTTCTCCGGCGACGTGCTCTTCCAGGGTTCCGTCGGCCGCACGGACCTTCCGGGAGGCGACTGGCCGACGCTGCTCGAGTCGATCCGGACGCTCGTGGACGATCTCCCGGAAGAGACCAGCGTGTACCCCGGGCACATGGGCATCACCAGCCTCGGCGCCGAGCGCGCCTCGAATCCGTTCCTGGCAGAGCTCGCACGGTGACCCGCCTGAAGGCGCCGCGTGGCACCTTCGACGTGCTGCCGCCGGACGGGCGTCGGCGCCTGCGCCTCCTCGCGCTGGCGGAGGAGGTGCTCGGGCGCGCCGGCTACGAGTACTTCGAGTCGCCGACCTTCGAGGACACCGAGTTGTTCGCCCGTGGGGTGGGCGAGGCCACGGACATAGTCCAGAAGGAGATGTTCACCTTCGAGGACAAGGGCGGCCGCTCGCTGACCCTGCGGCCGGAAGCGACGGCGGCCGTCTGCCGCGCCTACGTCGAGCACGGCATGCACAAGCTGGCGCAGCCCGTGAAGCTCTGGTGCTGGGGCCCCTTCTTCCGCCACGAGGCCCCGCAGGCCGGGCGCTACCGGCAGTTCACCCAGCTGGACGCCGAGGTGCTCGGCTCGGACGAGCCGTCCGTCGACGCCGAGCTGATCCTGTTGCTGGCCGAATTCCTCGAGCGGGCCGGGGTACGGGAGCCGCGGGTGCGGATCTCGAGCCTCGGCACCGCCGCGAGCCGCCGCGAGTACGCCGACGAGCTGCGCGTCTACCTGCGCGAGCACGAGGCAGACCTGTCAGCCGAGGTGCGCGAGCGCATTGACGCGAACCCCCTGCGGGCCTTCGACTCCGACCACGAGACAACGCGGCACGTCATGCGCAGCGCTCCCGTGTTGATCGAGCGGCTCGACCCGGAGGACGCCGAGCACTTCGAGGAGGTCAGCGCGCTGCTAGACGACGCGGGGCTGCCCTACGAGGTCGATCACACGCTTGTACGCGGGCTCGACTACTACACGCGCACGGTCTTCGAGTTCGAGAGCGACCGGCTCGGGGCCCAGCGCGGCGTGGCCGGCGGCGGCCGCTACGACGCGCTCGTAGAGCAGCTCGGCGGGCCGCCCACCCCCGCCAACGGCTGGGCGGCAGGTATCGAGCGCATACTGCTGGCCGCGGAGGAGGGGCCCGAGGAAGATCAGCGACCCGTCTTCGTCGCGGTCGTCAAGCCCGAGGCGGAGCGCGAGGCGTTTCGGATCGCGCGCGAGCTGCGCGCCGGGGGAGTTCGCACGGAGATGGAGCAGGCCGGGCGCTCGGTGAAGGGCCAGTTCAAGCACGCCGACCGGATCGGGGCCAGGGCCACCGTCATCGTCGGCGACGACCTGGAGGTCAAGGACATGGACAGCGGCGAGCAGCGACCCGCCGCCGACGCCGCCGAGGTCCTGAGGCTGGTGGGCGCGTGAGGGCGCCGCGGCCGAACCGCTACCGCGACCGCTGGGCCGGCGAGCTGCGCAAGGACGACGTGGGGTCGACGCCCCGGGTCGCCGGCTGGGTCCACCGTAGGCGCGACCATGGCGGGCTGATCTTCATCGACCTTCGCGACCGCACCGGGCTCCTGCAGCTCGTCTTCCGTCCCGAGGAGGCCCCGGAGGCGCACAAGGCGGCGGGGCGGCTGCGGGCAGAGGACGTGATCAGCGCCAGCGGCAAGATCATCGAGCGCGAGGAGGGCACGGTGAACCCGGCGCT
>JBKPHP010000089.1:0-11318 GCA_046729895.1 Actinomycetota bacterium
AGGTGCGAGGGGATGTCGCAGGCCGCGCCCGGATAGGTGTTGTGGTGCCACACGCCCCCGATCCGCTCGCCGCGCTCGAAGACGCTGACGTCGTGGTAGCCGGCGCGGCGGAGCATCACGGCGGCGCCGACGCCGCCGAAGCCGGCGCCGACAACGGCTATCGAGGGGGTGCCCTGGCTCACCGCGTGGAGGTTACCTTCGGTGGATCCCAGGCCAACCGCGCAGCGACCTTGCGTGATTGCGGACAGGACCCTCCGAAGGCCGGGAGCCGCGCCAGCAACACGGGCGGAGAGCAGCCGCCTGTGTCGCGCGCGGGAGGCCTAGAGGGTCTTGGGCGTGATCGACACGCGAACGCAAGCCCCGAGGCCCGGGACGCCTAGGACGAAACCCCGTCCCCCGCGCGCCGCAGCAGCTCTGCCCGCACGAACTCGTCCAGGTCGCCGTCCAGCACGGCGTGAGCGTTGCGCACCTCCACGTCCGTGCGGTGGTCCTTGACCATCGTGTAGGGGTGGAGGACGTAGGAGCGGATCTGGGAGCCCCAGCCCACGTCGTGGGCCTCCCCCTTCTCCTTGGCGATCTCGTCCCGGCGCTTCTGCTCCTCGAGCTCGAGCAGCTTGGAGCGCAGCATCGCCATCGCGGTCGCCCGGTTGGCGGACTGCGAGCGCTCGTTCTGGCACTGGACTACCACGCCGGTCGGCTTGTGGGTGATGCGGACCGCCGAATCGGTCTTGTTCACGTGCTGGCCCCCGGCGCCGGAGGCCCGGTAGGTGTCGACCTGGAGATCGTCAGGATCGATCTCGATCTCGACGTCGTCTTCGACAAGCGGCGCCACCTCGACGCCGGCGAAGGCCGTGTGCCGCCGTGACTGCGCGTCGAACGGCGAGATCCGGACGAGGCGATGGACGCCCTTCTCCGCCGAGAAGAGGCCGTAGGCGTTATCGCCGCGGGCGATGAAGGTGGCCGACTTGATCCCGGCCTCGTCCCCCGGCGAGGCCTCCTTCAGCTCCACCTTCATCCCGCGCCGCTCGGCCCAGCGCATGACCATGCGAAGGAGCATCTCCGCCCAGTCCTGTGAGTCGGTGCCGCCGGCGCCGGCGTTGACGGTCACCACGGCGTCGCCGGAGTCGTAGCGGCCGGAGAAGAGCCGCGCCTCCTCGAGCTCCGCCAGCCGCGCCTCGATCGACGTGCGCTGCTCCTCGAGCTCGGAGGCGATCGACTCGTCCTCGGCGGCCAACTCCTCGAGCGCCTCGAGGTCGTCCAAGTCGCTCTCCAGGGAGCGGAAGGACTCGAGCCGACGCGAGACCGATGAATGCTCGGCCGAGACGCGGGCCGCCCGCTCCTGGTCGTCCCAGAAGCCGGGCGCCTGCATCTCCTTCTCGACCGCCTCGAGGCGGTCGGCTAGCGAAGCGGGGTCAAAGGTAATCCGCGAGCAGCTTCAGCTGGTCGCGGAGGCCAGTGGCGGAGCTAGCCACGAGAGAGCCCAGGTCCTGAGGACCCAGGACCGAGGACTGAGGACTGGCCGCTAGGCGCCATGACACTTCTTGAACTTCTTGCCGGAGCCGCACCAGCAGGGGTCGTTCCGCCCGATCTTCTCGTGCTCGTCGAGCCGGCGGGTCTCGACGGGCTGGGGCAGCGCGACCTCGTCGCCGGCCATCTCGGCCGCGTCCTGGATTCCCGCCGGAACTGTCGTGGCCTCCCCCGCGGCGGCCGCGATCGCCGCCCGGCCGGCGGCCGCGTGGCCGCCCGCGTAGCTGTAGGAGCCGGTGTTGCCGCCGCCGACCGCCCAGGACGGTCCGGTCGGCTGCTGCTCCTCTTCCACCTCGACCTCGACGTTGAAGATGTAACGCGCGAACTCGTCCCAGATGTTGTTCATGAGAGCGGTGAACATCTCGAACCCCTCGTTCTTGTAGGCGACCAGGGGGTCGATCTGAGCGAAGCCCCGCAGGTGGATGCCCTCACGCAGGTAGTCCATGTCGTGCAGGTGCTCGCGCCAGCGCTCGTCGATGATCTGGAGAAGCATGAAGCGCTCGAGCGCGCGCATGAGCTCGTCCCCGAGCTCTCCCTCGCGCTCGTCGTAGGCCTCGACCACGTCGTCCCGGAGCCGCTCGATCAGCGTCTCGCGGTCAACGCCCTCCTCGATGTCCTCGAGCTCGTAGGAGAGCGGATAGACCTGCTCGAGCTGCGTGAACAGCGCGCCCAGGTCCCAATCCTCGGCGTACTCGCCCTGCATGTACTCGCGGCAGACGCGCTCGACCGCCTCGGCGATCTGCGTGCGGGCGATGTCGGACATGTCCTGCCCCTCGAGGATGCGGTCCCGGTACTCGTAGATGATCTCCCGCTGCTGGTTCATCACGTCGTCGTACTCGAGGACGCGCTTGCGGATCAGGAAGTTCTGCTCCTCGACCTTCTTCTGGGCGTTCTCGATCTGCTTCGAGAGCATCTTGGCCTCGATCGGCTCCTCCTCGCCCTCCTCGGAAACCGGGCCGAGGCGATCAAGGATCCGGTAGATCCGATTGCCCGCGAACAGGCGGACGAGATCGTCCTCCGCTGAGAGGTAGAAGCGCGACTCGCCGGGATCGCCCTGGCGGCCCGACCGGCCACGCAGCTGGTTGTCGATCCGCCGCGACTCGTGGCGCTCGGTTCCGAGGATGAAGAGACCGCCGGTCTCGAGGACCTTCGCACGGTCCTCCTCTACCTCCGCCTCGATCTTCGGGAAAACCTCGTCCCAGGCCGCCGCCCACTCGTCGCTGCCGAACTCGAGGCCGCGCCTCACGAGCTCGCGGTGTGTGAGGTGCTCCTCGTTACCCCCCAGCTTGATGTCCACGCCGCGACCGGCCATGTTGGTCGCGATCGTCACGGCCTTCGACCCCCCGGCCTCCGCGATCGTCTCGCCCTCTCGCTCCGCGTGCTCCGGCTTGGCGTTTAGCACCGTGTGCTCGATCCCACGCTTCTTGAGGCGCTCGGAGAGCAGCTCGGAGACCTCGACCGAGATCGTGCCCACCAGCACCGGCTGACCCTTCATGTGCCGATACTCGATCTCGCTCAGCACCGCGCCCCACTTGCCTTCCTTGGTCTTGTAGATCTGGTCGTTGTGGTCCCTGCGGATCATCGGCTCGTTCGTCGGGACCTCGACGACCTGGAGCTTGTAGATCTTCATGAACTCCGTCGCCTCGGTTAGCGCGGTGCCGGTCATCCCCGCGAGCTTGTCGTAGCGGCGGAAGTAGTTCTGGTAGGTGATCGTGGCGACGGTCTGGTTCTCCTCCTGGATCGCCACGCCCTCCTTGGCCTCGACCGCCTGGTGCAGGCCCTCAGACCAGCGGCGGCCCTCGAGGATGCGACCGGTGAACTCGTCGATGATCTTGACCTCGCCGTCGATCACCCCGTAATCGACGTCCCTCTTGTAGAGCGACTCGGCCTTCAGCGCCTGCTGCAGGTGGTTGACGAGGTTGCCGTACTCGGCCTTGTAGAGGTTGTCGATACCGAGGAACTTCTCGGCCTTCTCAACGCCACGCTCGGTGACAGCGACGGTCTTGTGCTTCTCGTCGGGCTCGAAGTCGAAGTCCGCCTCCCAGTCCTTCGACTTCGCCTCGAGACCCTCCGGCTTCTTCCCCGGCTCCATCATCGGGGCGAGCTTGGCGAACCGGTAGTAGATGTCCGCGGCCTGCTCCGGCTGACCGGAGATGATCAACGGCGTGCGGGCCTCGTCAATGAGGATGTTGTCGACCTCGTCGACGATCGCGTAGCCGTGCCCTCGCTGGACCTTCTGGTCGGCCTCCACTGCCAGGTTGTCGCGCAGGTAGTCGAAGCCGAACTCCGAGTTGGTGCCGTACACGACGTCGCGCGAGTACGCCTCTTGCTTGTCGATGTCGTTCTGCTGCGACTGGATGACGCCGACCGTGATGCCCAGCAGGTCGTAGATGGGCTTCATCCAGTTCGCGTCACGGCGGGCCAGGTAGTCGTTGACGGTGACGAGGTGAATGCCCTTGCCCGGCGCCGGCCTGCCGTTCTCGTCGCGTGCCCCGAGCGCGTTCAGGGCGATCGGCAGCGTGGCGGCGAGGGTCTTGCCCTCGCCCGTCTTCATCTCGGCGATCGATCCGTCGTGCAGGACCATGCCGCCGATCAGCTGTACGTCGAAGTGGCGTTGGCCGATCGTGCGCTTGGAGGCCTCGCGGACGAGCGCGAAGCACTCGAACAGCAACTCATCAAGGGACTCGCCGTCCAGGTGCCGCTTGCGTAGCTGCTCGTAGCGCTGGCGCAGCTCTTCGTCGGTCTCGAGCTCCAGCTCGGGCTCGAAGTCGTTGATCCGCGAGACGCTCTTCTCGAAGGTCTTGAACTTCTTGCCCTCGCCAACGCGCAGGGCCCGGTCGATTATCGACATCGGGGCTACGGTAGCAAGGGGTCCGCGGCCCTCGGCGGCGTGGAACTCATCCGCCGAGGCGGCCGCTCCGCTCCGGAAGCCTTCGCCCGTCCGCGTCCTTGCGGAGGATCGTGATGAATTCGTTGAGGTTCGATCTGACCTCGACGATCCCGAGTGGCAGGTACACACCGTGGCACCGCTCGATCAGGTCGGCGAACTCGTCCGGCGCCCATGCGTGAAAGTGCACCTTGCTCCCACGGCGCGCGTGCTCCGCGACCGCCGCGGCGGCGTCGTCGGGCCTCACCAGCCCGAGCGGGATGTCCGCCGCGCGCACCCATTCCTCGTAGTGACCCAGCCGTGACCAGACGGGACCGTCCTCATGATCCCGCACGAGGTGCTCGACCGAGACAGGCTCTCGGCCGCGGTCGACGTCCTGGCGGCGGCGGTCGGGAAGGGCCAGGTACACGACTCCGCCCGGCTTGAGGACCCGTGAGTGGTGCTGAAGAGCGCCGATCGGGTCCTCGCAGTGCTCGAGGAAGTGGTTCGCGACGACGAAATCCAGCGACTCGTCCTCGATCGAGGACAGGCGCGCCCCGTCGTCGACGATGTCCGGCGCCACGAGCTCCAGACCCGCCAACTCGGGGAACTCTTGCCGAAGCTCCTCCAGCGGCTTGCGGTCGACGTAGCGAACAGACGTGCCCGGCGGCAGCGGGAGCGGCATGTGGAGCGCGCCGATCTCGATTCCGTCCCCGTGGAGGTGGCGCTCGGCCAGCCGGCGGCGCGTCCGGAGGTAACGCCGCCAGCGCGGCGATAGGAGGCGCCTGACGCGGCGCCCGCTCAGGCCGTGCGAGGCTGCGCCGCCTTGGCGCTCTCGCGCCGGCGGCGGCGCTTGTCGCGGTGCCGCTTCACCTGGCGGGCCAGGTCCTCCGCGACGAGGTTGATCGAGTGACCCATGTCATCCGAGCGCTCGCGGGCGCGCAGCGTGACCCCCTTGAGATGCAGGGTGACCTCGGCGATCTGTGAGTCGCGGATCGAGGGGTTGCGCTCCTCCTTGAGCTCGATCTCCAGCCCTGCGAGAGGAGAGACCTGCCGCGCCACCTTCCCGAACTTCTTCTCGACCCTACTCCGCAGGTCGTCCCCCACCGGCACGTTGCGCCCCTTGATCTCGATGCGCATGCGGCCCTCCTCGGATCGCTGTCGCGGGTGAGACGGATGGTAGTCCCGGCACAGATGGAGTGCCAGCCGCGGGGCCTACGCCCCCTTAGCGGCCGAGGGTGCGCGCGTAGGCCAGCGCCGCCACATCTCGCGTCCCCCCTGCCCGGAGCACGCTCGCGCAGGCCAACACGGTCCCGCCGGTGGTGATCACGTCGTCCACCAGCAGAGCCCGGCGCGGAGCATCGAGGTCGGGACCGACGGCGATCGAGTCGCGAACGGCTGTCAGCCGCTCAACGCGAGGGCGGCCGACCTGGGGCGCGCCGCCGCCCCGACGCTCGAGGCAGGACACGCAGGGAAGCCCGGTTCGGCGCGCCATCGACGCCGCGAGCCGCTCCGCCTGGTTGAAGCCACGCTGCCGGAGCCTGACGGTGTGGAGTGGAACCGGCACGAGCACAGTCCCCTCGAGCATGCTGGTCGGGGCAGCCGCGGCCATTTGAGCCGCCATCGCCTCGGCCACCCCGGCGGCGCCCCGGAACTTGAGCGCCCGTACCAGGGCCCTCGCCGGCCCCTCGTAGGCGACCGGCGCCCAGGCCCGCACGCCCGCCACCGTGACCGCATCGGGCCCCAGCCAGCGCAACCGCAGCCGGCAGCCAGCGCACAGCGGCGCACCCAGGGGAGCCACGCGGCCACAGCTCCAGCAGAGCGGCGGCGCGACGAGCGACAGGAGCCACTCAAGCGCCATACAGCCAGCGTCCCGGCTCGTCGCAGAACTGCGGCCGCGCGCTGCGACAATCTCGCGCGTGTCTCGTGACATCCACGCAACGAGCGCCGACATCCACGCCACCGGCACCGGGGCATGACCCACCCCCGCATCCACTGGCTCCCGGACCCCGCGGTGCTCGCGCCGCTCGCGCTGCTCGTCTTCGTCTACGTGCGCCGCTTCCGGGCCGCGCGCCGTGAGGGGGGAGGCCGGGGCGCCGGGCCCCTCCAGGCCGCTGCGTTCGCAGGCGGGATGCTGGCGCTGCTCGCCGCCCTGGTTTCGCCGATCGACGGTCTCGGGGAGGACTACCTGTTCTCGGCGCACATGCTCCAACACGTGCTGCTCGGAGACATCGCGCCGCTCCTGCTCCTTCTCGGCCTCTCGCGAGTGATCATGCGGCCGGCCACTCGCCGCCTGATGGCGATCGAGCGTGCAATGGGGCGGTTCGCGCATCCACTCACTGGCCTGCTCGCGTGGCTCCTGCTGATGTACCTCTGGCACGTGCCGGCGCTGTACGACGCTGCGCTCGAGCACTCGGGCGTGCACCTGCTCGAACACGTCTCGTTCTTCGCGGCCGGGGTCGCCGTCTGGTGGCCGCTCGTCGAGCCGGTGCCGATGCGCCGCCCGTTAAGGGGCCTGTGGCCGATCGCCTACGCGGGCGCCGCCAAGTTCGGCCTCGCCGCGCTCGGGCTCTACCTGACCTGGTCGGGGACCGCCATCTACACCTACTACGAGGCCGTGCCCCGCATCTGGGGGCTCTCCCCGGTGGAGGATCAGAACGTGGGCGGGGCCCTCATGATGGCCGAGCAGTCGCTCACGTTCGTGATCGTCCTGGTAGCGGTCTTCGTGCGCATGCTGGCGCGCTCCGAGGAGGAGGAGCGCCGCCGCGAACGGCTCGAGGACGCCGCCGCCGTCCAATGAGCGCCACCTCCGGCGGGCGGGCCCGAAACGTCCGCGCCGGCCGGGACCGTTGCCCCGTCCTCTCGGGACGCCCTCCTGCGGCGCGGCGCTAGGGTTGCCGCATCGATGGACTGGCGATCGAGACGGTCCGCGAGGCGGACTTCGAAGAGCTGCTTCCGCTCGTCCGGGCCTATTGCGACTTCTACGCGGTCGCTCCTCCGGACGAGGGCCTGCTGGCCCTGTCCCGCGCTCTGATCGCCGATCCCGAGCGCGAGGGCGTCCAGCTGATCGCGCGCGCCTCAGATGGCAGCGCCGTGGGCTTCGCAACCCTGTTCTGGACCTGGTCCACGCTCAGCGCTTCGCGCATCGGGATCATGAACGACCTCTACGTCGAGCCCGACGCTCGCGGAGGCGGCGTCGCCGAGGCACTCATCTCCGCCTGCCACAGCCGCTGCCGCGACCGGCGCGCCCGCTGGATGTCGTGGCAGACCGCCAAGGACAACCTGCGCGCGCAAGCCGTTTATGAGCGTATGGGGGCTAAGCGGGAGGAGTGGGTGGACTACTCGCTGGAGGTCTAGGGGCTGGCAGCTGGCAGTGCGCCGGCTTCGCCGGCTGCAGCTGGCAGAGAGGCGACTCCACACGCTCTGCCAGCTGCCAGCCGCCAGCTCCCAGCTAGACCGCTGCCGCCGCGTTGGGGATCGGGTGGTTCGCCCGGAACACGTCATCCGGGTCGTACCGCGCCTTCACCTGCTGCAGCCGCTCGTAAGTGTCGGGCGGGTAGCACATGCGGGCGTCGGTCGGCGCCTCCGTGAAGTTGCCGTACTTGACGCCCGAGTCCCATGGCGCGAGGGCCTGCGTCACCACGCCGGCGTGCCTGGACACTGACGCGGCCATGTCCGCGTCCATCGCCATGCCGACGGCGAACATGGCGAATGACTGGCTTAAGCCCGTGATCGCCCCGCCATCCGACGCCGGCTGCGCGAGCGCGCCGCCGAGCTGGCGCAGCTCCACCGAGAGGAGAGGCGACCCCGATCCCGGGCCCGCGGCCTCCACCAGCGCGTCGATTGCCTCCGACGGCAGCTCCTCCAGCATCTGGTGGCCGCTCAGCGCCGGAACCGGATCCTCGGGATCCATGTGCAGGTAGCCCAGAGCGGCCGGCGGAACCGAAGCGATGGTGTCCATCTCCGGATCCAGCCCGCGGAGCGGACGGAGCAGCTTCGCTCCGGCGTCCTCTGCGCCCAGATAGGCGGCCTCGATGACCGCGAGCTTGCGTCCGCGGACCGGCTCCGGGACGTCCGGGAGGGGCGGAACCTGCAGGATGCGCCCCCACGAGCTCATCTCGGTCGGCAGGCCGGGCAGCCACTCGCGCCAGGCATGCAGGACCTCGTCAGAGCGCTCCCAAGCCCACACGAGCATTCCCGCGTAGAGCTCCGGAACCGGGTAGAGCTCGAACTCGAGCGCGGTAACGGCGCCAAAGCTGCCACCCCCGCCGCGCAGCGCCCAGAACAGGTCGGGTTCGCTCTCCTGGTCGGCTCGCACCAGCTCGCCATCCGCCGTTACCAGCTCGGCGGCGTGCACGCTGTTGCACGCCAGCCCGTGCTTGCGTGCGAGCCAGCCGTGTCCTCCACCCAGGGTGTAGCCGACGATCCCGACCTCCGCCGAGGACCCCCCGAGCGGGGCGAGCCCCTCCTCAGACATCGGGTCGCTGACGTCGCGCCACTTCGCTGCTGCCGCCACCCGAGCCCGGCGGGCCCCGGGGTCGAGCTCGGTGCCCACCATGCGCAGGGTCTTGAGCAGCAGAGTGTCTTCCTCCAACGGAGAGAGCGCGCCCGAGTTGTGCCCCTCCGCCTGCACCGCCACCCGCAGACCCGACTCCCGCGCGAACCGCACGACCCTGGCGACCTCGTCGGCGCTCGCCGGAAGCGCGACCATCGCGGGGCGCTGGTCGAAGGCCAGGTTCCATGCGGCGCGCGCCGAGTCCCAGCCCTCTTCGCCGGCCCTGACGACCCTGATTCCGGACAGCGAGCCGTTCTCTGGCATCGAGTTCTACCTCCGTGGTCGCGAGATCGGGGGGGCGAGACCCACCCTATGACGACTCAGCGGCCCTTGCCAGTCCGGCCCAAGAGGAGAGGTATTCCTCCTGTTCGGGAGTCAGCGCGTCGATCTCCACGCCGAGCGACTCCAGCTTGAGACGCGCTATCTCGTCGTCGATCTCCTTGGGGACGGCGAGCACCCCCGGCCCCAGCTCCTCGCGGTGTCGAAGCAGATGTTCGACCGCCAGCGCGAGGTTCGCGAAGCTCATGTCCATGGCCGCGGCCGGATGGCCCTCGCCGGCCGCCAGGTTGACGACCCGGCCGCGCGCCAGCAGGTTGAGCCGCCGTCCATCGAGCTCGTACTGCTCCACGAGGGGCAGGACTTCACGGGGCGGGCCGGTCGCCAGCCGGCGAAGCGCGTCGAGGTCGATCTCGACGTCGAAGTGGCCGGCATTCGCGAGCACCACGCCGTCCTTCATGCGTTCGAAGTGCTCGCGCCGCAGCACCCCCCGCGACCCGGTGACGGTCACGAACAGGTCCCCCTGCTCGGCGGCTTGGAGCGACGGCATCACCTCGAAGCCTTCCATGCGCGCCTCGAGCGCCCGCAGGGGGTCCACCTCGCAGACGACCACCGCCGCCCCGGCCCCGCGGGCGCGCTGCGCGATCCCCTTGCCGGTCACCCCGTAGCCGAGGAGCACGAGCGTGCGGCCGGCCAAGAGGAGGTTCGTGGCGCGCAGGATGCCGTCGAGCGCCGACTGGCCGGTGCCATAGCGGTCGTTGAACGTGCGCTCCGTGCGCGACTCGTTGACCGCCATCACCGGACAGACGAGTCGGCCGTCGGCCTCGAGCCGACGCAGCCGCAGCAGGCCGGTGGTGGTCTCCTCGACACCGCCGATGCAGCCCTGGAGCACATCGCCGCCGCGTTCGTGGATGTGCACGAGCAGGTCGGCGCCGTCGTCCAGGGTCAGGCCCGGGCCCCACTCGGCGAGCGAGGCCACGTGGCGCGCGTAAGTGTCCACGTCCTCACCGCGCCGGGCCAGCACCGGCACATGCCCGTCCCGCACGAGGGCGGCGGCCACCTCGTCCTGGGTAGTCAGAGGGTTGGCGGCGCACAGTGCGGCCTCGGCGCCGCCCGCGACCAGCGTACGGATCAAGTTGGCGGTCTCCGCGGTCACCTGAAGACACGCCGCCACGCGAACGCCGTCGAGCGGCCGCTCGCGCGCAAAGCGGTCGCGAATGGAGCGGAGCACGGGCATCTGCCCTTCCGCCCACTCGATCCGGGCTCTACCGGCGTCCGCGAAACCCGGATCGCTGATGTCTGGCCGAAGGGCGGTCACTGCTCATACGGGCTGGCAGCTGGCAGTGCGCCGGCTTCGCCGGCTGCAGCTGGCAGAGACTGTCGACCGAAGGCTCTGCCAGCCGCCAGCTGCCAGCTGCCAGCTAGTACCGGTAGCGCTCCGACTTGAACGGCCCTTCAGCAGGAACGCCGATGTAAGCAGCCTGTTCAGGCGTGAGCTTCGTGAGCTTCGCCCCGAGGGCGTCGAGGTGCAGGCTGGCGACCTTCTCGTCCAGCTGCTTGGGAAGCACGTAGACCTGCTCGCCGTAGTCCTCGTTCTTCGTGAACAACTCGACCTGGGCGATCGTCTGGTTCGTGAACGAGTTGGACATCACGAAGCTCGGGTGGCCCGTGGCGTTGCCCAGGTTCAGCAGCCGACCCTCCGAGAGAACGATCACCGAATGGCCCGGCCGGCCTCCGGTGGCCGGGAAGCGCCACTCGTCCACCTGCGGCTTGATGCTGATCCTCTCGACGCCGGGTGTCGCGGCCAACCCGGCCATGTCGATCTCGTTGTCGAAGTGGCCGATGTTGCCCACGATGGCTTGGTGCTTCATGCGGGCCATGTGGTCGGCGGTGATGATGTCGCGGTTCCCGGTGGCGGTGATGAAGATGTCCGCCGTCTCCACCACGTCCTCGAGCGTGACCACCTGGTAGCCGTCCATGGCGGCCTGCAGGGCGCAGATCGGGTCGACCTCAGTGACCAGCACGCGGGCGCCCTGGCCGCGCAGCGACTGGCAGCAGCCCTTGCCCACGTCTCCGTAGCCGTTGACCACGGCG
>JBKPHP010000090.1:0-3746 GCA_046729895.1 Actinomycetota bacterium
CCTCCCTGGCAGCCCGGGCGGACGCCTGGGGCAGGCGCGCGCCCCCGCCGCAGAGCAGGCGGGTCCCGTCGCGCTCGATCGTGGCCAGCGAGCCGTCGAGCTTCATCACCAGCCCTCGCACTCCTTCATCGGCTACCAGCAGGTTCGACCCGGAGCCGACCACTCCTACCTGGAGGCCTCCTCGCTCCGCCCATGCGAGCAGCTCCCCGAGCCGCTCCTGCGAGTCCGGACGAGCGAACCACTCGGCCGGCCCGCCCGTCCGGATCGTGGTCAGCCGCGCGAGCGGGTAGTCGCGCTCGACGCCCTCGGGAGCCGTCACCTCGTCAGCCTCCGTGCCAGCTCATCAACGTTTCCCGCCCCCAGGGTGACCAGGACGTCACCCTCGTGCAGCTCCTCCCCCAGCCTGCTCTCGGCGTCCTCCAGCGTGGGGAGCCACCAGACCGGTCGCCCGTCGGCGGCATCCGCCGCCGCGCGGGCCACGAGAAGCCCCGAGACACGCGGGAAGTCCTCCGCCTTCTCGCGCGCGGGGTAGACGTCCAGCACAACTGCCAGGTCCGCCTTGGCGAGCGCGCCGCCGAACTGCCGCGCAAGCTTGGCCGTGCGCGAGTAGAGGTGGGGCTGGAAGCAGGCCACCAGGCGGCGCGGTTCCAGGTTGCGGGCCGCATCCAGGGTGGCAGCCACCTCGGTCGGATGATGAGCGTAGTCGTCGAAGACCCGCGCGCCCGAGGGCGTGGTGCCGTGGGCCTCGAAGCGGCGCCGGGCGCCGCCGAAGCTGCCAAGCGCGGCCGCCGCTTCCCCCGGCTCGACACCTGCCGGGCGGCAGGCCGCCACGGCCGCGAGAGCATTGAGCACGTTGTGCGCGCCCGGCACGGCGAGCTCGACCGCGGCCCCGTCGACAGCGAATCGCGATCCCAGCGGCAGCAGCTCGAGCTTCTCGGCGTTGAGGTCGCCCTCGCCGATGCCGAAGCGCACGGCGTCCTGCGCGCCCGGAAGCTCCACACCGGGGCCAACCACACGGACCTCCGCGTTGGAGGCGAACTCGTCGAACGCATCCTCGAGCTCGCCCAGGGAGCGGTATGTGGCGTGGTGATCGAGCTCGACGTTGGTGACCACGGCCACTTCGCGCGCGAGCTTCAGGAAGGAGCGGTCCGACTCGTCGGCCTCCACGACCAGCCACTCGCCGTCGCCCCAGGCGGCGTTCGTGCTCGCGGAGCGCAGCTCGCCGCCGATCAGGAAGCCGGGGTCGCGGCCGCACTCGCGCAACACGTGCGCCGCCATCGAAGCCGTGGTTGTCTTCCCGTGGGTCCCCGCGATCGCGATCGCCCTCTTCAGCTGCGAGACCTCCCCGAGCAGGTCGCCGCGGTGGAGGACGCGCGCGCCCGTCTCCTCGGCGGCCCGCAGCTCGGGGTTGTCGGGTGGTATCGCGGTCGACACCACCACCTCGGCCCCCTGCGGAAGGTTCGCGGCGTGGTGCCCGATGACCGGCTCTATCGCGGCGGCCCGCAGACGCTTGCAATACGTCGAGTCGGCTTGATCCGAGCCACTCACCTCCGCGCCCAGGGCCCGGGCCACCAGCGCCAGGCCGCTCATCCCGGCGCCGCCGATGCCGATGAAGTGCAGCCTGCGGCCCTGGAAGACCGGGCCCACTTCGGCGGCCGTCGGTTGCTTCGCTCCCTCGCTCATAGCGGGTTGACCATAGGCGCTGCGGCGGTTGCCGGGTGTGACCGCAACGCCTGCCTCTGCCCCGGCTCGGCGCTCATCCGGGCAGCTCGGCAGGCGTCGTCCGGGAACCCGGCGCACCAGACACGGTTCAGCCCCGCAGCAGGCGGAGCGTCTCGTCGGCGATCCGCTCCGCCGCCTCGGGGCGTGCGACGTCCCGTGCGGCCTTCGCCATCTCCGCCAGGCGCTCGGGCGAGCCCAACAGCAGCCCCACCTCGCGAGCGAGCCGCGCCCCGTCCAGCTCTCGATCGGGCACCACCGCCGCGGCCCCGGCCCGCTCCATGTAGCGGGCGTTGGACGACTGGTGATCGGCCGTCGCGTATGGATATGGCACGAGTACCGCCGGCAGCCCGGCGGCCGCGAGCTCCAGCACCGAGCCACCCGCCCTGGCCACCACCAGGTCCGCCGCCGCGAGGGCCTCGGCAAAGGGCTGTATGTACGCATGGAGGCGATAGTGCTGGGGCGCGCCCAGCCCGTCGAGCCGGCGCCGCAGGTCGTCGTGGTCGCGACGGCCGGCGACATGCAAGACGACGCAGGGGGAGGCCTCCCCGAACGCCTCGACGGCAGCCTCGTTCAGCTTCCGCGCGCCGAGCGAGCCCCCGAAGATCAGCACGCAGGGCTCCGCTGGCGGGATGCCGAACCGCGCCCGCGCCCGCTCGCGGTCCACCCGACCGGTGTCCGCCGGCACCGCCCTGCCGGTGACCAGGTACTTCCCCCCTTCGCGGCCGGCCAGCGGAAACGCGAGGAACACGCGTCGCGCGAGCGGGGCCAGCAGCCGGTTGGCGAAGCCGAGGTGGCTGTCGGCCTCGGTGAGGGCCAGCGGCAGCCGCAGCGAGCCGGCCGCGAGCCCCACCGGACCGGCCACGTAGCCGCCGCCCGCCAGCACCACGTCCGCTTCGAGTCGGCGCAGCAGCCGGCGCGCCCGGGCGGCGCCGACGACGGCCAGCGCGATCGCCCGGGCGGCCTTCAGGGGGCTGCGGCGCTCGAGGCCCACCACCCGCAACGCGTGGAAGCGGTAGCCGGCCCGCGGCACGAGCTCCGCCTCCGCCCGCTCGCCGCCCACGAACTCGACCTCGGCGTCCCGCGTGTGCAGCGCCTCAGCGACCGCGAGCGCCGGCACGACGTGACCCGCCGTGCCGCCGGCGGCGATCACGACCTTCGCCATCGCGTCCCCCCTCGATCGCCCTCAGCGGCGGCCGGGCGCGCGCCGGCCTGCCACCCGTGGCGGCGACGTTCAGCAGGAGGCCCATGCCGCCCATCATCACGATCAGGTTCGTGCTTCCGTAGGAGATGAAGGGGAGCGGGACCCCTGTGAGCGGGGCCATCCCTAGGACCGCGAAGAAGTTGAGGGAGGCCTGCGCGAGGACCAGCGAGGTGATGCCGGCCGCGAGCAGCTTCGAGTAGCGGTCGCGGGCCAGCTTGGCCGTCCTCATCCCGGCGTAGCCGAGCATGCCGTAGAGGCTGATCACCCCGAGGAGGCCCAACAGCCCGAGCTCCTCGCCGATGATCGCGAGGATCATGTCCGTGTGGGCCTCGGGCAGGTAGAAGATCTTCTGCACCGACTCGCCGAGCCCGACTCCGAACAGGCCGCCCGAGCCGACGGCGGTCAGGGCCTGCTCGCCCTGGAACCCGGCGCCGCCCGCGTCCGAGAACGGGTCCACAAACGAAGTCAGCCGCGCCCGGCGGTACGGCTCCAGGAGCGCCACGACCAGCGCAAGGAACGCCAATGTCCCGAATATCAGTGCCAGGTGGCGCACCGGCGTGCCCGCGGCCAGGAGCAGAGAGAAGATCGCGAAGCAGATCACGAGCGTCGTGCCCATGTCCGGCTGGGTCATGAGCAAGGCGCACGCCGCGCCGACCACCAGCAGCAGCGGTTTGGCCAGCCCACCGATGGTCCTCGTGCTGTCCGGGCGGGCCGCCAGCAGCTGCGCCCCGTAGAGGACCAGCGACAGCTTGAGCAGCTCCGAGGGCTGGAACTGGAGCGGTCCGGCGGCCAGCCAGCGTGTGGCCCCGTTCGCGGTGACCCC
>JBKPHP010000091.1:0-12788 GCA_046729895.1 Actinomycetota bacterium
TTCGTCGGAACCCACCACGGCCGCCCGTATGTCGCGCCGTTCAGCGGCAACATCATCGAGCTCTGCCCGGTGGGCGCGCTCACGTCGACCGCCTACCGCTTTCGCGCGCGACCCTGGGACGTCGAGGACTCGGGCTCGCTCTGCGCCCTCTGCCCAAGCCAGTGCAACGTCAAGTTCACGATCCGCGACGACTCCAAGGTCGTCCGCGTGCTCGCGCGCGACAACGAGGAGGTCGACGACGGCTGGCTCTGCGACAAGGGCCGCTTCGCCTATCAGGCCATCCACGCGCAGGAGCGGATCACCGCGCCGCTGGTACGCGACGGCGGCTATCTGCGGGAGGTCTCATGGCGCCGTGCCCTGGACGAGGCCTCTGCCGCGCTCGAGAGAGCCGGCCAGCGCGCCGCCGCCCTCGTGGGAGGTCAGGCCACCAACGAGGAGGGCTTCCTCGTCCAGCATCTGCTCCGCCAGGGACTCGGATCTCCGCACGTCGACTCGGCACCGGGCGACGTGCGCGAGCCCGATCAGGCGCGGGTGCTGGCGCGAACCGACCTCGCCGCGAAGGTCTCCGACATCGACCACGCCGGCGCGGTGCTGGTCGTCGACACCGAGCTCGTCGACGAGGCGCCGATCCTTGACCTCCGCGTGCGCAAGGCCGTCCGACGCAGCCGCGCCAAGCTCGTCGTGGCCACGAGCCGACCCTCGTCGCTCGACCCGAGCGCCTCGGCGGTGATCCGCTTCGCGCCCGGGATGGCGGACGCGGTGCTCGGCGAGCTGGCCGCCGCCTTCGATTCCCCGCGCGGGGGTGCGGGCTTCGCCGCCCGGGGCGGGGCGCGCCAAGAGGACGTGCGCAGCGCTGCCGAGGCCCTGCGCGACGCGGACGACGTGGTGATCGTCTGGGGCGAGCGCGTGGCGCACGCCGAGCGGGGACGATACGGCGTGGAGGCGCTGCTGGCGCTGGCGGGCGCACTCGAGCTCGACGTGCGGCGCGAATCCGGAATGATCGAGGTCCCCGCCGGGACTAACGGGCGCGGGCTGCGGGAAGTCGGCTGCGCGCCGCACCTCGCCCCGGGCCTGAAGGACGCCGACGCCTCCGGGATGAGCGCGTCGGAGATCGCGCGCGCCGACCTCCGCGCGCTGATGCTCGTCCACGTGGAGCCGACGAGCGACCTGCGGGAGACGACCCGGTGGGAGGAGGCGCTCGAGCAGGCCGGCTCGGTGATCGCCTTCGCCGCCTTTCGCACCGAGGCGCTCGAGCGCCACGCGGACGTCGTCTTTCCCTCCGAGTCGCACGCCGAGAAGGAAGGCACGTTCACGCACCCCGACGGCCGTCTCCAGCGGCTGCGACAGGCCATCGGGCACCCGCACGAGGTTCGTGCGGGCTGGTGGGTGCTCGGCGAGCTCTGCGAGCGGGCCGGGGCGGGGCTCGGCGCCGACAGCCCGCCCGCTCTGGCCGAGAAGGTAGCCGAGTCGGTCCCGTTCTACGGTGGGATCACCCTCGAGGAGATCGGCGGCACCGGAGTGCGATGGCAGGAGCGGGGAGCGGCCTCCTCGGTACCCTCGGCTCAGCCGTCGAACGAGCCGCTCGAAGCGCCGCCCGAGCTGCCGCAGGGGCTGCGGCTCGGCGTGTGGCCGTCGCTGTGGGCCGGCCCGGAGACCGAGCACTCACCATCGCTGCGCTTCCTCACCGGGCGCTCCCGAGCGGAGCTCCACCCGAGCGACGCGGAGCGGCTCGGTATCGCCTCCGGTGACGAGGTGATCGTGTCGGTGAACGGATCGAGCGTGCGCGCCGCTGCTGTGGTTCGCTCCTCGATCAACGCCGGCGACGTCTTCCTGGTGGGCGGCAAGCTCCCTGGCGGCTCGGTGGAGGTGACGAAGGCGTGATCGAGACGACCCTCGTTCAGATCGTCAAGTCGCTCGTGATCTTCGCCGTCGTGCTCGGAGTCGCTCCACTGCTCGTGGTCCTCGAGCGCAAGCTGCTCGGCCGCCTCCAGGCTCGCTACGGCCCCAACCGAGTCGGACCGCGGGGCCTGCTCCAGCCGATGGCCGACGTGATGAAGCTGTTCTCGAAGGAGCAGTTCGCGCCCTCCACGTCGGTGCCCTGGATGATGGCGCTGGCCCCGGTGATCACGATCACCACCGCGGTGGCCACTCTCGCCGTGCTGCCGTTCGGGCCCTTCGACGCCTGGGGCGGCAACTTCGGCCTTTACGGCATCGACGTCTCGATCGGTCTCCTCTACTTCTTTGCCTTCGGCTCACTTGCCTTCTACGGATTGATGCTGGGCGGCTGGGCCTCGGGGTCCAAGTTCTCGTTCCTCGGCGCGATGCGGTCCGCCGCTCAGCTCATCTCCTACGAGGTGGCGCTCGGTCTGTCCCTGCTCGGCGTGGTGATGACCGCCGGCTCGTTGTCGCTCGTGGACATCGTCGAGTCGCAGGGCGACATCTGGTACGTGGTGCCGCAGTTCGTCGGCTTCCTGATCTTCATGGTCGCCGGCTTCGCGGAGACCGCCCGCGCGCCCTTCGACCTGCCGGAGGCGGACAGCGAGATCGTGGCGGGCTACAACACCGAGTACGGCGGGATGCGCTTCGGCTCGTTCTTCCTGGGCGAGTACATCGAGATCCTGATCATCTCGGGCATCGCCGCCGCCTGCTTCCTGGGCGGCTGGCACGGGCCGGGCCCGATCGCGCTCGCGCCGCTCTGGATGCTGGTGAAGATCTTCGTCGGCGTGGTCTTCTTCATCTGGGTGCGGGCCACCCTTCCCCGTCTGCGCTACGACCAGCTCATGTCATTCGGCTGGAAGGTGCTCCTGCCGCTCGCCACCGTCAACGTCCTGGTAACCGCGATCTTCGTCGCCACGTGAGGGGCTGGGACCCCGGACAGGACGCGATCGAGGTCCAGCGGGGCCCGGATCCGGGCGGGCTCGGCGGCGCGTACCGAGCGTTCGGCGCGACGCTCAAGGGTCTCAAGACGACCCTCGCGCGGGTCGTCGAAGGGCCCGTGACAATCCAGTACCCGGAGCAGAAGACGCCGGTCTACCCACGCTTCCGGGGCCGCCACAAGCTGCACAAGTTCGAGGACACCGGCCTCGAGAAGTGCGTGGGCTGCTCACTCTGCGCCGCCGCCTGTCCCGCCGAGTGCATCCGCGTGGTCGCCGCGGAGAACACGCCCGAGCACCAGGTGTCGGCCGGCGAGCGCTACGCCGCGGTCTACGAGATCAACATGACCCGCTGCATCTTCTGCGGCTATTGCGAGGTCGCCTGCCCGTTCGACGCGATCACGATGGGCAACGACTACGAGCTCGCCGATTACGAGCGTTCGGATCTGATCTTCACCAAGGAGATGCTGCTGGCCGATTCGCCCGAGCACACTCCGCTCCGCAGGGAAGGTGAGTAGTGCCGGTTCAGGGTTGGCGGTTGGCAGTTGGCGGTTGGCGGAGGTGGCGGTTCGATGTGGTTTGAGCAGCTCATGTTCTTCGTCGCCGCGATCCTCGCGCTCGCGGGGGCGCTGGGCGTGGTCATGCTGCGGAATCCGTTCTACTCCGTGCTCGCGCTGGTCGCGCACCTGGTGGCGCTGGCGACGCTGTTCCTGCTGCTGCGGGCGCAGTTCCTGGCCGCCGCTCAGGTCGTGGTCTACGCGGGCGCGGTGATGGTGCTCTACGTGTTCGTGGTCGCCTACATCGGCGCGCAGGAAGAGCCGATGCGCGCGGAGGGCGGGCTCATCGGTTCGTTCGGACCGCTGTTCGCCGCGGCACTGGGGATCGAGCTGTGCATCGCGATCCTGGGCACCGGGCTCGACGCCGTCGACTCGCGCGGCCCCGACGTCGGCGCCGGGTTCGGGTCGCCGGCCCAGGTCGGCGCGCTGCTGCTCCAGAAGTTCCTGGTGCCCTTCGAGGCCGCCTCCTACCTGTTACTGGTCGCCGCGGTGGGAGCGGTGGTGCTCGCGCGGAGGCGTCGAGGTCTCGAGGAGTCCGAGGCCCGATCGCCCATCGGCGAGGCGGGCTGATGGACGTCGCCTGGTTCCTCGTTCTGTCCGCCTTCATCTTCTGCATCGGCATCGCGGGGGTGCTCACCAGGCGAAACCCGCTGGTGGTGCTGCTCTGCCTCGAGTTGATGCTCAACGCCGGCAACCTCGCGCTGATCGCGTTCGCGCGAATGCACGGGGGCGCCGCCGGTCAGGTCTTCGCCCTGATCGTCATGGTCATCGCGGCCTGCGAGGTGGTGATCGGGCTGGGGATCATCGTGGCGCTGTACCGCCACCGGTTGCCGATCGACGTCGACGAGCTGTCGGAGCTTCGGGGCTAGCGTGGGGGCCTGGCGAGTTTCCCCGACTATTTCAGGAAAAGTCGACAGGCCCCCTTGCCGCGGGCGCGCAGCGGCCGGCTAGATGGACGCGATCTCGTTCGGCTGGCTCGTCCTCGCCTTCCCGGTGGCCGGGATGCTCACCGTCTCGGTCCTCTGGAACCGCCTCCCCGGCCGTCTCGCCGGCTGGATCGCAAGCGGCGCGATCTTCGGCTCCTTTCTCTCCTCGATCGGCATGTTCGTGGATCTCCAGGACCGCCCCGAGCACGCCCGCTCGCTCGTCGACTCGGCCTGGACCTACGCGGCCACGGTCGACTTCAAGGTCGACATGTCCATCCTCGTAGACCCGCTCGCGGTGTTCATGTGCCTGGTCGTCAGCGGGGTGTCCTTCCTCATTCACGTCTACTCGGTCGCCTACATGGCGAGCGACCGCGGCTACTGCCGCTATTTCGCCTACCTCAACTACTTCGTCTTCTCCATGCTGCTGCTGGTCCTGGCCGCCAACTTCGTGGTGCTGATCATCGGCTGGGCGTTCGTAGGTGCGGCGTCCTACCTCTTGATCTCCTTCTGGTACCGCCGCGCCACCGCCACGTATGCGGGCATCAAGGCGTTCGTAATCAACGTGGTGGGCGACGTCGGGCTGGTGATCGCGGCCTTCCTGTTGCTCGACAAGACCGGGTCGCTCGACTACCAGGGCATCTTCCAGGCGACCGACAACGTCTTCAGGGTCAACGACGGCACGCTGGTCGCGGCCTGCCTGTTGATCCTGGTGGGGGCGTTCGCCAAGTCGGCGCAGTTGCCGCTGCACACCTGGCTGCCGGATGCCATGGAGGGCCCGACCCCGGTCTCCGCCTTGATCCACGCCGCCACCATGGTCACCGCGGGCGTCTATCTCATCGCGCGCATGTACCCGCTGTTCGAGATGGCGCCCACGGCGGCGGACGTGTCGGCGATCATCGGCACGGCCACGCTGCTGTTCGCGGCCACGGTGGCGGTCGCCGTCACCGACCTCAAGCGGATCATCGCCTATTCCACGATCTCCCAGATCGGCTACATGGTGCTGGGCGTATCCGTCGCGGCATACGGCCCCGGGCTGTTCCACCTGATGACCCATGCCTTCTTCAAGGCGCTGCTGTTCATGGGTGCGGGGTCGGTGATCGGCGCGATGTCCGGGGCCCAGTCGATCGACCGGATGGGGGGTTTCCGCAAGGCGATGCCTTTCACCTTCGTCACGTTCACGGTCGGCGCGCTCGCGCTTGCGGCCTTTCCGATGACGGCGGGGTTCTTCTCGAAGGACGAGATCCTGGGCTTCGCCATCGCCCGCGGGAGCGGCTACGTGGTCCTCGCCGTGGTCGGCTACCTGGCTGCCTTCGTAACGGCGTTCTACGCCTTTCGGATGGTTTTCCGGGTCTTCTTCCGCAACCCGGTGCCCGAGGCCCGGGAGCTCGAGAAGGGCCACCTCGCCCACCACGAGCCCGAGAACCCGGCCTCGGGCGAGAAGGAGGACACGGACGTCGGCTTCCCTGGTCCCGAGCACCACATCGCCGAGCGGTCGTGGCCGATGAAGGCGGCGATGGCGCCGCTGGCCTTGCTGGCCGCGCTGGCCGGCCTGGTGCAGGTGCCCGGAATCGACGAGGCGGTCGACAACTTCCTGGAGCCCACCTTCGCCGACTCCCGCTTCGCGGACGTGCACCCGAGCACGGGGACCGCGTGGACGGAGCTTGGGATCGGGGGACTGCTGGGAATCGCGGGGATCGGCCTGGCCTACCTGATCTACCTGCGGCGACGGCCGCTGCGGCTTCAGATCCGCGAGCGCTTCGACGCGCTCCACACGTTCCTCTTCAACAAGTGGTACTTCGACGAGCTCTACGAGTTGCTCTTCACCCGACCCGTCGCGGCGCTGGGGCGATTCGGGCGCAACGTCGTGGAGACCGACTTCGTGCAAGGAACGATCGTCGGCGGCGCGACCGGGGTGGTGCGGGTCGGTAGCTCGTTCGCCCGCGCGGTCCAGACCGGCTATCTCCGCAGCTACGCCCTGATGCTCCTGGTCGGCGTCGGGGCGCTCGCCCTCTACTTCCTGATCTCGAGCTCATGACGCGATCGGTCATCAGATGACGATCCACCTGTCGATCGTCCTCTTCATGCCGCTGGCCGCGGGTCTCGTCGGCGCCCTGGTCCTGCCGCAACAGGTCATGCGCTGGCTCGTCTTCGCCGCCACGCTGGGGGTGCTCGCCTACGTCGTCGTGATGCTCGCGGACTTCGACTCGGGCTCCGGCGGGCTCCAGTACGTGACCGACGACAGCTGGATCCCGGAGCTCGGGATTCGCTACCAGCTGGGCGTGGACGGGCTGAACCTGTTCCTGATCGCCTTGACCGCGATCGCATGGGTGCCTTGCACCCTGTGGTCGGTCTTTCGGGAGCACGAGCGCCCGAAGCTCTACTTCTTCAACCTCGCCCTCGCCGAGACGGCGGTTCTCGGCGCCTTCATGGCGCAGGACCTCGCCCTGTTCGTCGTCTTCTTCGACCTGATGCTCGTGCCGTTCTACTTCCTCATCGGCGGCTGGGGCAGCGGCGACCGCGTGCGGGCGACGACCAAGTTCGTGATCTACACCCTCGCCGGATCTCTCCTGATGCTGGCCGGTGCGGTAGCCCTCGGGGCGCTGTCCACGCCGGATGGCGGCCAGATCTCGTTCTCGATCGCGGAGCTCACGCGGCGATCGACCAGCAGCGGGACGCAGGAGTGGATCGTGCTGCTGTTCGCCGCCGCCTTCTTCGTCAAGGCGCCGCTCTTCCCGCTCCACGGCTGGATCCCCGAGACCTACCGGTCCACGCCCCTACCGGTGCTTGCGCTCCTCTCCGGGGTGCTCTCGAAGGTCGGCGTCTACGGCTTCCTGCGGATCGTCCTGCCGACGATGCCCGAGGGCGCGCAGCACTTCCAGGAGCTGTTCATCGTGGTGGCGGTCTTCTCGATCCTCTACGGCTCGGTGCTCGCGTTCTCCCAGGACAATGTGCGCCTGGTCGTGGCGTACTCGTCGATCGCCCAGCTGGGGTTCATCACCTTGGGGATCTTCTCGCTCGATCCGAAGGGGGCCCAGGGCGCCGTCATCCAAATGGTCAACCACGGGCTCGTGGTCGTGCCGCTGTTCCTGATCATCGGCGTGATCGCTGCCCGGGCCAGGGGCAGCGAGTCGCTGTCGGAGCTCGGCGGGATGGCCTTCCGGGCGCCGGTCCTGGCGGCGCTTCTCCTGATCGTCAGCTTCGCGACGCTAGCAATGCCCGGCTCCTCGAACTTCGTCGGGGAGATCTTGATCCTGTTCGGAGCCTTCGAGAACAAGCTGGCCTACGGCGTCGTGGCCAGCACCGGCGTGGTGCTGGCGGGCGTCTACATGATCCGGTTCTTCCAGCGAACGATGCACAACAGGCCCGGACCCGCCGTGGAGTCACGCGACGTCGACCGGCTCGACTTCGCGGCGATCGCTCCGCTCGTGGCGGTGATCGTGGCGCTCGGCGTGTATCCACAGTTCGTGCTCCACCGATCCGACAAAGCGACCACGGCCAAGATCTCCGCGGCGCAGCAGGCCGGGTCGCCGGTCGCCGGTCGGCAGTCGTCGGGAGCGATGCCCGTCATGGTCCTCGACGACTTACCGAAACCATGACGATCGCCGACGTCCACGCCCCGGTGATCGAGTACAAGGCGCTGTCGCCGCTGATGGCGACAGTGGGCGGCTCGGTTGTCGTGATGATGGCCGGCCTGCTCCGCCCCCGCTTCGTGCAGCGCGTGCTCGTGCCGGTCCTCACCGCGCTGTCGCTGCTGGCCGCGCTCGGGCTCCTGATCTGGGTCTGGGAACCAGGCGACCGCAGGCCGATCATCGAGGGGGCTCTGACCACGGACGCCCTCGCGCTGGGGCTCTCCGCCCTGTTCATCGTGGCCGGTCTCGTGACCGTCCTGCTGTCGCTGCGTGCAGAGGCGGTCCGGGAGGCCGGCTCCGGCGAGTACCACGCGCTGCTCCTCGGCTCGATCAGCGGCATGGTCGTGCTCGCGGAAGCCACCAACCTGATCACGGTGTTCGTCGGCATCGAGCTGCTGTCGATCCCGCTCTACGTGCTGTGCGCCAGCGAGCTGCGCCGCGAGACCTCGCTCGAGGCAGGGCTCAAGTATCTGGTGATCGGCTCGGTCGGGTCGGCCACCCTCCTGTACGGGCTGGCCCTCGTGTATGGCGCGACCGGCCAGACGGACTTCGCCTCGATAGCGGACGCCATCGGGTCCGAGGGCGGCGTGGGCATCACGGATCCCCTGCTGCTCACCGGCGTGGCTATGGCCGCCACCGGCCTGGCGTTCAAGGCATCCGTGGCGCCCTTCCACCAGTGGACCCCGGACGTCTACCAGGGCGCCCCCACCCCGATCACGACCTTCATGGCGGTGGCGACCAAGGCGGCCGCTCTCGCGATCTTCCTGCGCTTGTTCGACCAAGCCCTGGTCGACACGCAGACCGACTGGGGCCCCGCCCTCGCCGCGCTCGCCACCGCGACCATCGTGATCGGGAACGTGGGTGCGATCCCGCAGCGGTCGCTGAAGCGCCTGCTCGCCTGGTCGAGCGTCGCGCAGGCCGGCTACATGCTCGCGGGCGTCGTCGTGGCCACGCCGCTCGGGCTGCGCGCGACCTGCCTGTACCTGGCGGTCTACCTGCTGATGAACGTGGCCGCCTTCGCCGTGGTGCTCGCACGCGAGCGGGTCTCCGAGCACGGTGACGACATCGCTTCGATCGAGAACCTGGGCCAGGCGGAGCCCTGGCTCGCCTGGCCCATGACGATCGCCATGCTCTCTCTCGCGGGCTTCCCGGCGACCGCCGGCTTCATCGGGAAGTTCTATTTGATCGACGCCTCAGTGAACGGCAACTACACCTGGCTGGGGATCGTGATCGTGGTTGGCTCGGTGGTCTCGCTCGTCTACTACCTGCGCGTGATCGCGGTCATGTGGCTGGGCCGCTACGAGGTCGAGATGCCGACGGTCCCGCGGCGCCGCGTCAAGCCCGTCGGCGGCTGGTCCCCCGAGGCGGGCGCCCGAGCCCAGCCCGAGGTGGCGCTTGTCGCCGTCGTCGCAGCCGCGGCGACGATCCTATTCGGGCTCTGGCCCAATCCCCTGTTCGACGCCGCGCGTGACATGGGGACTTCGTTGTCCGGGCTCTTCTAGCGAGGTACAGTTGGGGTCGTTGCCGGTCAAGGGGACCGGCGGGCCCGCGGATCGAAACCTTGACGCAGCTTGCCCCACGGATGGCGGCCGGCACGAGGACCGGCTATGCAAGTCGGCTCGCCCTGCTCACCGGGTGCTATGTCGCAGCCGGGAAGCTCGGTCTGGACCTCGCCTTCGCCACCAACAGCGTCACCGCCATCTGGGCTCCCACCGGGATCGCGCTGGTCGCGATCCTGCTTGGCGGCCGGCGGATGTGGCCGGGGGTGGCGCTGGGCGCGCTCCTGACGAACCTCGACACCGGCGTGCCTGCGGTCACGGTGCTCGGCATCACTGCGGGCAACACCCTCGAGGCGCTGGGGGGCGCATGGCTCCTGCAGCGAGTGGCGCGCTTCGATCCGACCTTGCGGCGAGTCCGGGACGTGCTCGCTCTCGTCACCCTCGCCGCCGGGATCAGCACGATCGTCAGCGCGACCGTCGGCGTCGCCAGCCTCCTCCTCGGTGACGCGATCTCCTGGGGGGACGCGCCCTCGGTGTGGCGGACCTGGTGGCTCGGTGACATGGGGGGAGACCTGATCGTCGCCCCGGCGCTGCTCGTAGCCGCGACCTTCCCGCGCCTCGGGCGTCCACCGGGCCGCCTGCCCGAGGCTGTCGCTCTGGCCGCGGCCGTGGCCGGCGTCAGCTCGTTCGTCTTCTCGCAGGACACCATGCTCACCTACCTCGTCTTCCCCCTGCTGGTCTGGTCGGCGCTCCGCTTCTGGCAGCTGGGCGCCGCCGGGGCGAGCTTAATAACGGCGGCTGTCGCGGTCGCCTTCACCGCGCACGGGCAGGGCCCGTTCGCGACGAGCGGCCCGGACGAGCGGTTGCTGCTCGCCCAGACGTACAGCGCCATTGGCTGCATCACGGCGCTGCTGCTCGCGGTGGTCACCCGGCAGCGCAGACGGGCGGAGGACGCCCTGCGCGGGATCGCGTCCACCCTGCAAGAGGGACTCCTCCAGCCGAGGCTGCCGCGGTTGCCCCAACTCGAGATCGCGACTTACTTCCGGGCTGTGGGAGAGGGCCAGCAGGTGGGGGGCGACTTCTACGACCTCTTCCAGGCGGGCGACGGCACCTGGGCGCTCGCCGTGGGCGACGTGCGCGGAAAGGGACCCGCCGCCGCGGCGATGACCGCGCTGGCGCGCTACACGCTGCGGGCGGCGGCGATGCACCAGACGCACCCCAGCGCGGTGCTGCGCGGCCTCAACGAGGCCATCCTCTGGCAACACGGTGCCGAGGACTTCTGCAGCGTGGCGTACGTCGGCCTCGACCTCTTGAAGGAGCCTGCCACGGCGTCCGTATCGAGCGGCGGGCATCCGCTGCCGCTCGTGCTGCGAGCCGACGGAAGCGTGGAGCAGCTCGGCAGGTCGGGCCTCTTGCTCGGCATCGACGCGCATCCGGAGCTCTTCGACGAGCGAGCCGAGCTCCACCCCGGCGACACCCTGGTGCTGTACACCGACGGGCTGCTCGACGCCCACGCGCCCGGACACTTCGTCTCTAGCCAGCAGCTGGAGAGCGTGCTCAGTCGCTGCGCGGGCCGCGCGCCCGTCCAGCTTCTCACGGAGCTCGAGGAGCGGCTGCTGCGAGGCCTTCCGGGCGAGCCGCGGGACGACATCGCGGTGGTCGCGATTCGCTTCGCGGCGGCCGCCGAGCTGACCGCCGAGCGGCCGGCCTCGCGGCTGCGGGCGCACCCCCTTGCCCTACGCTGAGCGCGGGTTCGGGTAGCGTCCCCACAGCTACGAAGGAGGGTGGATGAGCGAGAACCTGGCCGCGACCCTCACCGAGACGGCTGCTGAACGGGGCGAGAAGGTCGCCGTGAAGCTCGACGACGTCGAGGTCACCTACTCGATGCTCGACGAGGCGAGCGCGCGCGTGGCCGCAATGCTGCACAGCCGGGGCCTGGAGCCGGGCGACCGGGTGGGGATCATGCTGCCCAACGTCCCCTACTTCCCCATCGTCTACTACGGCATCCTTCGCGCCGGCGGGGTGGTCGTCCCCATGAACGTGCTCCTCAAGGGCCGCGAGGTGGAGTTCTACCTCTCGGACTCCGAGGCCAGCTTGCTGTTCGCCTGGCATGACCTCGACGAGGCGGCGGAGCAGGGCACCGAGGCGGCGGGCACCGAGCACATTCCCGTCAAGCCCGGCGAGTTCGAGCAGCTGATGGGCGAGCAGGATCCCGTCGGCGACCTCGCTCAGCGCGCCGGCGAGGACACGGCGGTGCTCCTCTACACCTCCGGAACGACGGGCAAGCCCAAGGGCGCCGAGCTCACTCACGTCAACCTGGGGACGAACTGCCGGGTCATGTCCGGCTTCGCCGACATCGGCCACGGCGAGGTGGTCCTCGGGGCGCTGCCGCTGTTCCACTCCTTCGGCCAAACCTGCGGCATGAACGCGAGCTTCTGCGGCGGCGCCATGCTGACCCTGCTGCCCCGCTTCGATCCGGCCAAGGCGCTGGAGGTCATCCGGCGCGACCGGGTGACGGTGTTCGAGGGCGTGCCGACGATGTACAACGCGATGCTCCACGCCCAGAACCGCGACGACTACGACACCTCGTCGCTCCGGCTCTGCATCTCGGGTGGCTCGGCGATACCCGTGGAGCTCATGCGCGGCTTCGAGGAGGCTTTCGGCTGCAAGATCCTGGAGGGCTACGGGCTGTCCGAGACCTCGCCCGTCGCCTGCTTCAACCATCCCCATCTCGAGCGCAAGCCGGGGTCGATCGGCACCCCCATCGAGGGCGTCGGGATGAAGGTCGTCGACGACGCCGGCAACGAGGTCCCACAGGGCGAGATCGGCGAGATCGTCATCCAGGGGCACAACGTGATGAAGGCCTACTGGAACCGCCCGGAGGCCACCAAGGAGACGATCAGGGACGACTGGTTCCACTCCGGCGACATGGCCAGGGTGGACGAGGACGGCTACTTCTTCATCGTCGACCGCAAGAAGGACCTGATCATCCGGGGCGGCTACAACGTCTACCCGCGCGAGGTCGAAGAGGTGCTGTACGAGCACCCCGCCGTGCAGGAGGCGGCCGTTATCGGCATCGAAGACGAGAGGCTGGGCCAGGAGGTCGGAGCGGCGGTGGTGCTCAAGGAGGGCGAGGAGGCGTCCGCCGAGGAGCTCAAGACGCACCTCAAGGAGCAGATGGCGAGCTACAAGTACCCGCGGCGAATCTGGTTCGCGTCCGAGCTCCCCAAGGGCCCCACAGGGAAGATCCTGAAGCGGGAGATCCAGGTCCCGGAGGAAGTCCGAGCGACCACCCGGTAGCCGG
>JBKPHP010000092.1:0-6453 GCA_046729895.1 Actinomycetota bacterium
GGGTGGGGGTCCGAGCCGAGGAAGCTGTTCTCCAGGTTCTCCGTCTTGCCGCCGGAGGTCGAGAAGTAGTAGGTGGTGATCGGCGCCCCCCGGTAGGTGACGACCTGGCGTGCAGTGGCGCGCACCGCGGCGCCCGTGGCCCGCGTCTCCCCGGCGACCCCGCGGTAGACCTGCGAGCGGGTATCGGGGTAGAGGTCGAAGACGCGGCCGCGCTTCCGGGTGGCCAGGGCGTAGGTGCGGGCGGCCACGGCCTGGGCCTTCAACGCCTCCGGGTGCCAGGACGACGGCATCTCGCCGGCTACCACCCCGCGCACGTAGTGGTCGAGCTTGATCCGGTTGATCGCGGTCACGCCCCCGGAGGCTCCGGGCCGTAAATCGATGGAGCCGCGTAAGCGCCCGTTCCGCACGCCGCCGCCCGATAGCCCCAGCAGGCGAACCGAGCCGCCACGCCGGTAGACACTCAGCATGCGGTAGCGGCCCCGAAGCTTGCCGCCCCTGAAGAGCCCTAGCAATCCGCCGGAAGGCCGAACGGCGTAGGTCGCCCGGCGGTCGAGCGGCCTCACGCCGGCGAGGCGGGAGGCGCCCCGGAAGCGGACCGACAGGCGGCTGTCCTGGAGCAGCACACGGACCCTGATGCTGCCCGTCCCTTCGATCCTCGTGCCGGTGTAGTAGTGGCCGAGGATGTCCCTGTAGCCGCGGCCGTGCTGCGCGTAGCCGTAGGCCCCGTACTGGCTCATGCCGACGCCATGCCCGTTCCCGCGCCCGCGCACCACGTGGCTGGTGGCCGCTTCGGCTGCAGGCGTGAGCAGCAGTACCGCCACGGCTGTGAGCAGGAAGCGCCGCATGGTACGAGGTCAGGTAAACCCCCGAACGGGCGAATGTAGCGGTCAGTCCACCGCGAACAGCCGCCACTCGCCGGGCACGCCCTTGAGCTGATGGCTGCCGCGCTCCGCGAACTCGATCCCCGAGCCAACCACGAGGTCCTTGACCGTGCTCGACACGATGACCTCACCCGGCGCTGCCGCGCCCATGACGCGCGCCCCGATGTGCACGGCCAGTCCGCCGATGTCTCCGTTCATCACCTCGACCTCCCCGGTATGCAGGCCGGCGCGCACCTCGATGCCGAGCGTCCGCACGCCCTGCGCGATCGCGGCCGCGCAGTGCAGGGCGCGGGCCGGGCCGTCGAAGGTGGCGAGGAAGCCGTCGCCGGTGCGCTTGACCTCCTGTCCGCGGTGACGCTGGAGAGCGCGGCGCACGATGTCGTCGTGCTGCTCGAGCAGGCGGCGCCAGGCGGAGTCGCCAAGGTCCGCCGCGCGTCTGGTTGAGTCGCAGATGTCGGTGAAGAGCACGGTCGCGAGCATCCGATCCGGCTCCTTCTCGTGGCGGCTCCCGGTGAGAAACTCCTCCACCTCGCCGACGAACCCGTCCACGTCCCCCACCGAAAAGAGGTTGTCCTGTCCCTGCAGCTCCACGAAGCGCGCGCCGGGGATCTGCGAGGCGATGTATTCCCCGTGCTCGAAGTTCATGAAGACGTCGTCGCGCCGGTGCATCACGAGCGTCGGGACCCGGATCGAGGGCAGCACGTGGCGCACGTCGAATTCGCCGATCAGGTCGAAGATGCGTCGGATGGTGCCGGGGCTCGCCGCGTAGCGTTCCATGCGAGCCGCCCACTCGAGGAACGCCGGGTCGTCGGCTCGGCTGGGAGCGACGCTCGCGGCGACATGGCCCTCGCCCCAATGCTTCACCGCGAGGTCCATGGCGGCCGCTCGCTCGTCGTCCTTCCAGGTCCAGGTGTGATCCGGCGCCCAGGTGGCTCGCGCGAAGGTGGCGTAGAGAACCAGGTGGCTGACGCGGTCGGGGTGGGTAGCGGCAAAGAGCGCGGCCAGCGGCCCCCCCTCGAGCGTTCCGAAGATAGCCGCCCGTTCGGCGCCGGCGGCGTCCATGACAGCGAGGACGTCGTCCATCTGTTCCTCGAGGGTAGGCGCGTCGCTCATCGGGTCGGAGAGTCCCGCACCCCGGCGGTCGAACGCGATCACTCGGGCAAACGGAGACAGCTGCTTGCCCAACGCCACGATCGAAGGCTCGCTGAACAAGTGCTCGCACTGCGAGATCCAGCTGGTCACCCAGACGAGGTCGAGCGGGGCGTCGCTGTGGTCGACGACGTAGGCGATGTTCACGTCGCCGCTCTTCGCGTACCGCGCGACCGGGAGCACGGCACAAGACGTTACAGTCCGGCTTCGGTGGCCAAGCGCAAAGCGTCGGACGTCTTCGTCGAGTGCCTGGAGGCGGAGGGCGTCAAGCACGTCTTCGGGATCCCCGGCGAGGAGACGCTCGACCTGAACGAGTCCCTGGCGCGATCCTCGATCGAGTTCGTCCCGGTTCGCCACGAGCAGGGAGGGGCCTACATGGCGGACGTGTGGGGGAGGCTGACGGGGCACGCCGGCGTCTGCCTCGGCACGCTCGGCCCCGGAGCGCTGAACCTGGTCACCGCGGTAGCCGACGCCTACCTCGATCGCGCCCCGCTCGTGGCCCTCACCGGACAGGGCGACCTGGAGCGCATGCACAAGGAGTCGCACCAGTACATCGACCTGCAGCGGGTGATGAGGCCGATCACGAAGTGGAACGCCAGGCTCTCGGACGCGGCGATCATCCCCGAGGTGGTCCGCAAGGCCTTCAAGGTCGCCGAAGGCGAGAAGCCCGGCGCGACCCACATCGAGCTCCCCGAGGACGTGATGGAGGCGGAGATCGACGCCGAGCCGCTGCCGCGCCGCCGCCTGGTGCGCCCCGAGCCCAGCGCCCGCGAGCTGCTCAGGGCCGCGGATCTGGTCCGCGGGGCGCTCAATCCCGTCGCGCTCGCGGGCAACGGGGTGATCCGCGGTGGCGCCACGCCCGCGCTGCGGGAATTCGTCCGCGCCACCGGCATCCCCGTGGCCGAGACCTTCATGGGCAAGGGGCTGCTCAGCCCGGACGACCCCAGGGCCCTCGGCTCGGTCGGCCTCCAGGCCGGCGACTATCGCATGGCCGGCTTCGAGGAGGCCGACGTCGTGCTGGCGATCGGCTACGACTTGGTCGAGCACTCCCCCGAGCATTGGAATCCCGGGCGTGACAAGAAGATCATCTGCATCGACTCGGTGCCGGCCGAGATCGACGCCTACTTCATGCCCGAGGTCGAGCTGGTCGGCGACCTCTACCACATCCTCACCCGGCTGGGGGAGGAGTGCCGTCACGTGCCTCACCGCGGCGGGTCGCAGCGCCTGCGGGACGTGGTCATGAGCCACTTCGAGGCCGCCAAGGACAACGACCAGTTCCCGGTCCAGCCGCCCCGGGCGCTCTACGAGATCCGAAAGGCGCTCGGGAACGAGGACATCCTCATCTCGGACGTCGGCCTGCACAAGCTCTGGATCGGGCGGATGTTCCCGGCCTACGAGCCCAACACGGTGCTGATCGCCAACGGGCTGGCGGGGATGGGGTTCGCCGTGCCGGCGGCGATAGCCGCGAAGCTGGTGCACCCGGACCGCAACGTGCTCACGGTCAACGGCGACGGTGGCTTTCTCATGAACGCTCAGGAGCTCGAGACCGCCGTCCGCCTGAAGACCCCGATCGTGCACGTGATCTGGGAGAACCTCTCGTACGGGTCGATCGTCTGGAAGCAGGACAAGAAGTTCGGCGAGCACTTCGGCACCGACTTCACCAACCCGGACTTCGTCAAGCTCGCCGAGGGGTTCGGGATGCCGGCCTGGCGCTGCGACTCGGCCGACGACTTCGCGCAGCGGCTTCCTCAGGCGCTCGGGCTGGAGGTCCCATCTCTGATCGTGCTGCCGGTCGACTACACGCTCGACGTCGCCATCAGTGAAGAGTTGGGCGCCGAGACGGTCGCCACGTAGGGCCGACGTCCGCCGGCCGTAGCCGCTTGCCGCCGTCGCCCTCCGGGTAGGCTCGAAGCGAGCGCTATCCGGAGGTGACGGCATGAGCATCGCGACGCGAGAGCAAGAAGTCGTAGACGAGGTCGAGAAGCGCCTCTACATCGGCGGCGAATGGCGCGACGCCTCGGGCGGAGCGACGCTCGAGGTCGAGGATCCGGCCACAGGCGAGGTGATCTGTGAGGTCGCCGACGGGAGCGAGGAGGACGCAAAGGCCGCTCTCGACGCCGCCGTCGAGATGCAAAGGGAATGGGGCGAGACCCCACCCAACACCCGCGCCGAGATTCTCCGGAAGGCCTTCGAGCGGCTGAACGAGCGCCGGGAGGAGCTCGCGCTGCTGATGACGCTCGAGATGGGCAAGCCCGTGGCCGAGTCGGACGCCGAGATCGTCTACGCGGCCGAGTTCTTCCGCTGGTTCTCCGGCGAGGCGCTGCGGATCACGGGGGACTACCGGATGGCGGGGAACGCGGCCAGCAGGGTGCTGGTGATGCGCCAGCCGGTCGGCCCGAGCCTGATGATCACCCCGTGGAACTTCCCGATGGCCATGGGGACGCGCAAGGTGGGCCCGGCGATCGCGGCGGGCTGCACGGCCGTCATGAAGCCCGCCCAGCAGACCCCCCTGTCGATGCTCGCCCTCGGTCAGATCCTCGAGGAGTGCGGGCTGCCGGGCGGCGTCTTCAACATCCTCACGACCTCGTCGTCGAGCAAGACCACGAGCCCGCTCATCGCGGACCCGCGGCTGCGCAAGCTGTCCTTCACCGGCTCGACCGAGGTGGGGCGCAAGCTGATCGAGCAGTCGGCGCGGAACGTGCTCAAGGTATCCATGGAGCTGGGCGGCAACGCGCCCTTCCTGATCTTCGAGGACGCGGATTTGGACGCCGCGGTGGAGGGGGCGCTGCTGGCCAAGATGCGCAACATCGGGGAGGCCTGCACGGCCGCCAACCGCTTTCACGTGGCCGAGCCGGTGGCCGGCGAGTTCGCCGAGCGGCTCGCCGGCGCGATGGGCGAGCTGAAGGTCGGCCGCGGCACCGAGGAGGACTCGAAGGTCGGCCCGCTTATCGACCAGCCCGCGCGGGAGAAGGTCGAGGAGCTGGTGCAGGACGCCGTCGACAAGGGCGCCAAGGCAGTCGTCGGCGGCCGGGCGATCGACGGCGCGGGCTACTTCTTCGAGCCGACCGTGCTTGGCGACGTCCCGCCCGGCGCGCGAATGCTCAAGGAGGAGATCTTCGGGCCGGTGGCGCCGGTCACCGGGTTCCAGTCGGAGGAGGACGCGATCGCGGCGGCCAACGACACCGAGTACGGGCTGGTCGCCTACGTCTTCACGCGCGACGTGAAGCGCGCGATCCGCGTCATCGAGGGACTCGAGACCGGCATGGTCGGGCTCAACCAGGGGATGGTGTCGAACGCGGGGGCCCCGTTCGGCGGGGTCAAGCAGTCGGGCATCGGCCGCGAGGGCGGGTTCGAGGGCATCGAGGAGTTCCTCGAGGTCAAGTACGTCGCGGTGAACGTGTAGGTCGGCCTCGCCTCGGCCTCTGGACGATTCCGCGGAATCGTCGGTAGTGGGTCAGTATCGTCGGAGAACCGAAATGGGGTAGCTCGCTCGGCGGTGTCGCTTCGCGCGAAGAGCGGTGGCGCGCTTGGCGGGAACTTCAGGAACCGCTCAGGTCTCGACCATGAGGCCGCCGACGACGCTGAACACCCGCAAACGGACGAGTGGCGCTCCGGGATCGCCCGCCTCGGCGCCGCCGTCGACGCGGCGGCCACCGAGAACGCTGAAACCCTCGACCTGGACAGGTACGCGGGCAGGCACGACGACGTGGGTGCCGCCCACGAGGGCGATCCTCGTGATGGTGGCCCCGTCCTGCGGGATCTCCGCTTCCCGTAGGTCGATGTGACAACCTCCGATCAAGCTCACCGAGGTCATGCGCTTGGTCGGGTCGCCAGCGGCCGGTCAGCTTGCGACCCCCGAGGATGGCGACGTCGGTGGTCCGGTCCTCCGCGTCCCTCCCGCCGCCGGGCGTCTCATCCATCGTTGACTCCATCACGCAGTCGCAGTGCGGCACTTCCTCGCCTGGATCGGACGCAGGAGCTCGGCCCATTTGCCTCACCGCGGCCAGCTCGGCCGTCGCAGGCAACACAAGGCACGCCGTTGGCGATCAGGGATCTCGCGAGCGAGCGGTAGTCGTCGGCCGACGACTGGCCAAGGCGAACGGCTGCAGGCAGACGTTGTCCGCGCCCGCGTCGAAGCGCGCGTCCACGGCTTCCGCGATCGCCTCCGTGGAGCCGTGCGGGTGAGGGCAACCTCCTGAGGCTCCCGATACGCGGCGAGCTAGGTTCGCGCGCGCCGAGTTGCCCGTCTGGCCGGCCTCCGTCTGACAACCTGCGCTTGGTGCCGTCGGACGCTCCCGCCCGCCCCCTGTTTGCCCGCTGCCTGGCGCGCTCGGCGGCGATTTCCGAGCGCAAGGGGGCGGGCGTGTACCGGCGACGGCTGTTGGGCGGACTCAGCGGGCGCGTAGTGGAGGTGGGCGCCGGC
>JBKPHP010000093.1:0-6744 GCA_046729895.1 Actinomycetota bacterium
GCAACCGCTCCGGGGTCGAAGAGGTCGAGCTCGGTCCTGCCCGGCGCCTCGACCTCGTGGCCGGCCTCGCGCAGCAGCGGGATCGAGGCACTGCCCAGGACGCCCGATCCGCCGGTCACAAGCACGCGCATCAGCACCTCCCTACCCGGCGCCGCGGTGCCTGCACCGCACCGCGCGCGTCGTCGTATGCGGGATCGTCCGGGGCGATCACATCGCCGTTCAGGCCGGCGCGAGGTCGGTGATCGGGATATCGGGACTGGTCTTCACGTGTGGTCCTTTCCTAGCGGAACTAGGTCCTACACCTAGGACGACCGAGCACTGCCGAAATCGACATGGCATCGACTCGGCATCACTTTTCCGTCGCACGATGAGCAGAAGGCCCAGGTGCTCGCGCAACTCATGGGGCGGCGGTGTCGCCCCCTCTCGGAAGGCTGGGCGCGCGCTCGTGCTTCGCGGATACCCGACGCTACCGCCACCGGTAGAACGCGATGCGAGACACTGGGAACGAGGTGCCACAGGAGAACGTCGAGCTGGTCCGCCGACTCAACGCGGAGCTTGCGAGCGAGGGCTCCACTCACGAGTTCGAACAGCGTCTGTCGGACGGCCCTACGGAGAAGCGCCCCGACCGCTCGTCTCGTAATAAGTCCCGTGCATCGGGTCACCAGTCGGCTGCCGTAGCTGGGCCGGTCAGTCCCTCAGCTCGACGCCTCCCCGATGCGCTCGCATGGAGGCCTGCTCGGCCTCCCTTGGCGACGAAGGATGCTCAAGTGGAGGAAGCGTGGCGGCATCGATCTCGGGATTGACCGGGCATGGCAGCAACCGCGCTGCCTCCTCCGGCCAGGGGATCTCAAGGGCGGCGGCGATTGCTGCGTCGAGCTTCGCCGCGATCTCTTCGTAGATGCCGCGGGTCAGGCGTTTCTGAGGAGTGGCGACGTCGCCGACGTAGGCCTCGTGCGAGTCGTGGTGGAGCGTGAGAAGGGCGAGCTCCTCGTGACCGGCCTCGACGACGAGCCGCCTGACTAGGAGCGCGTGTTGGGCGACCGAGTAGAACTCGCGTGCCTGGGCGGCGAAGCGGCAGATCCGCGACAGCGGCCCCGCGATGTCCTCGTGGCGGATGAAATCCGGTGACGGGTCTTCCAAGTCGAGCAACGCGCCGGAGGTCGTGCTAAGGACGTACGGACCGGGCACGGGGCGGCAGCTTATGGCCGGGGCCTCCGCCGGGACACGGATCATCGGCGGATCGAACGCGGCCCAGGGCGAGTTCCCCTACCAGGTCCTGCTCGACCTGGACGGCGCCCAATGCGGCGGCTCGATCCTGGACAGCACTCACGTTGTGCCCGCGGCGCACTGCGTCGAGGACCCCTCTTTCGACTACCCGGTGATCATCGACCCCTCGACGGTCTCGCTCTGGTGCGGCGGCGTCAACTACCCCGGGCCTCCGGGCGCCGAGGACATGACGGAGGTCTCCGCGCCGAACGCGGCGGACCACATCTCGGTCGACCGCCGCCGTCGGCGCAACCTCGGCCTCGACGAATACGACACGGCACTCCTGACCCTCAGCGCCCCCCTGACGCTGGGCGGCACGAACGCAAAAGCGATCCCGCTGGCGAGCCCCGCGCAGCTCGGCGTCGCCTTAGGGGGTACCCAGCCGTGGGTCACCGGTTGGGGACTGACGATGGCGAACAACAACAACAGCATCCCGGACGTCCTCCAGAAGCTCCGGGTGCCGCTCGTCGGGGACTCGAGCTCGAGCTGCTCCGGCGAGTACGCCCCCGATTTCAATCCCTCGGTCATGCTCTGCGTCGGGGCGTCCGGGAAGGACAGCTGCCAGGGGGACAGCGGCGGCCCGCTGGCCCTCGACACGAACGGGACCGAGGCCGGCCTCAGGCTCGGACTCGTCAGCTTCGGCAACGGCTGCGGCGTTGTCCCCGGCGTCTACACCGAGGTTCCCGAGGCGGGGACGACCAGCTTCCTGGTATCGAACCCGCCGGCCCCTCCGAACGTGACAGGAGAGCCGCGCGCCACGGGGACGCCGAGGGTGGGCCAGACGGCGACCTGCGTCTCGCCGTCGCTTCCAGCAGGCGTCTCAGTCAGGCAGTACTTCTGGTACATCTTCGACGGCTCAACTTCAGCTTGTTCTCGCAGAGCGGACCGAGTGTGGTCCTGCCGGCGGCGACGCAGGGGCAGCGGGTCGTTGCGACGTCCGGCTCGAGAACGCGGGGGGCTACGAGTACCTGGAGGAGTCGACGGCGTCCGCCCTCGGGCCGATCGCCGCCGCCAGCGGCGGGGCGGCGCCCACTACCCCACCCGCCGACACCACCCGGCCCAGGGCAAGGGTCCGGAACGTTCGCTGTAAGCGCCGCAGGTGCAGGATCACCATCAAGGCGACCGACCCGGGCGGCGTCGTCAAAAGGTCAGCGCGCGCGTCCGCGGCAAGGCGAGGAGGTGCAGACTCGTGGCGCCAGCGCCACTGCACCACCCGGCGCGTCAGCAAGAGGCTGAGGCTCAGGAAGACGCGCGGCGGCATCTACGTCGGCCGGTTCAAGCTGCCGCGCGGCAGGTACGTCGTCACCGTCGTCGCCACCGACCTCGCCGGCAACCGGTCCCGGAAGGCGAAGAAGAGGTTCTGCGTTCGGTGACGCGCCGGCGGTCGGACACTACCTTCAGGGAATGGCTTTGAGGCGGGTTCTCGCCCTCGCAATCGGGCTCGCGGCGCGGCATCCGCTACGCCGGCTCGCGGTGGAGGGCAGGTGGACTGCGGGCCCGGTTGCCCTATCGTTTCGTCGTGACCGCTCGTAGGGTCATCGGGCCGGCACTCGCGCTCCTGGTTAGCGCTGGGCTACTTGCTCCTGCGCTCGCTCCGGCGCAGGAGCCAGCACCCCGGATCGTGGGCGGGACCACCGCCGAGGCGGGCGAGTACCCGTGGCAAGTGGCAGTGCTGAAGACGCAGGGTCAGTCTCTGTACTTCATATGCGGCGGCACGCTGATCGCCGATCGGCGCGTGGTGACTGCCGCCCACTGCACGAGCGGCGCCGCCAGCAGCCTCAAAGTGCTGGTGGGAACGCAACGGCTGAGCTCGGGCGGATCGATCCTCAATGTCTCGAGCTACGCCGACCACCCGAGCTACAGCTCGAGCACCAACCGCTTCGATGCGGCAGTGCTCGAGCTCGCGACGTCCGGCATCGCCGCGGGTGGGGAGACACTCTCGCTCATCGGCCAAGAGGGGTCGGCAAACGACGCGCTCTGGGCGCCCGGCAAGCTCTTCGCGATCTCGGGCTGGGGCTCGACGTCGGAGGGCGGCAGCGTCAGCGACCAGCTTCGGGAGGCCGTGGTCCCCCGCGTCGCCGACAGCACCTGTGGTCAGAGCGACCACTACGGCAGTGCCTTCGACCCGGCGACGATGGTCTGCGCCGGCTTCGACGCGGGCGGCGTCGATACCTGCCAGGGCGACTCCGGTGGCCCGCTTGCCGCGTCCACGCAGGATCCGCTCCCCGCCAGCGCGAACGACCCGTCGCAGTGGCGGCTCACGGGGATCACCTCGTGGGGCGACGGCTGCGCGCGCCCGAAGAAACCCGGCGTCTACACGCGCGTCGCGGCACCCGCAACCCGTAACTGGATTCTCGGCACCACGTCGCTCTTCACGCTGAACGTCTCCCTCAGCGGGACGGGCAGCGGCAAGGTGACGAGCAACCTGGGCGGCATCAACTGCCTGCCCGACTGCTCGTTCGGGTACACCAGCGGCACGAACGTTACGCTGACCGCGACCGCCGACAGCGGCTCGGCCTTCACCGGCTGGACCGGCGCTGGCTGTTCCGGGACCGGAACCTGCACGGTCACGATGGACCAGGCACGGAGCGTCGATGCGGAGTTCACGAACACGTCGTCGACGCCGACGATGCGCACCCTCACCGTCGTCAAGTCGGGCGGTGGCAGCGGCACGGTTACGAGCAACCCGGCCGGCATCAACTGCGGATCCGATTGCTCAGCGAGCTTCACCAACGGCACCTCGGTGACGCTCACCGCGACGCCCGCGTCCGGGTCGACGCTCGCCGGCTGGGAGGGTGAGGGCTGCTCGGGCACCGGCACGTGCACGGTCGCGATGGACCAGGCGCGCCAGGTGACCGCCACGTTCGGCCTGCAGGCCGCGACCCCTTCGTCGCCGCCCGCCAACGAGCCGAGCCCGACGCCCGGCCTGAATCCGAGCATTCCGTCCACGCCCTCCACGTCTTCCGACACCACGCCGCCGGTGCTGGGCGTGTCGAAGCGGCGCGTCCGGCTTGGCCGCAACCGCTGGCTTCGCGTTCGCGTGAGGTGCGGCGCCTCCGAGCCCGAGCCCTGCCGCGGCATCCTGCGGCTCTACACCGGCCGTCGCCGGATCAAGGTCGCCTCGAAGCGCTTCGAGATAACGCCGGGTAAGACGGCCCGCGTTCGGCTGAGGCTCTCGCGGCGGGGCGCGCGGCTCCTCAAGACGAAGCGTCGGCTGCGGGTGCTGGCGGTCGCCCGGGCGCGCGACGCCGCGGGCAACCTGGGCCAGAAGCGCGTTCGCTTCACGCTCTTGCCGCCGCGTCCGTAGATACTTCGCGGCTTGGAGAAATTAAGACCGCCGAAGGGAAGCCGTGGCGGAACGATCCTGACTTCTCGCGGCTCCCGTTCCTTCAGGAGCGCGATGAGGCGGTCGTCCTCTACAACGACCACTACACGCTGGATGGTGTGACTTGCAAGCACTGACGTGACACTCCTCTACGTCGGGACTTGTGCCCGAGCAGAAACACGCTGCCGGGCAACTAGGGTCACGCCGCCAGCCGGCACTGCTGGATGATCCGAGCGTCGCTCGAAGGGGGACATATCGGGCCCCGGATCCGACAGGCCGATCTGCAGCCATTTTCTGTGGCCTTTGCTGCAACAACGAGCCGTCGAGAGTTTCGCGCCCATGGGTAGGCGGCATCTGAGTGAGACCCGGCGGCGAGTGCTGCAATCACGCGAAAAGCGGCAGGGGATGAGCGACCACCGCTGACCGCTGGTTCGCATGGAAGGCAATAGTCGGGCACGCCCGGGCCGGACGGCTCCTAACAGGCGATAGGAGCAGCGCGATCGGCGCTGCCGGGCGCACCCGACCTTCACGCCCACCTTGCCCTTGCGCCCCAATGCGCTCATCGAACTCTCAGGACGCACCGGTCCGGTTGTGGTTGACGGCCTCGATGTTGTGGCCGTCAGGATCGAGGACGAACGCCCCGTAGTAGCCGGGGTGGTAGACGGCGCGCTCACCGGGCGCGCCATTGTCCGTGTAGCCCGCGTCGATCGCGGCTCGGTGGAAGGCGTCGACCGCCTCGTTCGTGTCGACGCCGAACGCGAGGTGGACGTGCTCGGTCAGCGGCTCGCCGGCGACGTACGAGATCGAGGCGTTGGCGGTGACGATCTGGACGTGGTCGGGCTCGTCGACGCCGATCTCGTGGCCCTTCGCCACGTTAGAAGCGCCTGATGGCCGCGACGTCACGCGTGCGGAGCCACAGGTGGTCGATCGCGCCGGTCTTGTGCTCCTGGCCCGTGTACACCGCTTCGACGCTGTTGCCGTCCGGGTCGCGCAGGAACCCGCCGTAGTAGTCCTCGCGGTACTGCGGCCGCGGGCCGGGCGCGCCGTCGTCGGTGTAGCCGGCCTCGACGCCGGCGCGGTGGAAGGCGTCGACGAGCTCGTGCGACGGCGCGTAGAACGCGATCTGGAGGTGCTTCGCGACGGGTTGACCGTCGGCGACGATCGAGAAATCGCCCCACTCGATGTACTCGGGGTCGTCCATGCGCTCCTTGCCGAGCACGGTGAGGACGGTGTCGTAGAAGCGCTGGGACGCGTCGCGGTCGGAGACGCGGATGTCAACATGGTCGATCACCCGGCCTATTGTGCGGCAACCTCCCGGTGGATGAAGTGGCTGGCGGTAGCTGGCGCGACGACGCCAAGCTGCCGGACTGTCCCGTTGAGGCACGAGCGGTAGCGCCGCGGCATCCGAGCGCGGCTGTCGCTATGGACGAGACCCAACAGCGGTCCGCACCCAGAGCGTGACTGTCGCATTGCGCGAGGAGCAGTAGCGATGAAGCTATGCGGCGGGCGAGACGTCGAATGTCTGACCGGCCGCGCGGAGGCGGTCGGCCAACACGCTCCCCATGGCGGTCGCGGGGGTCAGCACGCCTGCTCGGTTTGGGAGCCGGTCGCCGTCGAGCGCAAGGCACAGAGCGCTCTCCCCCAGCATCACTCTCGTTGCCCCGTAGCCCGGGTCGCCCTGCGCTTCCACGCGGCAGACCCAGCGCTCGTCAGCCGGTGTGCGCGCGTGGATCTCAATTACGAAGAACCCCTCCCGCACGAGCTCCTCCTTGGGCCCTGCGCCGGGACCGGGCAACACGCGGTCGAGGGCGAATCGGGAAAGTGGCAGGGCGAGCCCAGCAGTGAGCGCGGCCATGCCCCCTCCCACGCCGAGGGCCTTCGCGCGCCCCATGAGGCCGGAGCCGAAAGCCATAACCTCGCGGTAGCGGAAGCGTCGCCCGTAAGCCCAGTCCTGGAGCGCGTTGGAGCGGCGCACGACGCGGGTGTTGACCGGTGCCATCACGAACGGGCCCAACCAGGTGCCGAGGTCCTCGGAGTACTCCGCACCGCGGAGATCGGCCTCGTTGCCGAGCTCGGGTTCGGCATCCCGGTCAGGCGACAGGGCGTAGGGATCGGCCAGGACACTCGCGAGCGAGCGATCCCTCTTGACGTCG
>JBKPHP010000094.1:0-3337 GCA_046729895.1 Actinomycetota bacterium
CGCCTCTCGGACGACCCCGACAGCTTCATGACGCAGCGCACGATCGACCCGAGCGCCGTGCCCGACTCGTGGCTCTATGGGCTGCCCGGCCAGCTCCTGGTGTGGCCGGGCGAGTTCGTCTTCGGGTATCCGGACGCGGGCGCGGACCCGCTGGTCGCCGGCGCGGAGAACCTGCCCGGCCCGGACTGGAGCCGCAACGGCTCGTACCTCAGCTTCAGGCGCCTCCGCCAGGACGTGCCCGGGTTCTGGAAGTCCCTCACCGAACAAGCCGAGCAGCTGGCCTCGCAGCGCGGCTTCGAGGGCTGGACAGCCGAGCGGCTCGGAGCGAACTTGGTCGGTCGCTGGAGGAGCGGAGCACCCGTCGCACGCGTCCCGGACGCCGACGTGCCGGATCTCGGCACCGACCGCCTCGCGAACAACAGCTTCGGCTTCGCCGCCGACTCGGCGGCCCTTCCGCTCGCCGGCGGGGGCGACACCAACACGTTCCCGGGAGCGAAGGCGGATCCGGTCGGGCTCACCTGCCCGATGGCCGCCCACATCCGCAAGGTCCAGCCGCGCGAGACCCCCAACGACCTCGGTGGTCGAAGGGCATCAACGAGCCGCCGGCTGCTGCGCCGCGGTCTGCCGTACGGGCCGCAGATGACAGACCCGTTCGGCTCCGACCCGGCGAATGGCGACCGCGGGCTCCTGTTCATCTCGTACCAGGCCTCGCTGATGGACCAGTTCGAGTTCCTGTGCACGGCGTGGATGGGCAGCCCGGTCAACCCGCGCAGCCCGGGCGGCTTCGACATGGTGGTCGGTGAGAACGGGCAGCCCGGCGAGAATCGCGTGAGGCAGTGCGTCCTCTTCGGGGTCGAGGGGGCACAGGGCACCGTGTCGACCGGCTCGGATTTCGTGATCCCGACCGGCGGCGGCTATTTCTTCAGCCCGTCGATCGGCGCACTGAAAGGCGTCCTCGCGGCCTAGCTGACCCGCCCGCAACGGCCCCACCTCGCGTTCGCGCCGGCCTGGACGGCCATCGCCAGATCACACTTAGGATTCTCTCGTGGACCTGGCCGCCTTCATCGATCGCTACGACCAGGCCTGGAACGACCAGGACGTCGAAGCGATCCTGTCGATGCACACCCCGGACATGGTGTTCGAGAACCACACGCGTGGCGTCCGTGCCGAGGGCGCCACGGTGAGGGAGCTGCTCGAGACGACCTTCGCCGATCAGCCCGACCTGCGGTTCCGCGGTCGCCGTCGCTACGTGGGCGACGACTTCGTGGTCAGCGAATGGACGGCCACCGCCACCGACGAGGAGGGCCGCGCAATCGAGTGGGACGGCGTCGACGTCTTCCCTTTCCGCGACGGCCTGATCGCTCGCAAGGACGTCTACTCGAGCTCCCACGCCCCGCGGGTGCTCTAGCTCCTCGCGGCGTCACTGACGGCTGACCCCCTGCCACCGATAGCTTCCAGGCCATGCCGACGCAGAGCGCGGGCATCCTGTTGTACCGACGGCGGACCGGGGGGCCGGAGGTGCTGCTCGTTCACCCTGGCGGCCCCTTCTGGAAGAACAAGGATCTCGGCGCCTGGTCGATCCCCAAGGGCGAGTACGAGGAAGGCGAGGATCCCCGCGCCACCGCGCTTCGCGAGTTCGAGGAGGAGCTGGGAGCATCGCCGCCCGACGGCGACCTCGCTGCCCTCGGCACCACTAGGCAAGCCGGCGGCAAGCTCGTGACGGGTTGGGCCGCCGAAGGCAACATCGACCCGGCGAGCGTGCGCAGCAACACGTTCAGTCTCGAGTGGCCGCCGCGCTCGGGCGTCATGCGCGAGTTCCCCGAGATCGACCGCGCGCGGTGGTTCCCTATCGCCGAAGCGCGCCGCCGGATCAACCCCGCGCAGGCGGTGTTCATCGACCGTCTGGCAGACGAGCTCGAAGAAGATGGGGTCAGACGCGCTTGACCACGTCGCGCAGCGGTCGGCGATCGGCGCGCTCGAGCCACTCCATCGCGGAACGCGCCTCGGGCCTCCTCGGGCGAGCCGGGTGGCCGAACGTCAAGATGATGCTGGGCTCCTGATCCTGATCCAGGCCGAGGAGCGTCTTCACCTGCTCGCGGTCGTGCATCCCGTTCGGACAGGAGCCAATCCCTGCGCTCCAGGCGGCCAGCATCATGTTCTGGGCCGCCCGCCCGGTGTCGAATCCGGCCTGCCGGCGGCCCCGGATCGCGATCACCACCACCAACTGGGCACCGCGAACGTTGGAAGGTTGGTAGACCGACTCGGCGACCTTGGCCCGCGCCTCCTCGGACTCGACCATGAAGAAGTCCCACGGCTGACGGTTGGCCGCGCTACCGGCGATGCGCCCGGCCTCGAGGATGAGCCGGACCACGTCGGGATCGATGGGGCGGTCAGCGTACTCGCGCACCTCCCGCTTACTGGCGATCGTCAGGAAGGCGTCCATGCTGCGAGCGTAACGCGAAGGGCCCAGCCGCCCCGCGCGGATTCGCTCACGTGACCGCACTCCCGTGCGCGTCGGAGGGCTTGCGCTTCCCCGCCCGACTGGATGACTTCAGCCGGCGCCTGAGCCCCCGGAGGACGGGCCCCTTCTCGCCCGGCTTGGCGCCACTCGTGGGGGCTCGTCGGGCATCTTCGGGTAGACGGGCGGCCACGGGGCGTCGAGCAGGCCGTTCGCGCGGTCGCGCTCGTGCATAGAAAGCGGCGGTTCGAGCGACTGCGGGGCCTCGTCAATTGGCTCCCATGGGTCGCCTAGCCGGTCGAGGCGGTCGGAGACCGTCGCCAGGGTCAGCTCGTCCGGGTAAAGCTCGGCGACTTCGTCCCAGCGCAGCGGTGTCGAGACCTGGCCGCCCGCACGGGCGCGCACTGCCCATGCGCCGAAGACGGTCTTGTGCGGTGCGTTCTGGTTGTAGTCGACGAAGATCCTCGCGCCGCGCTCCTCCTTCCACCACGCCGCCGTGATGATGTCGGGGCGCCGGCGCTCGAGCTCCCGGGCGACCGCCACCGCGGCGGCGCGCACTTCGTACGAGTCCCAGCGCGGCTCGAGGCGGACATAGACGTGCAACCCCCGGTTGCCCGTGGTCTTCGGGTATCCGACGACGTCAAGCTCGTCGAGCAGGGCCTTGAGCTCCGCGGCCGCGCGGCGGACGTCCATGAAGTCCGTGCCCGGCTGCGGGTCGAGATCCAGGCGCAGCTCGTCGCAATGTTCGGGGGCCGCGACGCGGTACGGCCAGACGTGGAAGCCCAGACAACCGAGGTTGACCGCCCAGACCACGTGCGCGAGATCGGCGATCACGAGCGCCCGCGACCGGGTGCCGTTGACCGTCGTCACCGTCGTCGT
>JBKPHP010000095.1:0-2785 GCA_046729895.1 Actinomycetota bacterium
TGCTCGAGCAGGTCGCCGAGGGCGCCGCCATCTGCATCGTCCCGCGCTCGATGGCGACCCACTACGCGAGACCCGACCTCGCCTGGGTCCCGATCGCCGACATCGATCGCCTGCGCATCGCGCTCTGCTGGCGCCGCGGGGATGACTCTCCGCTCGTCTTGTCGTTCGCGCGCGTCACCCGCGACCTCGCCGCCGCGGCGGCACGAGGCTAAGCGGCACTCAGCGGAAGGCGTCGGCGTGCGCTCTCGCCCACGCCTCGAAGCGGCGCGGCGGCCTCCCGGTGACCTCTTCTACGGTCGGGAGAACCCCTGACTCGTCGACGTCGCCGTCGACGAAGAATCTGAAGAACGCGTCCACGTACTCGGCAGGCATCGCCTCGCTCATCTCCGCCCGGGTCTCCTCGTCCGACTGGCCCTCGAAGCGGAGCTCACGGCCGAGCACGTCATCCAGGATCGCCACCCGATCCGCCGGCAGGAGCGACTCGGGACCGCTCAGCCGGTAGGCACGACCCTCGTGGGCCTCGGACGTCAGGGCGGCCGCGGCCACCGCGCCGATGTCGTCGGGGTCGATGGTCGCGACGCGGACATCCGGAAAGGGGGCGCGGATCACATGCCCCCGCCGCAGCTGCGGTAGCCACTGGAAGGTGTTTCGTCATGAAGCTGTTCGGCTGGAGGAACGTCCAGCCGAGGCCCGACTCGCGCACGGCCCGCTCGGAGAGGATGTGGTAGCGGGCGACCGCGTTGGTCAGGTCACCGCCTGGCGCGGCGCTGCTCGACAGCAGCACCACCCGCTCCACTGCCGCACGGCGCATGCTCGCGAGGGTCTCCTCGAGACCCCCGTAGCCGCTGAGAAGGAAGGCCGCCGTCACTCCCTCGAAGTGGGGCGCCAGCGTTTCCGGCTCGTTCAGGTCGCCGACGACCTCGTCGACACCCGCGGGCAGCGGCGCGCGATCCGCGTCGCGGACGAGGGCGCGCACCCGCTCGCCCGCGCCCGCCAGCGCGCGGACCACCGCACCGCCAGCGTTCCCCGTGGCGCCCGTGACGAGGATCACTGCTCGTCCACGGCGGTGGCCTCGCCCACCGCGCGCCAACCGGCGAGCTCGTCGGAGAGGCTCTGCAGGCGCCGCTCGATGTTCCCGATGGCGTCGGCGCCCAGGACGAGTCGCAGCGGAGGCTCGTCGGCGTCGAGGGCGGTGAGGATCGCCTGCGCGGCCTTGACCGGGTCACCGGGCTGGAGGCCGTCGTTGTCGCGGACGTAGGCGCGGGTCGGCCCGACGGTGTCGGCGTACTCGGGCATCGCCTCCGATTCGTAGGCGGCTCCGGGGCGGAACAGCCCGGTGCGGAAGGCGCCCGGCTCGACGATCAGTGTCCGAATGCCGAAACCAGCCACCTCGTCGCGCAGGGTCTCGGTAAGCCCCTCGAGCGCGTACTTGGTCGCGCAGTAGGCCCCGAAGCCCGGCGCGGTCACCTGGCCGCCGACGCTCGACATCTGCACGATCGCGCCCCCACCCTGACGGCGCATGTGCGGCAGGACCAAGCGTGTCAGCGCGGCCGGCGCGAAAAAGTGAAGCTCGAAGAGCGAGCGCAGCTCCTCGTCGCTGGTCTCCTCGACGGCGCCGACCTGGGTGCGTCCGGCGTTGTTGACGAGCACATCGACGCGGCCGAAACGCTCCAGTGTCTCGACCACGGCAGCCTCGCGCTGATCCGGGTCGGTGACGTCGAGCGAGAGCGGGAGGACGCCCTCGGGCAGGTCACCGAACGCGTCGCTGGTGCGAGCAGCGGCGGCGACCGAGTCCCCCCGGACCAGGGCCGCCTCGGTGATCGCACGACCGAACCCGCTCGACGCCCCCGTGATCAGCCAAGCCCGGGTGTCGACGCTCTTCGTCAAACCTGCCGCCGAAGCTAGCGGCCCCGCGGCCCACGACCAACAGGACTTCCCCGCCCCAGCTATCGGCCATGCCGATAGGTGTGAGCTAGCTTCTTCGACAGGATCGCGGAGCGCCTGGCTCAGGGGCGCGTCGCGGCCGAGCCCCCTCCTTCAGGGCGCCCGGGGCCCGCTTGCCCTGTGTTCGGACCGAGCGAGAGAGTGCGGGATTGCGCGCGCCCGCCAGGATCGGCTTGCCGCAAAACAGAGGCCTGACCCAGCGACCCGGCGTCGCCCCGGCTCGCCAGCGGGACGGGCACCCGCGCGCGAATCCGCGTCCCCGAGCCGCCTGGGCTCTGAACCGAGAGCCTTCCGCCCACCGCATGCAGCCGATCCTCGAGGCGCGACAGTCCGGAAACCGCCCCGCTGATTGCCCCGCCGACGCCGTCATCGGCTATCTCGGCGACGATCTCCCCTTCGACGGGCTCGAAGGTGACACTCGCCCGAGAGGCGGCCGTGTACTGAGCGACGCGGAAGCGCTCGCTCGAACGGGAGATCGAGCTGCGCCGCGAGATGGAGGCGCTGGCCGCGGCCTGGCGCGACCTTCCGTTCGGCGGCGTCGTCCCCAGGAGTATGTCTTCGAAGGAATCGGGGCCGATGGCAAGCCGGCCCAGTAGGTCGCACGAACAGCGGCAGTCGCCACGCAGCCGACGCTTTTGGCCCGGTCGCCGCTCGTCTGGACGACCGCTGGGAGCATCGCCCAGCCGCGAGCGGTCTCATTCAATGCACGGAGACCTTCGGGCGCCGGTAGCGAAATCGCTTCCGCCCCGAGGAGCCGCCGGCGCCCGCGGCGCGGATGCTGGGCGCCGGCTGTTCACACGCCGGCGTGGCAGACGGGATCGTCAGGGCTACGGTTCAGGAA
>JBKPHP010000096.1:0-13606 GCA_046729895.1 Actinomycetota bacterium
GCTCACACCGGGGACCCGACCCGGTTCGACAGCACACCGATCCCCTCGATCTCGAGCTCGACTTCGTCGCCCGTCTGCAGCCAGCGGCCATCGCCGTGCTCGAGGATGCAGCCGTCGCCGACCGTGCCGGAGCCGATCACGTCGCCCGCCTGGAGGCCCGGCGTGTTGCGGGCGGCAGCTTCCAGCACCTGCTCCCACGGCCAGTGCATCGCGCCGGTACGCGTGTGCGTCCGCAGCTCGCCGTTCACTCGCGCGAGCGCGCGCATGTCGAGGTCCGCGGGCAGCTCGTCCGGCGACACGAGCACCGGGCCGAGCGACGTCGCGAAGTCCTTGCCCTTCGCCGGCCCCAGCCCCACCGACATCTCCCTGAGCTGCAGGTCGCGGGCCGACCAGTCGTTCATGATCGTGAAGCCCTCGATGCCGCCGCAGGCGCCGACCACGGCCGCGAGCTCGAGCTCGTAATCGAGCATCTGGGTGTCGGCCGGCCGGGGAATCGCGTCCCCGTCGCGGTAGACCGCGGCAGGGTTCGAGAAGTAGAAGACCGGAATCTCGTACCACGCCTGGGGAACGTTGCCGCGGGCGTTCCGGACGTGCTCCTCGAAGGCGAAGAAGTCGCGGACCGAGGGGGGTTGCCCTTCCGGGTAGGGGCGCCTCACCGCTGGAAGAGGGTCGAGAGCACCACCTCGGTGACGGTGCGATCCACGCCCTCGACCTTCCTTATCCGCTCAAGCGCCAGCTCGAGGTCGCGGGTGTCCTCCGCCATGACGTGAAGGAGGGCGCTGGCCTCCCCGGCGACGGTGTGGGCGGAGACCACCGTCGGCTCCTTCTCGACGGTGCGCTTGATCACCTCGCCCGGCATGCGGCCGTCGCAGAAGAGATCCACGAAGGCCTCAGTGTGCCAGCCGAAGGCGGCCGGGTCGACGACCGCCGTATAGCCCCGAACGACGCCCTCGTCCTCCAGCCGGTCCACCCGGCGCTTGACCGCGGGCGCGGACAGATGCACGTGCTTGCCGATGTCCTTGAACGAGCGGCGGGCGTTCTCGCGAAGCAGCGTAACGATCTTACGGTCTATGGCGTCCAAATCGGGCTGAGACGTAACTGAATTGCAACGAATAGCCGTTGAATCGGCGTACAGGCAATAGAAACATTAGCTTGCAAGCGGACGAAGGAGGAGGATGGCCACAGAGCAGCTCGCGCCGCGGCCCGCAGCGGTCGCCGACGTGGACCGAATGCCGGTCCACGGGATCGACCACCTGGAGCTGTACGTCGGCAACGCTGCTCAGGCCGCCTTCTTCTTCACCCGCGCCTTCGGCTTCACCGAGACGGCCTACAGCGGGCTCGAGACCGGCAGGCGCGATCGCGTATCGCACGTGCTCGAGCAGGGACGCATCCGGCTGGTACTGACCGGAACTCTTTCCGGCGACGACGAGATCGGTGAGCACCACAAGCGCCACGGCGACGGCGTGCACAAGATCGCCCTCGGCGTCCCCGACGCCGAGGGCGCGTACTGGCACGCCGTCAAGCATGGCGCCCGCGGCGTCATGACCCCGCACTGGACCGAGGACGACCATGGCGCGGTGGGTCTCTCGTCGGTCGCCACGTACGGCGACACGGTGCATCTCTTCGTGCAGCGGAACGGCTACGCGGGAGCCTTCCTGCCCGGCTTCGAGGCTCGCGGCGCGAGGAGCTCCGAGGGCCTGTTCGCCGGGATCGACCACGTGGTCGGGAACGTGGAGCTCGGCCACATGCAGGAGTGGGTCGGCTACTACGAGCGCGTCTTCGGCATGACCGAGCTGATCCACTTCTCCGACGAGGCGATCTCGACCGAGTACTCCGCGCTGATGTCCAAGGTCGTGACGGACGGCAGCGGGAGGCTCAAGTTTCCGATCAACGAGCCGGCTGAGGGCAGGCGCAAGTCGCAGATCGACGAGTACCTGGAGTACTACCGAGGCGCGGGCGTGCAGCATGTGGCCCTGTCGACCCGGGACATCGTCGGCGCCGTGGGGGAGCTGCGCCGGCGGGGGGTGGAGTTCCTCGCGATTCCCGAGGCGTACTACGAGGACGTTCCCGAGCGGATCGGCGAGATCGAGCAGGACCTGGCCGACCTGCGCCGCCTGGGCATCCTCGTCGACCGCAACGACGAGGGCTACCTGCTTCAGATCTTCACCAAGCCGCTCGGCGACCGGCCGACGCTGTTCTTCGAGGTCATCGAGCGCCACGGCTCGCGCGGCTTCGGGGAGGGCAACTTCAAGGCCCTGTTCGAAGCGCTCGAGCGCGAGCAGGAAAGGAGGGGAAACCTGTGAGGTACGAGCGGCGGGGCGAGGTCCCCGCCAAGCGCCACGTGGCCGTCCGCCAGCCAGCGGGCAACGGTCGCGGTCAGTTGCTGACGGAGGAGGTCATGGGCTACGAGGGCTTCTCCGGCAACGAGACGATCCTGTACCACCTGCACTCGCCCTGCCGCCTGGACTCCGTCGGCGACTTCACGCCGATCGTCCGCGACGAGTGGGTCCCCGAAGCGCACGTGCACCGGCTGGCCGACACGAATCCCGTCGAGCCGGGCGGCGACCCTCTGACCGGCCGCCGTCTGCTCATGTTCAACGGCGACCTGGAGGTGTCGCTCTGCAAGCCCGACGAGCAGCCCGAGGGCTTCTACCGCAACGGTGAGGGCGACGAGGTCATCTACGTCCACCGCGGGGGCGGCGTGCTCCGCACGATCTTCGGAATGGTCCCCTTCCGGCCGAAGGACTACATCGTCATCCCGCGCGGGACCACTCACACCTTCGAGCTCGACGAGGACGAGCAGGTGTGGCTCTGCTTCCACACCCCGGGCGAGATCGAGACGCCCAACCGCTACCGCAACCGCTACGGCCAGCTGCTCGAGCACGCACCCTTCTCGCAGCGGGACTTCCATCCCCCGTCCGGGCTCGAGACCCGGGACGAGAGCGGGCAGTACTCGCTCACCGTGCGGGTGCGCGACGGCTATCAGGACTACCTGCTCGATAGGCACCCCTTCGACGTGGTCGGCTGGGACGGGTACGTCTGGCCCTACACGTTCAACGCCGACGACTTCGAGCCCCGGACCGGCCGCTTCCACCTGCCGCCCCCGAGTCACCAGACCTTCCAGGGGCGGAACTTCGTGATCTGCACCTTTGCCCCGCGGATGCTCGATTGGGACCCCCAGGCGGTCCCCATCCCCTACCACCACTCGAACATCCAGTCCGAGGAGGTCATGTTCTACGCGGAGGGCGACTACGCGGCGCGCAAGGGAGTCGAGGTGGGATGCATCACCCTTCACCCCTCCGGTCTGCCCCATGGCCCGCAGCCGGGAGCCGTCGAGAAGGCGCTCGGGGCCAAGCGCACTGACGAGCTGGCGATCATGTGGGACACCTTCCGGCCGCTCCGGCTCGCGTCGCTCTGGCGTGAGGTCGACAAGCCCGAGTACGCCCTGTCCTGGAACCCGGACAAAGAGCGTTTGGGGGCCGCTGCCGGCCGCCCGAACGCGCCGTTTGAGGGCCGTCGACCGCCCTCAGGCGGACCGGTGGAGGCCTGATGTTCGAGGAGGCACAGCTCTACTCCCCGGTGACCCGCGGCGAGGAGGGCGTCGTCGTCCACCTCGGTGCCGACCACCCCGGCGCGAACGACCCCGATTACCGCGCCCGCCGAGCCGAGATCGCCGAGGCCGCGCTCGAATGGACGCCTGGGACGCCGGCGCCGACGATCGCCTACACCGAGGAGGAGCAGAACGTCTGGCGCACGGTCACCCGGGAGCTCGCCCCCAGGTACGAGCGCTACGCGTGCCGGGCCTTCCGCGAGGCCTACGCCGCCCTCGGCCTGCCGCACGATCGGATTCCCCAGCTCGAGGAGGTCAGCGCCAGCCTCGAGCCGCTCACCGGCTTCCGCTATGTGCCGGCCGCCGGGCTCGTCCCGCTCGGGGAGTTCTACGGCTCGCTGGCCGACCGCGTCTTCCACTCCACCCAGTACATCCGCCACCCCGCGGCTCCGCTGTACACGCCGGAACCCGATCTGATCCACGAGGTGATCGGCCACGGCAACCTGCTCGCGTCGCCCGAGTTCGCCGAGCTCAACCTGCTCGCCGGGCAGGCCGCCCGCCGCTGTGAGACGGAGGCGGCGCTCAAGTTCCTCGCCGACGTCTTCTGGTTCACCATCGAGTTCGGCGTGCTCTACGAGAACGGGGAGCTCCGGGCCTACGGGGCGGGCATCCTGTCGAGCTACGGCGAGATCGAGGAGTTCCGGTCGATGGAGATAAGGCCGATCGACTTCCTCGAGATGGGCACGCTGGAGTACGACATCACGCGCTACCAGCCTGTGCTCTACTCCGCGGGGTCGATGACTCACCTGATGGAGGCGCTCGGCTCCTTCTTCGCCGGCTTCGACGACGAGACCCCGGACCGGCTGAAGGCGGATCACTCGATCAGCGCATAATCCCGGGGCGATCGGGAAGCCTCGGAAGCGATGACCCACCACTCTCACGACGAACCGCTCGCGGGCAGGCGCGCGGCGGTCATGGTCGGGCCGATGTTCGAGGACAGCGAGGCCCTGTACCCGCTCTACCGCCTGCGCGAGGCCGGAGCGGCGGTGGGCGTGATCGGGGTCGAGGCCGGCGCCATGGTCAAGGGCAAGAAGGGACACGAGCTGGAGGTCGAGCAGGCGGCCGATGACCTGGTCGCTGACGATCTCGACCTCCTGGTGATCGCCGGCGGCTACGGGCCGGACAAGCTGCGGATGGACGAGGGCGTGCTGCGGCTGGTCCGAGAGCTGAGCGAGCGCGGGAAGCCGGTGGCGTTCATCTGCCACGCCGGCTGGGTCCCCGCCTCCGCCGGCATCTTGGCGGGCCGGCGGGTGACCTCCTACCCCTCGATCGCCGACGACCTCCGCAACGCCGGCGCGCAGTGGGAGGACTCCGAGGTGGTCGTGGACGGGAACCTGATCTCCTCGCGGCGGCCGGACGACCTGCCCGCGTTCATGCGCGCGACGATCGAAGTGGCCGCCCACGCCGGCGCGCCGGCGTAGGCACTCCCAGAGGCGGCCCGGTCCCTCCGCGCAGAGCTGCTCGAAGGCTGTCTGCCCGATCCTCTGAGGCGCCCGGCGGCCGATCCTCGGCCGGGGGTCGGGCCCTTCTTCCAGGCAAGCCGGTCACGTCGCGTTAGCCTGCGCCGCGATGGCCTCCAAGATCTTCGCGCCGGGCCTGCTCGACGGCCAGGTGGCGATCGTGAGCGGAGGCGGCAGCGGGCTCGGCCGCGCCTCGGCCCTGGAGCTCGCCGCGTGCGGGGCCACCGTTGTCGTCTGCGGGCGCCGCCGGCAGCCGCTGGAGGAGACCGTTGCCCGGGCGCGGGACGGGCGCTGCGAGGCGGTCCCGTGCGACATCCGCGATGAGGACCAGGTCCACGCGCTCGTCGACGGCGTCCTCGAGCGTCACGGGCAGGTGGATCTGCTTGTGAACAACGCCGGCGGCCAATACATGACTCCCGCCGAGGACATCACGGCCAAGGGCTTCCGGACGGTGATGCGCCTCAACGTCGAGGGCACCTGGCTCATGAGCCACGCGGTGGCGACGAGGGCGATGATCCCTGAGAGCCGAGGCGGCAAGATCGTGAACGTCACGCTCTCGCCGCATCAAGGGCTGCCCGGGATGGCCCACTCTTCGGCCGCCCGCGCGGCGGTCGAGAACCTCACCCGGGTGCTTTCGATCGAGTGGGCGCGCTTCAACGTCCGGCTCACCGCGCTGGCGGCGGGTCACTTCGACACCGAGACGCTCCGCACCAAGTATCCCCGGCCCGTCGTGGAGGGCGTGGCGACGACGGTCCCGCTGGGTCGCCTGGGGACGGAGGAGGAGTTCGCGTGGCTCGTCGCGTTCGTGGCATCGCGGGGAGGCGACTACCTCTCGGGGGCCGTGCTCACGATCGACGGAGCCCGCGACAACTGGCTCGGCTCCTGGCCACCCGGCGGCCTCATCGACGAGCGGGGCAGGCCGCTGGCAGAGGAGCGCAAGCCGGAGCCCTGATCCGAGGCCCGTGAGCCTCTAGAACGTCACTTTGCACCCCTCCTGGGGGTGCGAAATGCCTTTCTAGGGGAACCGACCCCTCCGCCGGTTCGAGCGGCCCCGGCGAGGGAACCGCTCGTCACATTGTCATTCCACCGAACTGGCCCCCGGTCACGTTCAGGACTTGGCCGTGGACGTAGTTGGACCAGGGCGAGCACAGGAAGAAGACGGGGCCCGCGGCCTCGGCAGGCGACGCCGGACGCCCCAGCGGGATGATCGCCGAGGCCATCGCGCGCATCTGCTCCGGAATGCCCAGCGCGATCTCCTCGCCGTCCTTCTTGAACGTGCCCCCCTCCTCCTTGGCCGCCGTCAGCCTCGTCTCCACGAACCCGAAGGCCACCGCGTTGACGTTGATCTTGAACTGGCCCCACTCCTTGGCCAGCGTCTTGGTCAGGCCCACGATGCCCGCCTTGCCGGCCGAGTAGTTCGCCTGCCCGGCATTGCCCATCGTCCCCGAGATCGAGGTCACGTTCACGACCTTGCGGAAGACCTCGCGTCCCTCGTCGCGCTCCTTCTTTGCCGGCTCGCGCAGGTGCGGCGCCGCGGCCCGGAGCACTCGGAACGGCACGATCGTGTGGATGTCGAGCATCGCCTGGAACTGGTCGTCGGTCATCTTGTGGATCGGCCCGTCCCAGGTGTAGCCGGCGTTGTTCACGATGATGTCGATCTGACCGAAAGCTTCCGCGGCGGTCTCGATCAGCCGCTCGCAGACGCCCTCCTTGGTCAGGTCGCCGGCGAACGCCACCGTCTCGCCCTGGACCTCGTTGGAGGCCTCCTCGGCCACGTCGCCGTCGAGGTCGTTGATGAGGACCTTCGCGCCCTGCTCGGCGAGCGCCTCGGCCGTCGCGCGGCCGATGCCGCGCGCCGAGCCCGTGACGATCGCCGCCTTGCCGTCCAGAACTGCCACCTGATCCATCTCCTTGTCCGATTGGCGGGCGGCATCATGACGCGTCGTACCGCGGCATGCAGCGGCGCCCCGGCGCCTGTGGTGCCCGGCCGAGGGCGCCGTCCGCTCTGGGGGAGTGCGCTGCCGGCTCGGTGGAGGCAGAGTTCAGAGGCCCACGTCATGCACCTGGGCGCGCTGAGGCCCGTATTTCGGGCCTGAAAGAGCCCAGGTCGGCCGGCGGCGCCGGCAGCGGGCCGCGGCGAGGTCGCGCGGCGGGCGGCTCAGGCGGTCGCGACCTCGGCGGCTCTCTCGAGACCGAGCTCGCGGATGGCGGTCTCGCGCATCTTGAACTTCTGGACCTTCCCGGTGACCGTCATCGGGAATTCGTCGACGAAGCGGACGTAGCGCGGCACCTTCGTGTGGGCGATCTTCCCGCGGCAGAAGTCGCGGATCGAATCCTCGCTCGGCTCCGAGCCCTCGCGGGTGACGATCCACGCCATCAGCTCCTCGCCGTAGCGCTCGTCCGGCACGCCGATCACCTGCACGTCGGCCACATCGGGATGCTGGTGGAGGAACTCCTCTATCTCACGCGGGTAGAGGTTCTCGCCGCCGCGGATGATCATGTCCTTTATGCGGCCGACGACGCGCACATAGCCCTCGTCGTCCATCGTTGCGAGGTCCCCCGTGTGCATCCAGCCCGCCGAGTCGACCGCCTCGGCGGTCCGCGCCGGGTCGTCCCAGTAGCCCCGCATGACCAGGTAGCCGCGCGTGCGGAACTCCCCGACCTCGCCGCGCGGGACGGTCCGGTCGCTCACCGGCTCGACGACCTTGATCTCGGTGTGGGGCAGGGCCTGGCCGACGGTGCCGCAGCGATGCTCGAGTGTGTCGTCGCGGCGGACCATGGTCGACGCCGGCGAGGTCTCGGTCATGCCGAAGGCTATGGTCATCTCCGCGATGCCCATTTCAGAGGCCACGCTTCGCATGACCTCGATCGGGCAGGGCGAGCCGGCCATGATGCCGGTGCGCAGGCTCGAGAGGTCGAGCTCCCCGAAGCCGGGATGGTCGAGCTCCGCGATGAACATCGTCGGCACCCCATAGAGGCTGGTGCAACGCTCCTCCGCCACGGCCTCGAGGGTCGCCAGCGGATCGAAGCCGGCCTCCGAGTAGACCATGCAGGCGCCGCTGAGGCTGCAGGCCAGGTTTCCCAGCACCATGCCGAAGCAGTGGTAGAGAGGCACCGGGATGCAGACGCGATCGGCTTCGGTGTAGCCCAGGATCGCGCCCTGTAGCAGCGCGTTGTTCAGGATGTTGTGGTGGGTGAGCGTGGCGCCCTTGGGACTACCCGTGGTGCCGCTCGTGTATTGGATGTTGATCGGGTCATCGAAGTCCAGCTCGTCCGTGCGCGCTCGGAGCTCGTCCTCGCCGGGCCCGTCCTCGCCGGCGGCCAGCGCGTCCCAGTCGGGCGTATCGAAGAAGACCACCCTCTCGAGCGTGGGGAGCCCGTCGCGCACTTGCTCGACCATGGCGCGGTAGTCCGAGCCCTTGAAGTCAGGAGCGGCCGCCAGCACGCGGCAACCGGACTGACCGAGCGCGTATTCGAGTTCGGACGTCCGGTAGGCGGGGTTGACGTTCACGAGGATCATGCCGAGCTTCGCCGTCGCGTATTGCACGAGCGCCCACTCGTACCGGTTGGGGCTCCACACCCCGAGGCGGTCCCCCTTGGCCAGGCCGAGCCCCAGCAGCCCGCGGGCCAGACGGTCGACAGCCGAGTTCAGCTCGGCCCACGTGAAGCGCTCTCCCTGGTGCCGGGAGACGAGGGCTTCAGAATCCGGGACCCTGGAGGCGGTCCGCTCCAGGTTGTGCCCGATCGTCTCGCCCAGAAGCGGGATGTCACCGGTGCCGTGCGCGTAGGACAGCGCCACGAGTGGATCCTAGATGGAGCTCATGGAGCTCGACCCGAATCGCCCAGCTTCGAGCCCGTGGCCGCGGCGCGCTCGGCCCGCTCACCCACCTCGGCCGCCGCCTCTTGGGTGGCGGTGCGCTCAGCGAGCTTGGCCTCATAGACGTCGCCCGTTGTTCCGCCAACCGCGTCGCGGAAACGCTCCTTCAAGCGCTCGGTGCGCCGCTCGGGAGCGAAGCGCTCTTCTGCCTTCGCCTGCTTGCGCGGGTTCCGCTCCCCGTAGAAGCGCCTCGCCCACGGAGAGCGCGGCTTACCGATCCGCGCCGCGCCGTAGACCGCGATGGGGAAGACGAAGAGCCCGACCGCGCCATGCAGCACGCGCTGCTTCAGGAAGCAGACGGCTACCAGCGCGAGCTCGAGCACGACGGCCGCGATGCTTGTTATCACGGTCCCCACCGACGCGGTGGTGAAGTCGAGCGGCCTGTAGCCGAGAAGCACAAGTCCCATCGCCGCCACCGCGATGACGGCGGCGTCGATCGAGCTCCGGCCCTCCTCGGCCCAGTAGACGTCGTCGAGGTGGACCCACAGCGCGAACTCGTCCACAGTGAGTCCCGCTCCGATGCCGAACAGCAGAGCGCAGATCTCGAACCAAGGGTCCTCGCCGAAGAACCAGAAGCCGAGGGTCCCGGCCCCGATCATCAGCCAGATGCCGAACACCAGGTGGTGGAGGTGCACGCCGCTGTCGCTGACCACGCTGCCGGGCCACCACGGCACACGCGGGCTGCGCATCAGGCGGGTGCTCATCCGGATGAAGCCGAATGAGCCGAGGAAGCCGACGAGCACGAAGAACAGGCCCTCGCCCTCGTGCGCGACGATCTGGTCGTTCCAGAAGTCGGAGATGAACGAGGCGAAGATGGTCATGACGCCGGAGAGCGTCGCACCCTCCATTCCGTGTCGTTCAAACGAGCCCGCGGGCCTTCTACGCACCCTACCGGCTGCCGTTCGATGGACACAGTGATCGTCGGCGGCGGGACGTTCGGCGCGTCGCTCGCGTGGTGGCTCTCACGGGCGGGAGAGCGGGTGACGTTGATCGACCAGTTCGAGCCGGGCGATCGGCGCGCGAGCTCGGGTAGCGAGACGCGGCTGTTCCGCTGTTCGCACGGCCACGACGCCGACTACACGGCGATGGCGCGCCGCGCGCGGGCGCTGTGGCGTGAGCTCGAGGCCGAATCGGGTGAGGAGCTGCTCGTGGAGTGCGGTGTGGCGTGGTTCGCCCACAGCGAGGACGGCTGGGAGGCGGCATCCGCCGACACCCTGGCTGCACATGGCATTCCCTACGAGCGCCTAGAGGTCTCGAGCGCGGCCCGCCTCTATCCGAGCTTTCGCGGCGACGACCTCGCCTTCGTGCTGCTCGAGCCGGAGGCGGGCGTTCTCCGCGCCCAGCGCGCGGTGCGTGCGCTGGTTGCGCGGGCATGCGCCCGCGGCGCGGAACTCGTCCGCGGACGGGCGCGGCCGGACGGCGAGGCCGTGGTCCTCGAAGACTCCACCCGACTGGAGGGCGACGTCGTCGTCTGGGCCGCCGGAGCCTGGCTCGCGCGTCTGTTCGCCGACCTGATCCAGCTCGCGGTCACGGGCCAGGAGGTGCTCTTCCTCGACGGCGGCGCGGCCTGGGGCGCCCAGGGCCTGCCGGCCTGGGTGGACTACGACCGGGCGATGTACGGCACCGCGGACGTGGACGGGGCGGGCGTCAAGGCGGCGCTCGACGTCGAGGCGCCGCCGCTCGATCCGGACGCGCCGCTGCCTGACACGGCCGTCTCCGAGCCGGAAGTGCGCGCCTACCTGCGGGACCGCTTCCCCGCCCTCGAACACGCGCCGCTCGTCGAGGCGCGCTCGTGCCGCTACGAGCTCACGCCGGACACGCACTTCCTCGCGGCGCCGCACCCGGCGCACCCGAGCGTCTGGCTCGTCGGCGGCGGCTCGGGCCACGGGTTCAAGCACGGCCCCGCCATGGCCGAGCGACTCGGGGTAGCGCTCGCCGGGGGAGCGCCGCTGCCCGCTCGCTTCGGGCTCGGCAGGCGGTCGCATACCGGGAGCCTGCGCACGGCGGGCTCCAGACGCGCGACCTGACCGAGGCTCAAGGCCCGGGCGGGAACTGCTTCAGGATCCAGGCCGGGCCGAGGGGCTCCCGCCGGTACGAGCGGCCGACGATCGTGACGTAGTCGCCGGTGCGGGGGTCGATCGGGAGATTGCGCTCAATGGGGTAGTAGTCGTTGTGCTGGCGGATCAGCTCGTTCAGCTCGTCGAAGCGCCAGCCGTGCGCGACCTCCCGCCATTTGCGCGCGAACAGCTCGGCGTCTTGCCCGCAGGATTCCCGGAGCTCGTCGTACGCGCGCCGGAGCGCGTCGCGCTGGTGCGCAAGCGCGTCCTCGATCTCCCGTAGGCGCTGCATGAAGCGCGGAAGTACCGCCGAGCGGATGTACCTCTCGAGGGCGCCCGGCTCGTACAGGACGTGTCGCGATCTCACCCGACCAATGTAGCCCCTACGGGGCCCGCCGTTCGCGGGAGTCAATCTCGTCCACCGGCAACACCTGGGCCGGGCTGCCTTGCGAGCAGCAGGGCGGGTCAGCCGGTGAGGTGGTCGATCTTCGCCGCCAGGACGAAGTCATTGCGCGTCAGGCCCGATGCGGCGTGGGTCGTGAGCTCGAATGCCGCCCGCCCCCAGCCCAGCTCGATGTCGGGGTGATGGCCCTCGGCCTCGGCGATCAACGCGACCCGCGCCGTGAAGCCGAAGGCGTCACGGAAGTTCGGAAACGAGAACTCGCGGCGCAGCGCGCGGTTTCCGTCGCGCTCCCAAGCCGGCACCTGGGTAGACAGCTCCGCGGCCTCGCGCTCGGGCAGCGGTGGGGTGCCCGGTTCGCAGGCCTCGCAGTGTGCCGTGGCAAGCTCGCTCATACCCAGAGCCTCGCAGGCACGTGGCAGGCTGACAAGGCGGCCGGGAGGGCGTACGCTGCACTGGAGGACACGAACCATGCTCTCAGCCGCGCTGTTCTTCGACGATCCGGAGTACTTGCGCACCCTGGTCGCCGAGAAGCCGGCCGCCGAGTCGGGTGAGCAGGCGCGGGCGGCGGCGCGCCTGGCCGGCTGCCGGCCGGGCGCCCGGATTCTGGACGCCGGCTGCGGAAACGGGCGCAATGCCGTGCCGCTCGCGGATGGGGGCTACCGGGTGGTGGCGCTCGACCCCTCCGGTCCGCTGCTCCGCGCTGCCCGGCGGCTCGCCCGCGGCGCTCCGCAGCCGCACTTCGTGCGCGGTTCGTACACGGCGATGCCGTTCGAGAGCCGGGTGTTCGACGCGGTTGTCTGCCTGGGAAGCTCGCTGGGGTACCTGGGGGAGAATGGCGACCGGGCGGCGCTGCGCGAGCTCCGCCGCGTGCTCGCGCCGGGCGGGCGGCTGGTGATCGAGACGCTTCACCGCGACGAGCTCGGAGAGCGGTTGCGCGAGCATGAGGAGCGGCCGCTGGCGAGCGGCGGCACGCTTTGCGTGGAGCGGCGGTTCGATCGCGCGCGCGGCCTGATGACGGAGACCCAGCGCCTGGGGTACGGGGACGCGCACGCCCGGGCGTACGAGATGCGGGTCTACAGCGGAGACGAGTTGCGCAGGATGCTCGAGGATGCGGGCTTCGCCGTCATCGGCCGCCACGCGTCTCTCGTCGCGGAGGGCGAGCCGTCCCCCGGTACGCCCCTCGTGCTGGTGGCGGAGGCGAACGGCCGCCCGCCGCGCGACTCAGTCCTGCGCGAGTAGGTCGATCTTCGCCGCAATGATGAAGTCGTTGCGGCTGAGACCGGACGCCGTGTGCGTCCACGTCCTGAACGCGGCACGACCCCACTCCAGCTCGACCTGGGGATGGTGGCTCTCCGCCTCGGCCAGGAGGCAGACTCGCACGACTAGACCGAACGCGCTGCTGAAGTCGTCGAATGAGAGCTCGCGCCGCAGAGCCTGGTTGCCTTCGCGCTCCCACGCCGGTACCTGACCGTGCAGCTCCGCCGCTTCCTCCTCGCTGAGTGGCGGCGTCCCGGGCGGGTATTCGCGGCAATGCTCGGCGGCGAGCCCGGTCACGCCCCAAGCGTAACCCGCCGAGCCGGGCAGCCGAGGCGCTGATCCGCGGCGACTACGAGGCTCACAGCCCCAGCTGCTTCCCGAGGATCTCCTTCATGATCTCTCGGGCCGGTTCGCGCGATCACGCGCGGTCACGGCAGTCCACGGTCTCCCTGCAAACAAGCGGAACCGAGAGGCAGCCGCTTGATCGCGAGTGGACAGCGCTGCTCAACCTAACGTGTCCGTTTGGTGTCCGCGCGTCGAGTGCTTCAGCCTAATCCCACGCACTTCGTTGCGCCCTTGGCCAAAGTGCTCCATTCATGGGAAAGCGAAACCCTGATCGGATTTCGCCGGGACTTCCGGTGCTCGTCCACAGCAGGCGCCTCGGTGTGACCCCGGAGACAGCTCCCTTTCGCGCAAAGGAGAAGCCCCGACAACATTGCCGCGGCGCGGATGAGCTGTTCCGGCGAGGCGGTCTCGATCCCAGGGAATCGAGCGCTCGACCAGGCGCTGGCAGCGCAGCCGCGATTAGTTTCCCGGCGCGGACCGGTCATAGGGCATTGAGAACCTACGGCCGCAGCGGCCGCCCTACTGAGGAGGCACGATGAGCAAGCTTAGGTGTCATATCTCGATCTCGCTGGACGGTTTCGTCGCCGGCCCGAACCA
>JBKPHP010000097.1:0-4831 GCA_046729895.1 Actinomycetota bacterium
GTTCTCGACGCCGGCTGCGGCAGCGGCCGGGTCACCCGGATGCTCCTCGAGGTGCTGCCGGGCGGGCGCGTGATCGCCGTGGACGCCGCGCCGTCGATGGTCGAGCAGGCGCGGGCCGCGCTCCCGGAGGACCGCGTCGACGTGCTGCCGGCCACCGACCTGACCGAGCTCGAGCTGGAGGAGCCCGTAGACGTGGTGTTCTCGAACGCCGTCTTCCACTGGATCGACGACCACGAGATCCTGTTCGCACGCCTGCATGCCGCCCTCCGGCCGGGCGGTCGCTTGGTGGCTCAGTGCGGTGGGACCGGAAACGTCGAAGCCTTTCTTCGGGCGGCGACGGAGGTGGGGTCGCGGCCGCTCTTTGCCGAGCACCTGCGAGGGTGGACGGGTCCCTGGCGCTTCGAGGCGCCCGCGCCGACCGAGGAGCGCCTGCGCGGTGCCGGGTTCGACGAGGTCCGATGCTGGCTGTCGCCGGGCACCGTAATCCCGCCCGAGCCGCGCGAGTACCTGCGCACCGTCTGCCTCGGCCCCCACCTAGGGGAGCTGCCGGAAGAGGTCCAAGGCGATTTCGTGACGGCCGTGGCCGAGCGCTGCGGCGAGCCGCTCGAACTCGACTACGTTCGCTTGAACATCGATGCTCGGCGCGGCAAATGAAAGACCACAAGGCCTACACAGAGACGATGTGGGGGGCCCTGCGCTGACGAGCAAGGGTCACATTGTCGTGCTCCCCGGCGACGGGATCGGCCCCGAGATCATGAACGCGGCCAGGCAGGTCCTGGGCCGCGTCGGCGACTTCGAGCTCGACGAGCGCCTCGTCGGCGGAGCCTCGATCGATGCCCACGGCACCGCATTGACCGACCACGTGCTCGATGCCTGCCGGGAGGCCGACGCCGTGCTGCTCGGGGCGGTGGGCGGGCCGAAGTGGGAATCAACCGACCCGGAGGCCCCGCGGCCCGAGCAGGGCCTTCTGGGCCTGCGCAAGGGGCTGGGCCTGTTCGCCAACCTGCGGCCGGTGCGCCCCAGCCCCGCGCTGCTGGACGCGAGCCCGCTACGCCCGGATCGGATTCAGAACACCAACCTGCTCGTCGTGCGCGAGCTCACCGGCGGCATCTACTTCGGCGAGCGGGGGCGCCGCGACGGCGGCGCTTTCGACACCTGCGCCTACACCGTCGAGGAGATCGAGCGCATCGCCCGGGTGGCCTTCAGCTCGGCCAAGGCCAAGGTCACGAGCGTCGACAAGGCGAACATCCTGGACACCTCACGGCTCTGGCGGGAGGTGGTCACGCGAGTCCACTCCCAGGAGTTCCCCACGGTCAAGCTCGAGCACATGCTGGTGGACAACGCCGCGATGCAGCTGGTCGCCTCACCCCGGCACTTCGACGTCGTGCTCACCGAGAACATGTTCGGCGACATCCTGAGCGACGAGGCCGCGATGCTCACCGGCTCCTTGGGGATGCTTCCAAGCGCCTCGCTTGGCGACTGCGGGCTCGGTCTGTTCGAGCCCGTGCACGGCTCGGCGCCGGATATCGCCGGCACCGGCAGGGCCAATCCGCTGGCCATGTTCGGCTCCGTGGCGCTCATGCTCAGGCACGGACTCGACATGGAACGGCAGGCGGCGAAGATAGAATCGGCCATCGATCGGGCGCTCGATGCCGGTCTTCGGACTCCGGACCTCGGCGGCGAGGCCACCACAGAGGAAGCCACCCGGGCTGTCCTCGCGTACGTCTAGGGGGGAACACGAGCACGTGACCACCGCCGACCTCATCTGGATGAACGGAGAGTTCGTCGCTTGGGAGGACGCGCAGGTACACGTACTCACGCACGCCCTGCACTACGGGACCGGGGTCTTCGAGGGCATCAGGGCCTACGAGACGGAGCGCGGCGCCGGGATCTTCCGTCACCAGGACCACCTCGACCGGCTCGAGCAGTCCGCCGCCTTCTACTACATGGAGCTGCCCTACTCGAAGGAGCAGTTGCGCGCCGCCACCCACGAGCTCATCGTCCGCAACGGCTTCAAGAGCTGCTACATCCGGCCGTTGATCTGGCGGGGCCACGGCCCGATGGGCCTCAACCCGCTGGAGAACCCGGTGGAGGCGATGGTGGCCGTCTGGGAGTGGGGGGCCTACCTCGGCGAGGAGGGCCAGCGGAACGGCGTCCGCGCCAAGGTGTCCTCGTGGCGCCGGATCGGGCCGGACTCCCTGATTCCCCATGCGAAGGCCTCCGGTCAGTACCTCAACTCCGTGCTGGCCAAGATCGAGTCGCTCAAGGCGGGCTACGAGGAGGCGATCCTGCTCGACCGGCACGGGCACGTCTGCGAGGGCACAGGCGAGAACGTGTTCATGGTGAGGGAGGGCGTGATCGCCACGCCCGGCCACTCGGCCAGCATCCTCGACGGGATCAACCGCAAGTCGGTGATGGAGATCGCACGCGACCTGGGCTACGAGGTCGAGGTCCGGGACGTGGCCCGCTCGGAGCTGCCGCTGGCGGACGAGCTGTTCCTAACCGGCACGGCGGCCGAGCTCACCCCCGTGCGCGAGATCGACGACATCGAGCTGGGGCCGCCGGGACCGATCACGCGCGAGATCCAGCGGGAATTCGACGACGCCCTGCACGGCCGCTCGGAGCGCTACGCCAGGTGGCTCGACCTGGTGCCGGTACCATCCAAGGCGTGAGCGCCCCCGCGTTCGAGCGAATTACCTAGACGGCCCCGGCCGTCCCTCCATCGTTCGCTCCTCCCCGACTCGCAAAGGCGCTCCCATGGCAGAACAGGTTCTTCTCTACGACACCACCCTCCGCGACGGCATGCAGGGGGAGGGCATGTCGCTTTCGGTGGGGGAGAAGCTCCGAGTCGCGCACGCGCTCGATTCGCTCGGCGTGCAGCTGTTCGAGGCCGGCTTTCCCGCCTCGAACCCCAAGGAGGAGGCGCTCTTCGACCTCCTCTCCCGCGAGCGCTTCGGGCACGCGGAGGTGGCCGCCTTCGGAATGACCCGGCGCCGCGACGCCGCGGCCCCGGAGGACGAGGGGCTGCGGCTACTCGCCGAGTGCTTCGCCCCGGTCTGCACGCTGGTCGGGAAGACCTGGTCCCTCCACCTGGAGAAGGTCACGCACGTCGACCCGGAGGAGAACCTGCGCATGATCGCCGATTCCGTCTCCTTCCTCGTGGGACAGGGCAAGCGCGTGATCTACGACGCGGAGCACTTCTTCGATGGCTTCCGCGACGACGCCGACTACGCGCTGCGCTGCCTGCGCACGGCCGCGGAGTCCGGCGCCGAGAACGTCACGCTCTGCGACACCAACGGCTCCTCGCTGCCATCGCAGGTGGCCGAGGCCACCGGGCGGGTGGTTCGCGAGCTGGGGGACGTCGTCGAGATTGGGATCCACACCCACGACGACGCCGGCTGCGCAGTGGCCAACTCGCTCGTCGCGGTGGAGCACGGCGCCCGGCTGGTCCAGGGGACCATGAACGGTTACGGAGAGCGCTGCGGCAACGCGAACCTGGTCTCGATCGTGCCCGCCTTGCAGCTCAAGCTGGGGCTCGAGTGCATCGAGCCGGAGCGCCTGGAGCGGCTGACCGAGGTCTCGCACCTGGTGGACGAGCTCTGCAACGTCAGTCCCGACCCCAACCAGCCGTACGTCGGCGCCAATGCCTTCGCCCACAAGGGCGGGATGCACGTCGCGGGCGTGAGCCGTGACGCGCGAACCTTCGAGCACATCGAGCCGGGACTGGTCGGGGCCGACAGCAAGGTCCTCGTGTCGGAGCTGTCCGGCAAGGGGACCGTCCAGGCCCGTGCGGAGGTGGACGACGCCACTGCGGCGCGGGTCGTGGAACGGGTCAAGGACCTCGAGCACCGCGGCTACCACCTGGAAGCCGCCGACGGCTCGTTCGACCTGCTGGTTCGCAAGGAAACCGGCGAGTACGAGCCGCTGTTCCGACTCGAGTCGTGGCGGGTGATCGTCGAGAAGCTGCAGGACGGCAAGGTGCTGACCGAGGCCACAATCAAGATCTGGGTCGACGGTGAGCGCTACGTCCGGACCTCCGAGGGCAATGGCCCCGTGCACGCGCTCGACCGTGCCCTGCGCTCCGCCATCGGCGAGCGCTACCCGCACCTGCGTGACATCGAGCTCGTCAACTTCAAGGTCCGCATCCTCGACGAGACCAAGGGGACCGGAGCGGTGACACGAGTGCTGCTCGACGCCAGCGACGGCAGTGAGACGTGGGGCTCTATCGGGGTGTCGGAGAACATCATCGAGGCGAGCTGGGAGGCGCTTGTCGACTCCCTCGAGGCGGGGATGCTGCCCGGTCGCTCCGAGCACGTGCGCCCCCGCCGCGCGGGGGTGGCGTGAGGGACTTGATCCCCCTCGCGCGGCCACTCGTCGGCGAACGTGAGGAAGAGCTCGTCATCGAGTCACTGCGCTCCCGGCGGCTCGCGCTCGGGCCCCGGCTGCCGGCGTTCGAGGACGCTCTGGCGCGGCTGCTCGGCGTGGACCACGCGTCCGCCGTGTCGAGCGGCACCGGCGGCCTGCACCTCGCCGTGCGGGCTGCCGGGATTCAGCCCGGGGACGAGGTGCTCACGAGTCCGCTCAGCTTCGTGGCCTCCGCCAACTGCCTTCTCTACGAAGCGGCCCGCCCCGTGTTCTGCGACATCGACCGCCGGACGCTCAACATCGATCCCGCCGCCGCCGAGGTCGCAGTCACGGAGCGGACCACGGGCCTCCTGCCGGTCCACCTGTTCGGTTACCCGGCCGACCTCCCCGCCCTGGAGCGCCTGGCCTCCGGTCGTGGCCTCTGGCTCGTGGAGGACGCCTGCGAGTCGCTGGGGGCGGTGCACGC
>JBKPHP010000098.1:0-9634 GCA_046729895.1 Actinomycetota bacterium
GAGATCGCCGAGGCCATGGAACGACACGACCGCTCCGTCATCTCGGACGGCATGTCTCGTACCTTCGAGGAGACGGTCCCCGTCGACGGGGTCGAGCGGGTCTTTCTCTCCGCGAAGAGCCCCTACTTCGCTCGCGACGGCCGGGTGGCCGGGGTCATCGGGATCTCGCGCGACATCACCGAGCGAAAGCGCGGTGAAGAGCGGCAGCGCTTCCTCGCCCAGGCGAGCGCAGTCCTGGACACGTCGCTCGATCCCGGGGAGACGCTTCAGACGATCGCCAACCTGGCCGTTCCAAGCGTTGCCGACCTGTGCGTCATCGACCTGCTGGAGGAGGACGGCGTCCTACGTGGCGTAGCGGTTGCGGCGATCGAGCCCGAGATCGCCGAGCGCTTGCTCGAACTGCGCCGCCGGTTCCCGCTCGACCCGACGGGCGATCATCCGGTGGCGCAGGCGCTCCGTGAGGGAGAGGCCCGGCTGTTCAGGGAGCTCGAGGATCTCTATGGGGACATCGCTCAGAGCGACGAGCACCTGGCATTCGCGCGCGAGATGCGCTACCGGTCGGCGGTCGTGGCCCCGCTGATCGCCCGCGGTCGCACGTTGGGGGCGATTCTGCTGATCCGCTTCAAGACGGCCGATCGCTACGGTGAGCACGAGGTGGGCATTGGACGCGACCTGGGGCGCCGCGCCGCGATGGCTCTCGATAACGCTCGTCTCTACGCTCACCAGCGCGACGTCTCGGAGACTCTCCAGCGCAGCCTGCTGCCGGCGAGCTTCCCCGAGGTTCCCGGCCTGCGTTTCGCCGCGCGCTACGTTCCCGGGGGCCCCGGGATGGAGGTCGGCGGCGACTGGTACGACGTGCTGCCGCTGCCGGGCGGCAAGGTGGGGCTGGCCATCGGCGACGTTGCCGGGCGGGGTCTTCGCGCGGCCAGCGTGATGGGTCAGCTGCGTACCACCCTGCGCGTGCTCAGTATCGGGAGCGCGGCGCCAGCAGAGGCTCTGGCCCGCGTGGATCGGCTCTTCCAACGCTTCGAGGAGGGCGAGATGGCCACGCTGCTCTTCCTAACGCTCGATCCCGCCAGCGGCGCCGCGAGCTACTCGGCCGCGGCCCACCCGCCACCTCTCGTCGTCGGACCGGACAGGGGGGCCGAGTACCTGGAAGACGCGCGCGGCCTGCCGCTCGGAGTGGCGCCTGCGCCGAGCTTTCCGGAGGCTTCGACCCGGATCGCGCCCGACTCCACTCTGCTCCTGTTCACGGACGGACTCGTCGAGCGGCCGGGGGAGAGCATCGACGATGGGCTGGAGAGGCTGCGACGCGTGGCGTGCGCAGGTCCCGCCGAGGCGCATCTCCTCGCAGACCACATTCTGGCCGAGATGCTCGGCGATGCAGAGCGGCCGGACGACGTGGCTCTTCTCGCCGTTCACGTGACCCCGGTCGCGACCGAGCTGGACTTCCGTCTCGACGGGCCTCGTGACGACCTGTCCTGCCTACGCGACCAGGTACGCGTCTGGCTTGGCCGGCAGCATGTGGGCGCGAAGCAGGTCGAGGACATCACCCTCGCCTGTAGCGAGGCCGCCGCGAACGCGATGGAGCACGCCTACGGATCGCGGGAGGGCCCGGTCGAGGTCCATGCGCGGCGCGAGGACGACAGGGTGCTGGTCGACGTCTCCGACCATGGACGCTGGCGGACGCCCCGGAAGCACGAGCGCGGCCGGGGGCTCGGCGTAATCGAGTCGCTCATGGACGCGGTCGAGGTCGTGACGGGAGACGAAGGGACCGAGGTGCGGATGGTGCGCCGGGTTGGGCACGGCGCCTGACGCCAGCGGGCCGCCCCGCGTCCCCGGGAGTCCGCGGGACGACCTCGCTGAGAAGTACTTACCCGGGGCCCACTGGCTGTGCAGAGCCGCCGTGAGGACTGCCGCCGGGATACCCCAAGGCGAGTGTGCGCAACGGGATCAAGGTGACCTCACTGATCCTCGTGCTGGCGATAATCGCCCTGTCGCTGCTCGTCACCCGTGTGGCCGGGATCATGCTCGCGCTGACCGGGATGTCTCGCGAATCCGCGCGGTTCCAAGCGCTCTCGGGCTTCACCGGTGTGGGCTTTACCACCGGCGAGGCGAGTCCGTGACGCGCCACCCGATCCGGCGGCGAATCGTGCTGGTGCTGATGCTGCTTGGAAGCGCAGGCGTGGTCACCGCCGCGGCGTCGCTGATCGTCTCGTTGGGCGGCGCGTCCGAGGGTCAGCGCGCGTCACGCGCGCTCGTCCTACTCGGAGGGTTGCTCCTGCTCCTCGTGCTCAGCCGAAGCCGACTCGTGGATGCCGCGCTCGCCCGTGTTACGGCGCGTCTGATGCGTGCGCGGGGGCTCGACGTACGGGACTACTCGGGACTGCTCCAGCTCGAGGGCGGCCACCGGGTCGGCAAGCTGGAGGTGGAGGAGGACGACTGGGTTGCGGGGCGTACGCTCGAGGATCTCCGGCTGCGCGACGAGGGCGTCCTGGTGCTGGGCATCCACCGCCCGGGGGGCGAGTACGCGACGAGCGCCGGCGCGGCACGGCCGGCGAGCGCGCCCACCGCGAGGCCGTCGGCGTGACTTGATCCTCGCGCTCCGAGGTCAGGTGCCTGACACGGCCCTCGCCGCTAGCTGCCGCCCAGCCCCCGGTCCTCGGCGGCCTTGTAGGCGATCTGTAGGAAGTCCGAGATCGTCAGGGCCGTCAGGGTCGAAGCCACGACCCGGGTGACCCGCGGGGCCCAGATGAGTCCCACGTTCATGCCTCCGGCGGCCCACAAGCCAAGGCAGTAGGGGCACGCGATCAGCTCACCGATCGCGCGTCGCAGCCCCTTCCCGCGGACGCTCTCCTCGACCTCGCCCGGGCCCGCATCCCGCTCGTACTCCGTGAAGGGGGCCCGCACGAAGGCCGTGACCTTGTCCTTCGCCACGAGGCGGCTCAGCTTGTGGCTGGCGGTGCCGACCAGCACCACGTCGCCCGCGCCCACGCGCTCCGGCAACCGGCGGCTGCGCGCCGCGGCTAGCAGCGCCCCGCCGAAGGCGGCGTTGAACAGGGCCGTCAGCGCCGCAAACGAGACGAACGGCGGGCGCTCCTCGGGCCGCGCATAGCCGCTGTATGGGCCGCGGGGCTGCTTCGGCTCGGTCTCAACGGTCATGCCGCTGCCGTACCCCCGGGGGGTGCGAGGCAAACGACCGCGCCGAGCCTCCAAGGGCGACCGCCTCGTTTTCGTGGCGCGGGTAAGGGGTACGCCCACGGCGATGGACAGCGTCGCCGTGATCGGCGCGGGCGGGACCATGGGCCGGCCCATCGCCCGGAACCTCGCCCGGGCGGGGTTCGACGTCAGGGCGTGGAACCGGACGCCCGAGCGCGTGGCGCCGCTGGCCGAGGAGGGCATCAAGGTCGTGGCAAGCCAACCCGAGGCGGTCGAGGACGCGGGCGTGGTCCTGACCATCCTGAGCGATGCCGACGCGGTCGCGTCCTCGATGGCCGGGGTTCTCGAGGGTTCCGGATCCGACACGATCTGGCTCCAGATGAGCACGATCGGGATCGCGGGCACGGAACGTTGCGCCCAGCTCGCCAGGGAGGCGGGCGTCGTGTTCGTGGACGCGCCGGTGCTGGGTACGAAGGCGCCGGCTGAGAAGGGTGAGCTCGTGGTCCTGGCGTCGGGCCCGGACGACGCCCGCGCTCGCCTCGAGCCTCTCTTCGAGGCGATAGGCAAGCGCACCATGTGGTTGGGCGAGGCGGGGACGGGCTCACGCTTGAAGGTGGTCGTGAACAGCTGGATTCTCACCTTGGTGGAAGGCGTGGCGGAGACCATCGCGCTCGCCGAGGGAATCGACATTCGCCCGGAGCTCTTCCTCGAGGCGATCGCGGGCGGTCCGATGGACTTCCCCTACGCGCAGATGAAGGGAAGGGCGATGATCGAGCGTGACTTCGGGCCGTCCTTCAAGCTGCGCCTTGCGTCCAAGGACGCTGCCCTCGTCGAGGAGGCGGTCCAGCGCCACGGTCTGGACCTCCCGCTCATCGCCACGATCCGGCGCCGCCTGGAGGATGGCGTGGAGGCCCACGGCGACGAGGACATCGCCGCCACCTACCTCACCAGCGCCCAGGCTCGCGCCGTCCCCGGCTAGCTCCGCGACGGCAGCCGTCCGCTCGTCGCGGCCGACCTCGCCGGCATTCCGAGAGGGTGGCCGTTTCGGCATCGGGGCTGCGGGTATCTTTCGGCGCGGATTGGCGAGGAAAGCGAATCGGAAGGCCAAGCTGGGCGACCGCGTTCCCCCGCTGCTGCGACAGCTCCGCGATCCGCTGGCCCTGGGTCGAGCCGCGCGGTCGAGGCGCTCCGCGTCGCTCCAGGCGCGCACGGCCACCGCCGACCGCGTGGTGCAGTCCATCTGCCCCTACTGCGCCGTGGGCTGCGGGCAGAAGGTCTACGTCAAGGACGAGCGCGTGGTGCAGATCGAGGGCGACCCGGACAGCCCGATCTCGCGCGGCCGTCTCTGCCCCAAGGGCGCCGCGTCGGAGCAATACGTGAACAGCCCGCTGCGCGAGTACAAGGTCAAGTATCGGCGCCCCCACGGAACGGAATGGGAGGAGCTCGACCTCGACACGGCCACCGACATGATCGCCGAGCGGGTGATCGGGGCTCGCCGGGACACCTGGGAGGAGCACCAGGAGGGCAAGCCGGACATGCGCCTCAACCGCACGCGGGGCATCGCCTTCCTGGGCGGCGCCACGCTCGACAGCGAGGAGAACTACCTGATCAAGAAGCTGTTCACGGCGCTCGGCGCGATCCAGATCGAGAACCAGGCGCGTATATGACACAGCTCCACGGTCCCCGGTCTGGGGACCTCGTTCGGCAGGGGTGGCGCCACCACCTTCCAGCAGGACCTCCAGAACGCCGACTGCATCGTGAATCAAGGATCGAACATGGCCGAGTGCCACCCGGTTGGCTATCAGTGGGTGATCGAGGCCAAGGAGCGCGGCGCCAAGGTCATTCACGTCGATCCGCGCTTCACTCGGACGAGCGCCATGGCCGACCTGTACGTGCCGATCCGCGCCGGCTCGGACATCGCCTTCCTCGGCGGGATCGTCAACTACATCCTCGAGAACGGCCGTGAGTTCCGGGAGTACGTGCAGCACTACACGAACGGCCCGGTGATCATCGGGGAGGAGTTCGCCGACACGGAGGACCTCGACGGGTTCTTCTCCGGCTGGAACGCGGACGACTGCGCCTACGAGATCGGCAGCTGGGCCTATGCGGGCACCGAGCAGGAAGCGGCGGCGGGCAAGAAGGAGCAGGAGGCGGACGTCTCAGGCGAGCAGGCGCACGGCGTCCACGGCATCGAGCTGGAGAAGGGTGAGCCGCCCGAGGTCGACATGGAGATGGAGCACCCGCGGTGCGTGTTCCAGCTCCTGAAGAAGCATTTCCGCCGCTACACGCCCGAGCTCGTGGAGGAGGTCTGTGGGATCCCCAAGCAGCTGTTTTTCGAGACGGCCGAGGCCCTCTGCGAGAACTCCGGCCGTGAGCGAACCTCCGCCTTCTGCTACGCGGTGGGCTGGACGCAGCACACCGTCGGCGTCCAGTACATCCGCACGGCGGCGATCATCCAGTTGCTGCTCGGGAACATGGGGCGGCCGGGCGGCGGCATCCTGGCACTGCGCGGCCACGCGAACATCCAGGGATCGACGGACATCCCGACGCTCTACAACATCCTGCCGGGCTACATCCCCATGCCGCATCCGCAGAGCCGCGGGGAGCTGTCGAGATACATCGAGAACAACGCTCCCAAGACCGGAGTCTGGGGGAACCTCGACTCCTACATGACAAGCCTCCTCAAAGCCTGGTGGGGGGACGCCGCGACGGCAGAGACCGGCTTCTGCTTCGACTACCTGCCGAGGATCGACGGCGACCACTCCGCCTATTCGTTCTTCGACCGCATGCTCGACGGCAAGGTGAAGGGCTTCTTCGCCGTCGGGCAGAACCCGGCCGTCGGCTCCGCCAACTCCAAGCTGCACCGCCTCGCGATGTCGAAGCTCGACTGGCTGGTCGTGCGCGACCTGACGGAGATCGACACCGCCGCCTTCTGGTACGACTCGCCGGAGATCGAGACCGGCGAGCTGACGCCGGAGGAGATCGGCACCGAGGTCTTCTTCCTGCCGGCCGCGTCGCACACGGAGAAGGACGGCAACTTCACGAACACCCAGCGTCTTCTCCAATGGCACTGGAAGGCCGTGGAGCCGCGGCACGACTGCCGCTCCGAGCTCCACTTCTTCTACTGGCTCGGCCGCCGAATCCGGGAGAAGCTGGCGGGCTCGAAAGACCCCCGTGACCGACCCATCCTCGACCTCACGTGGGACTACGCGCTCCTAGGCGAGCACCAGGAGCCCGATCCGGAGGTCGTGCTCCGCGAGATCAACGGCTTCGACGCGGACCGGAACCTGATCTCGAAGTACCAGGAGCTCAAGGCGGACGGGTCGACGGGCTGCGGGTCGTGGATCCATGCCGGGATCTACAAGGACGACGTCAACCAGAGCGCCCGGAAGAGGCCCCACGCCGAGCAGAACTGGGTCGCGCGGGAGTGGGGTTGGGCGTGGCCGGCGGACACGCGGATCCTCTACAACCGTGCGTCCGCGGATCCCGAGGGCAAGCCCTGGTCGGAACGCAAGAAATACGTCTGGTGGGACGAGAAGCAGGGCGGCTGGACGGGGGTCGACCACACCGACATCGGCCCGCCGGACAAGCGGCCGGACTACGTGCCGGAGGAGCCGGCCGCCAAGGGCATCGATGCCCTCCGCGGCACGGCTCCGTTCATCCTGCACCCGGACGGCCTCGGCTGGCTTTACGTGCCCGCGGGACTCGTGGACGGGCCGTTCCCGACGCACTACGAGCCGCACGAGTCCCCGGTCGAGAACCCGCTCTACAGCCAGCAGCAAAACCCGGCCCGCCAACGCTTCCACCGGCCCGAGAACCCGTACAACCCGACCGATGGCGACCCCGGCACCGGCGTCTTTCCCTACGTCGTCACGAGCTACAGGCTCACCGAGCACCACACCGCGGGCGGTATGTCGCGCGTCGTGCCCTATCTCTCCGAGCTCCAGCCCGAGCTGTTCTGCGAGGTGGGCCCAGCGCTGGCCGCCGAGCGCGGCCTCGAGCACGGCGACTGGGCGACGATCGTGACGGCCCGCACCGCCATCGAGGCTCGTGTGATGGTCACGGACAGAGTCCAGCCGTTGGCCGTACAGGGCCGGCTCGTCCATCACGTCGGGCTGCCCTACCACTGGGGCCGGAAGGGCATCGTGACCGGCGACACGGTCAACGACCTCTTCCCGCTCGTACTGGATCCCAACGTCCACATCCAGGAGGTCAAGGCCGCCACCTGTGACATCCGTCCCGGCCGCCGCCCACGAGGCAAGGCGCTGCTCGAGCTGGTCGAGCGCTACCGCCGGGAGGCCGACGTGATCATGCACGTGGACACCGCGGCCGAAGAGCGCATGGTTGGCGGGGGGCTGCCCGAGGGGATGGTCCCGCCATGAGCGGGGATGAGCCCCGCGTCGGGTTCTTCACCGACACGTCCATCTGCATCGGCTGCAAGGCCTGCGAGGTGGCCTGCAAGGAGTGGAACCGGATCCCCGACTCGAGCCAGGGCTTCACCGGTCGCTCGTACGACAACACGCTCCAGCTCGACGCCAACACATGGCGACACGTGGCCTTCGTCGAGCAGCGCAAGCCCATCGGGGTCGACGCGGCGGCCGATTCGCTGGTGGAGGCGGCGAAGCTCAACGAGATCGCTGAGCGAGAGGGCGTCGAGACCTATCAGGAGGGCGGTGGGATGCGCTGGCTCATGGCCTCCGACGTCTGCAAGCACTGCACGGACGCGGCGTGCCTGGAGGTCTGCCCGACCGGCGCGCTGTTCCGGACCGAGTTCGAGACCGTGGTCGTCCAGGAGGACGTCTGCAACGGCTGCGGCTATTGCGTGACGGCTTGCCCGTTCGGTGTGCTCGACCAGCGCGAGGACGACGGCCGCGTGTGGAAGTGCACGCTCTGCTACGACCGGCTGAAGGACGACAAAGAGCCGGCCTGCGCCCAGGCCTGCCCGACCAACTCGATCCAGTTCGGCGAGCTGTCGGAGCTGCGGGAGCGCGCCGAGCAGCGGCTCCAGCGGTTTGCGGAGGCGGGGGTGGAGGAGGCGCGCCTGTACGGGGCGGGCGAGGACGGCGTGGGCGGCTTCGGCGCCTTCTTCCTGCTGCTCGACGAGCCCGAGGTCTACGGACTGCCGCCGGATCCGGTGGACACCACCCGCCAATACGGCCAGGTCTGGGGCGGGGCGCTGGCCGCGGCGGCCGCCCTGGGAGCGGGCCTGATCGCCGCGGCGTTCGGGGGTAGGAGGTGAGAGGCGAGCCGGCGATGGTGCCAGCGGCGGAGCCGCGCAGCTACTACGGGCAGCCGGTCATCAAGGAGCCCGTCTGGACTTGGGAGATCCCGTCTTACTTGTTCGCCGGCGGCCTCGCAGGCGCCTCGACGGGCCTTGCCTACCTGGCGGAGATCCGCGGCAACCAGCCACTTTCGCGTCGCGCTTGGGCGCTCTCCGTCGCGGGCGTGGCCGCAGGTACCGGGTTGCTGATCTCGGATCTGGGAAGGCCGGCGCGCTTCCTGAACATGCTGCGTGTCTTCAAGGTGACGTCGCCGATGAGCATGGGCTCGTGGTTCCTCACCGCCACCGGAGCCGCGACCACCGTGGCCGCGGCCAATGCGTGGACCGGCGTGCTGGGACGGCCCGCGACGGTTGCGAAGCCGGCCGCCGCGCTTCTGGGCCTACCGGTCTCTACCTATACCGCGGCGCTCGTGTCCAACACCGCCGTGCCCATCTGGCACGAGGCGCGCTGGACGCTGCCGTTCGTGTTCAGCGCCGGCGCGGGGGCCAGCGCCGGCGCGGCGGCGGCGATGCTCACACCTCCCCGTCACGCGGCCCCGGCGCGGCGCCTGGCCCTGTTCGGTGCTGCGGGGGAGATCGTCGCGTCGAAGTTCATGGAGTGGCGGCTTGGAGAGTTCGCCTCCCCGTATCAACAGGGCGCGGCCGGAACGCTCAACCGGATCTCCGAGGGCCTGACTGTGGGCGGCGCGCTGCTGCTCGCGTCACACGGGCGTCACCGGGCTGCCGCGGTGGCGAGCGGGGCATTGCTCCTCGCCGGCGCCGCAGCGAAGCGCTGGGCCGTCTTCAAGGCGGGCTTCCAGTCGGCCGCCGACCCGGCCTATACGGTGGGCCCGCAGCGGCGCCGGATTCGCGAGGGCCGCACTCGCGGCGCCGAGCGCCTGGCAGTCGCGCCCTGACCTACCGCTCGGGCCCCGCGTCCTCCTCGCGCCCTGACCGACCAACTGGGGGAGGGCCAACCGCAGCGAAATCGCGTCCTCGCCGCCCCTCCGGAGCCATTGGTACGTCCGTCCGACCAAAACGTTGACGAGGCTCCCCATTTGAGGTACGTTGCAGCCGCCACGAGCCCGGGAGGCAGGCCAGCGAGCGGTTGGTGGATCGCACGCGAGGAGAGGTGATCGGTCGGTGCCGTACCTGAATTGCCCCAACTGCCGTCTGACGGTGTACACGAGCACGATGTACACGCTGCGCGACGAG
>JBKPHP010000099.1:0-9358 GCA_046729895.1 Actinomycetota bacterium
CGATCGGCCGGAAGGGCGGCGTAGAGCGGGTCGCCAAGCGGATCGGCAAGCAGGCGGCCAAGTCAGGCAAGCAGGCGGCCAAGTCAGCGATGTGATGCCAGGAGATGAAGAAGGCTCGCAAGACGACAGAGAGACGGCCGCTATGAGCAAGGGCTCGCGGCCCGACCGGCCGCCGGCCGATTTCGAGATCGCCGGCGGCCTGCGGGCAGCAGAGGCCCGTTGGCAACGAAAAGCTCACACCACGACGATCACCAGCGGCGAGCTAGAGAGCGAAGAGCGACGGGACCGCGAGCCCGAGGACCCCGATCGCCGCCGGACCTATCGGAACGTGCGACGCGTCTGGGAATTTCGGGCGTGGCTGACGGACGCGTTGCGCCGCGAACCATCCTGACGACGGACAAGGCCGGGCCCCGGGTTTGCAGAGGCTCGCGCCGCAGGGTCCGGACATAAGGCGGCCGAAGTGACTAGGTGTCGCCGCACGCTTTCCTCTCGGGGGTGGATCTCCTCGCGGACGCGACAGACTCCGAGACTGGCTAAGCAACTTCCTTTCGACGTGCCTGGTCCAGTCCGCCGGGCCCGCTGTCGCTAATTTCGGGTTCCGGGCTCAGATCGGCCGGTCCCGATCGAAGCGGGTCGGTGCGCATGGTGTGTCTAAGCGGCATTCCGCTGCCCTTGCTCTGCGCGTGAAGGTGGCATAGCCCAACCCGGCGATGTCCTCGCCGGCTGCACGTCGACGGACCGTCACCTCTTGTTCTGCAGCAACTACGCGCTACGACAGCTTCTTGCTCATGCGCTTGGCCTGTGCGCTGGCGATGCGAACGTCCTCGCTCGTGTGCTCCACGCGCTCTGCAAGGTTCCCGATCTGCTTCGCCACCTTCTTCACGTCGAGGTTGCCGGGCATGAGCTCTCGCGGAAGGCGCACGCCTAGCACCCGCGGACGACGCGCCCGCTTGATCGCGGCTCGGCCGGCGAGTCCGAGCGCGGCAGTGCCCGCCAGCGCACCGAGTGCCCCCTTAGCGATCGTGGCACGCCCGTTGGCGGAATCGGCGGAACTGCTCTCAGCCGTAGTCGTTGACCCGTCCTGCTGCCGCCGAGCGGAGGCGTTGGACGAGCGGCGGCTTGCCCCTGACCTGGATCCGGAGCGTTTCCGAGCCGAGCTGGACGCTTTCCTCGTCGCGGCTGTGCCGGCACCCTTGGCGTTTCTTCGCTTGCTCGAGGAGCGGGCCGAGCTCCCACTGGCCTTGTTTGAGGTCGCCACAGGTCCCTCCGTGGATTCGGGTCAGATTCGGCTACCCAAGGGTACCGCGAGCACTAACCGCTGGGCGAAGACATGCAGCGCTCCAAACGCCGCTCCACTTCTCGTGACCGTTCGTCAACGCACAGTTCGAAGGGCGGTCGCCTATACCGCGTAGCGCTAGCAGTCCGCCAAAACCGTAGCCAAGAGATCGGGGCGACCGCCTCGCAGGAGGCCAAGGAGCTCGGCCTGGCCGCCACGCGAAAGGCCAAGGAGCTGGCCGAGCGGCGTCGTCAACGGCACGTGGAGAAGCACGACGCGACTCCGGCGGCGATCAAGGCCGCGGACGAGCTGGACGTGGCTCTCGGGTACGTGACGGGGAGCGGCGCGAAGGGGCGGATCACGGTCAGGGACGTCCGCAAGGCGGGGGGGATTGATGGAGCGCCCCGACGTCGAGCTCCGCGCCAGTGTCAGGCCAAGCGCCTTCGCTACGAGGAGGCCCCGGAGACCGCGGTCGACTTCCACGGCGAGCCGACTATGAGTCGGAGTCCGGCAGCGAGCGGAAGAACCTCCCCGGACGAGGTCGAGCCGGACGTGACCTAACGGGACGTCAAGGTTCGCTGGTGCGCGGCGGCCAGGATCGACGGCGACTACGCGCCAGCTCCTCTGCGAGCTGCCTGACCCGCCGATCGATGTCGTCGCGAATTCCACGGACGGCAGCGACCGACTGCCCCTTCGGGTCGGGCAGGTCCCAATCGATGTAGCGCTTCCCTGGGATGAAGGGGCACTCGTCCCCGCAACCCATCGTGACGAGCACGTCGGCCCACTCAGCGAGCTCCCGGGTGAGCTTGCGAGGCCTGCGATCCGCGAGGTCGATGTCGAGCTCTCCCATCACCTCGAGTACCTCCGGGTGGATATGCGCGACGGGATTGGTGCCGGCGGAGCGGGCCTCGTGGCGGCCGTTGGCGGCACGCTCAAAGAGCGCCTGGCTCATCTGCGAGCGACCAGCGTTGTGCAGGCAGACGAACAGAACCCGAGCCACGTCCCCCAGTATGGCCAGGCTCCGGCTCCAGATGGCCGGCCTCGCCATCTTCGACAAGATGGACACGACCTGCTGCTACGCGCGCCAGGACAAGATCTGGGTCAGCGATCCCGGACGGTACGGCCGTGGGAGATCTTCGCCACCCACGAGGACAGCGAGGAAGCGGGCGAGCCGGCGGCGGCCCGTTGCTGCTGGGACCTCGGGCCTATGCTCATGACGAGCCCCGGTAGCTCAGCTGGATAGAGCGGGGGGTTTCTAACCCCCAGGTCGCAGGTTCGAGTCCTGCCCGGGGCGCTCCACATTCTCCCTGCAGGCAGACGGTTTCCGCGGCGCGGGACCGTCAACGCCCGCCGGATCTGACGCCACTACGTCGCCGCTACGCTCGGCATCGAACGCATCTAGGGGGCTCGCGAGCCGGCTAGCAGCGTCAGCCGTTTTCCTCGCTCGACCCGTTGGGATAGCGTCGCCTTGACAGTCGAGCCCTGAGGAGGCAACCGCATGCATGCAGTCATGGTGACGGTCACAATCAACGACTTCGACAAGGGGGTGACCTTTCTCAGGGAGGAGGCTGTGCCGCAGGTCTCCCAGGCGCCGGGCTTCGTCGCCGGCTACTGGGTCAGGGTTGAGGAGGACCAAGGGACGTCGATGGTCGTCTTCGAATCCGAGGACGCTGCGCGGGGCATGGCGGACCAGATCCCAACGCCGCCAGCCGACGCGGCCACAATCAACAGCATCCGCGTCGGGGAGGTCGTGATGCAGGCCTGACGACTCAGGCCACCTGTCGGTGACACGACCGGCAGAGCACGGTCAGGTTCGGGATCGCGTTGTTCGTGTGGTCGTGGTCGCGGTGGTGAACCTCGAGCGGCACCCCTTCAGCGCCCCGCATTCCGCGCAGCGGTAAGCGAACACCTGGAGCACAGCCTTCCTGATTGCCTGCCAGCGCCGTCCGCGCAGCCGGCTGGGTGACGACGGCCAGCGGTGGGCAGCGCAGTGGGAGCCCGAGTCGATCAGTTCGCCGCACTGGATGCAGGGTCGCTTCACGCCGCGGCCTCGAAGCCGTCCGGGCCGAGCCAGCCGAGCAGCCACGCCGGGGCGGGGCGGAGCGGTCGGCCGGGGAGCCCGACCCGTCGTACGATTCTTCTCACGGCGTTGGTCTCCCTTTCTGACGGGCATTAACCTTCCTGCGCATGTGCCGGGCAGAGATCGAGCCTTGAGTCTTCGGCCGAGCTCGCTCGCCACGCATGCCCCGGCGCTGCCCTACGAAAGCGAGGGGCGAATCCCGTTCCGCGTCCGGATCGGTGTCACGGGCCACCGGACGCTAGAGGATGAGGACAGCGTCGCCGCCGGCGTGGCGGCGACACTTCGAAGAATTCGCGCGGTCTTCGCCGGGAGCTCGCTCACTCCCGTCTATTTCACGATCCTCTCGGCGCTCGCGGAGGGGGCGGATCGGCTGGTGGTGCGGCAGGCTTTCGCAGTCCTGGGCGAGAACGTCCGGGTCGAGGCGATCCTCCCCCGCGATGCGGACGACTACATGGAGGACTTTACGTCCGCCGCATCAAAGCACGAGTTCGAGGAGCTCCTCGCGCGCGCGAGCACGCGGCCGATGCCGGCGACCGTGAGCCCCGCTGAGGGCTATGAGCGGGCCGGCCGCTATGTCGTCGACCAGAGCGACGTCCTGATCGCGATCTGGGACGGAGAGCCAGCGCGTGGAAGGGCGGGTACCGCGGAGGTCGTGGCGTACGCGCGGAGTCGCGGTCGGCCGGTCTTGCTCGTCGAGCCCACCTCCCAGGGCGTGACGCTCAGAGATCTGGGTTCGCCTGGACTCGAGCGCCCGCTCGCGTCGCTTCGTATGCTCGAGCAGTACAACCGTGGATCGCTCGGCGCCGCCGTCTTTCGACGCGCGCTTGCGCACCAGCGGTCCACGCTCGGGCGTCATCTAGGGGGCTCGTCGATTCGGGCAGACGTCGAACGCGTCGCCGCCTGGGCGCTCCCACGCTTTACCCGCGCCGAGGTCCGGGCTCTGCGCTTCCAGCACGCCTACCACCTACTCGGCGACCTGCTCTACCTTTTCGCGGCCCTCGCGGTGACCGCCGTGGCGGCGCAGTCCGTCTTCGCGCCGGAGCAGACGAAGCTTGTGGCGGCGGAGATCGCATGCCTGCTCGTGGTGACCGCGGTCTTCCTCACAGCCCGCTTCGGGCATGTCCATGATCGCTGGATGGGCTACCGCTCGCTCGCGGAGGCGTTCCGCTCTGGACTGTTCATCGCCTTGACCCATGCGCGCGATCGGTACGAGCGCCATGCGGCCGCGGACCTGCGCGGTTATCACGAACCGTGGTACCAGCGCGCCTTCTCGGAGTCGTGGAGCCGATGTCCGCGGGCCGGCGACGCTGCCGAGAACGACGCCGCCCTGCGCCGGTTCATCGTGGATGCCTGGCTCGACCACCAGATCGAATACCACCGCTCGACCGCCGGGCGCCTCAGCGACCGCCACCAGCGGATCAGCCTGACCGTCGCGGCGCTCGTCACTGCGGCACTCACGGTGGCGATGCTGCACTTCTTCGACGTGGGCGAGGGCACCGATTGGCCGAGGTGGTTCACGTTCCTCGCCATCGTGCTGCCAGGCTTCGGGGCCGCGGTCACCGGCATCCGCGAGCACCGCCAGTTTCGCCTGCATGCCAACCGGTCGGCTCGCACGGCCGACCGCCTGCAGCGGCTCAAGGATCAGATGGAGACGGGAGTCCGCGTCGTCTCCGCCAATGGCCTGGCCGCCGAGCTGCAGACGATCATCCTCGAGGAGAGCGTCGAATGGACCGGAGTGCAGGAATTCCAGGACCTCGAGCTGGTGATGTGACCGCGGCCGGTGATTCCCCGGTCCCGAGGCCGGCGGGTGCGCGGCTCGAGGACCAGCTCCGCTGGTACGACCGTAAGAGTGTCGCAGCGCAGCGGAAGTACAAGGGCATGAAGCTGCTGCAGCTAGTCGCGGCGGCAGCGGTGTCCGTCTCTGCGGCGGCGGGCGGCGGTGCAGCGCTGGCGGCTGCCCTTGGCGGTCTCCTGCTCGTTCTCGAAGGCGTGCAACAGCTCGGCCAGTACTACCGGATTTGGATCGACTATCGGTCGACGTGGGAGCTGCTTCAGCGAGAGAAGTTCCTGTTCCTCTCGCACGCCGCGCAATACGCGCGGGCACGCGACCCGGCGCGGCTGCTCGCCGAGCGGGTCGAGATGGTCCTTTCGAGAGAGACGGCTGGGTGGTCGGCGATTCAGGAGGCCGCCGCCAAGGAGGACGAAGAGCGGCTGACGGACGCGCGCTGACGGCGTCAGCCGCCGCTGGGAGCGGTAAGTGACTGGGTCACGGTGCGCGCCAGCGCCCGCGTCTTGGAAAGGCTCGGGCCGCCTGCAAGGACCGCGAGCCCACCGGGTGAGCTGCGGATGCTCACCTGGTAGTCGATACAGGTCGAGGACCGACACTCCGGAAAGCGCCCGCCTTGGAAGACGTACTTCGTCGCAGACCCGAAGGCCGTTTGGCCGACGGTCGTCTTGCTGGCATACGCGTCGGAGAAGCGAGGCTTCTCCCGAGGGGTGTAATCGATGATCACGAAAGCGCCGTCGTCGTCGCGTACGGAGGTCCGGTACAGCCTTCCGGGTACCGGCTGGCTGTCGGACGGTTTGCTCCAGTGCCCACCGGTCGGCAGCAGCGCCTGGTAACCGCTAGTCGAGTGGCGGGCATAGCGTACGGTGGATTGCTTGTTGCCGGGCGACGGCTTGGGCGGTGGGGGCGGCGGCGGTGATGAACCGCGCGTCGTGATCACTCCCACCACGATCGCGACTGCTGCAAGCGCGACCACCCCGGCGGCGACCATCCAGCCGCGGCGCCGCGACGGCTCGTCGCCGCGCCTCCGCTGCCGCCTAGAGGCGTCGTAGGACGGCCCGGCTTCCGGCTCGGAAGTCTCGCCCTCCAGCGCGCGGAAGAGGCGCTCGACGTCGGTGCGCCAGCGAGCATCGTCGAGCTCGATGGCCTGACGCATGGAGAGGTCACGGATCGTCTCGGGGAGCTCATCCGAGGTTGGCATCTCCGCGTCCTGCACTAGCGCCGGAATCACGCGAATGCGCGGGCTATCCAGCGCCGTCTGAAGCTCCAGCCGGACGTAGTCCTCCGGGCGGTCGAGACGGCGACGCCCCTCCCGGTCGGTGGACGACGTCCAGCGCCGGCCGATGAGCGCGACGAAGACGTCGCATGACTCGACGTTTTGGTCGAGGACTGTCGCGAAGTTCTCGCCGGGGCGTATCGCGTCGACATCCATGAACACGTGCTCGCGGCCGAAGCGGTTAGCCAGGGCGTCGTACAGCCGCCCGGCATGTCCGGAGGCATCCTCGCGCCTGTAGTTGATGAATACGCGGGGAGGAGAGGACGCCTGCTCCTGGCCGCCGTCCGAGGCACCCTCGGGTCGTCGTGCCACAGGAAGAGTGTCGCCCATCAAGCGGTGCTGGGCAAGCGAGGACCTGTCCCGGGTACATGACCGGACCGGACCGCCGGAACATTGGCAGGGAACCGGGCGACGCGGCCGACACAATTCCTTATATCCGCCGAAAGCCCTGCAATCCGCACCCTGTAGCCAGTGATCGAACCGAGTGAGGCTCGTCCTGAGCGTCCTGCTCCAGGACGGTAGCGGTGACGGACCTGAGCGAGTCACTCGTCCCGATCGTCCCGCGGCGGGACGCGCACAAGGGGCGCGCCTGTGAAACGGTTCTGAGCTCCACGGGCGAGGCTTCCGTGGTCAGCTCAACACGCCGTGCCCCACTCGACGTGCGGCACTTGGCGCGGCGGCGGCTCCCCAGGTCGCAGGTTCGAATCCTGCCCGGGGGCGCTCGGAATGCTGGCTGGTGTCGATGCCGGCGGGAACAGCGGCCGAGGGGGCCCGCTGCTCGAGGACCCTATCCCGTCGTCCCGCTCGATCAGGCCCGCTTCCGAGCGTTCTGCTCCATGGCCGCGAAGCGCTGGATCCGGTTAAGCATCGCTGTGCTTGGGTGCTTCATAGCCGTCACTCTGTCGAGCAGCAGGACAAGGTACTCGCGGAGCTGCTCCGGGGTACGCAAGGAAGCCTCAATGCGATCCAAATGATCAGGGTTCGGAAATCTCTCTTCCCGGACCCGGTCCATCAGCAGCCGCACGTACGTGTCCTGAACCGATGAGCCGGCCACTCGTACCTCCTAAGCGTTGTGACCCTGGCCCGTCTGCCCCGATCGCCTCCGCCGCAAACGGCGAATCGAGTCGATCGCCCTGCCCCGACCATGAGCGCCACCTCTGCCCATCGGCGGGCCCAGGCTAGGGCACTTTTCGCGCTGGGTGTTCCGGGTAGCCAGGGTGGGTGCACGGGCCGTTGGACCATGGATTCGATGCCCGCCGAGCTGCGCCGCCTGGTATGGGGCTGGGGCCCGTGGCCGAGCTCGTTTGCCAGGGATGCGGGAGAGTGAGTTACTGCGGGCTCCCAAGGTTTCGGCCGGACACGATGCCGGCGTGCCCGTGCGGCGGCCGGCGGCAGATCGTCCGAGTGAGGCATCACGTCCGAAACCTGGTGGGTCGTCGCGGTGAGCCTCAGCTTCGCGAGTAGTCCTCGCCGCCTGGGGGTACCCCGGCCGTAACTCATAAGGCGGCGAGCGCGGCGGCAGCGTCCGTCGCGCGCTCGCCTTTGGGGGTGATCTGCAATCGCGCGTTCGCCGAGAGCGTCGGGCTCTAGGTACCCTCTCCGGGAGATGCCGACCTCATTGGTCACGGGCGGCGCCGGCTTCCTAGGCTCCCATCTGTGCGACTACTTGATAGGTCGCGGGCAGCGCGTGATCTGCGTCGACAACCTCGAGACAGGGTCGCTCGACAACATCAGGCACATCCGCAACGGCGCGGAGTTCCGGTTCGAGATGCTCGACATCACCGGGCACTACGAGATCGACGAGCCGGTCGACTTCGTCTACCACATGGCCTCGCCGGCCAGTCCGATCGACTACGCGCGGCTGCCGCTCCACACGCTCAAGGTCGGCGCATACGGAACCCACAACTCCCTCGGCCTGGCGAAGAAGCACCGGGCCCGCTTTCTGCTGGCGTCCACCTCCGAGGTCTACGGCGATCCGCAGATTCACCCGCAGCCCGAGACCTACTGGGGCAACGTCAACCCGATCGGCCCGCGCGGCGTGTACGACGAGGCCAAGCGCTACGCCGAGGCGCTCACGATGGCGTACCTTCGGCAGCAGGGCGTCGACACCTGCATCGCCCGCATCTTCAACACCTATGGCGCGAAGATGAGGCCCAACGACGGCCGCGCCGTCCCTACCTTCCTGCGCCAGGCGCTCACGGACAGGCCCGTCACCGTCTTCGGAGACGGGTCGCAGACGCGCAGCTTCTGTTACGTCAGTGATCTGATTCGCGGGCTGGTCCTGCTCGCCGAGTCGGAGGTCCACGAGCCGGTCAACATCGGCAATCCGGACGAGATGAGTCTGCTCGATATGGCGCGGATGATCGTTGAGCTCACCGAGTCCCGCTCCGAGATCGTGTTCGAGGCGCTGCCGGTTGACGATCCCCAGGTCCGCCAGCCGGACATCACCAAGGCACGCGACCTACTCGGCTGGGAGCCTGAGGTCGACCTTCGCGCCGGCCTGACGAGCACCATCGAGCACTACACGAAGATCCTGGGCGAGCCTGCATCACGATGAGCTCGGAAGCGAAGAACCTCGAGCGAATCTCGCGAGGGATCGACCACCACAATGCGACCTGCGAGTGGCCCGCCGTGGCCGTTGAGATGAACCCGTACGAGGTGGAGCGCCTGGGCTGGGACGAGGTCCGCGGACTGCCGATTCGGGCAAACCCCGACCTGGGAACTGGTCGTTTCCGGATAGTCTGCGCCCGCGAGGAGGGCGAGCCGGGCGAGGTGGTCGAGGCCGTGGCGGAGCAAGCGGCGCCCGTCGCACCGGTCACGCACGACTGAAACCCTGCAGAGCCACTGCTAGATTCGATCCAGCCTGGTGGGCGTAGCTCAGCTGGTAGAGCTCCTGGTTGTGGTCCAGGCGGTCGCGGGTTCGAGTCCCGTCGCTCACCC
>JBKPHP010000100.1:0-4224 GCA_046729895.1 Actinomycetota bacterium
ACAGGAAGGTGCTCTGCTTCTCCGAGCCGAACGGCGCCAGGTACGCCCTTCCGACGACGCGGGCGTCGAGCTTGCCCCAGCCCCGTTCGGCGGAGGCGTCGAGGGGGAGGAGTCGAAGGCGCTCCACGTCGACCTCGAGCAGCGGGTCGTCGGCGGCGACCAGCGGGAAGAAGGACACGGGGTGCGGGAGCTCGGGGGTGCGCTCGGCGAGCCAGGTCTGGGCGCGGCGCCCGCCGGGCGCGACCCTCGCGTCCAGCCCGATCTTCCGCAGCGTGCGCGTCCAGTAGACCGCTACGCGGCGGCCCTCTCCCCCCTCGACGCCCCGGACCGTGACCCTCGCTCGCGTCGCGCCGGCCTTCTCCACGAGGGCCCGCGCCTTCTCCAGGTTCGCGTGCCCGGCGGGGTCGCCGTAGGGGCAGGGGTCGGGTTTCTGGTGGCCCGGCACGCCGGCGGGCAGCAGGGTGCAGCCGGGCTCCAGCCGCCCGGCCAGCAGTCGTTTCAGGTCGCGCCCGTCGATCGCGTACGCGACGCCGCGCCGGACGCGAACGTCGTCGAACGGCCTCCTCTTCGAGTCGAGCACGAAGGCGAGCGTCGACGCGGTGGGGTGCTCGTCGTAGCGGTCCCGGTACTTGGAGCGCAGGTCTGGGAGGAGCGCGTCCGGAGGCGGGTCGCGCATGTAGTCGAGCCGTCCTGCGATCACGGCGCGCGCCGCTCGCGCCCTGTCGGGCTGTACGTCCACGACGATCGCGTCCACGTTGCCGTCCGGAACCCCGGGCAGCGAGAAGGCTGCGTTGCGGCGCATCACGAAGCCGCCGTCACGCCGAATCCGCTCAATCGCGTACGGCCCGATCCCGGGCGGCGGCTTTGCGCTCGATTCTCGAAGCGGGGTGGCGCGCGGCACGAGCCCGGCGTAGGTAGTGGCGAGCACATAGGGGAAGGCGCTGTCCGGCCGGTCCAGCTCCACCCGCACGCTGCGGGTGCTGTCGTTCGCCTCGATCGCAGTGACGCCCTCGAACAGCGAGGCGCCGGCCGAGCGCAGCGCCCGTACGCGTTCCACGGTCCGCTTGAAGTCGCTGGCGCGAAGCGGGCTTCCGTTCGAGTACCGGAGCCCCTTGCGAAAGGTGAACGTGTACCTCCGACCCTCCTCCGACACCTCGGGCATGCGCTCCGCGAGCCCTGGCACGAGCTCCGTGCCGGCGCGGCGGTAGGTGAGCGGTGGGGTGTAGACGAGCCAGACCGCCTCGCGTGCGGAAGGGGTGGAAGCCAGCGCCGGGTCGAGCGAATCGGGCCGGGCGCCATACGCGATGGTGATCACTCCTCCCTTCCGAGCGTTCCCCTTCGGCCCCCCGCCGCCCACGCAGCCCGAGAGCGCGAGGGCCGCGGCCACCGCGGCGATCGCTGCGAGTCCCAGTGCGAGCGGCGCTCGGCCGGCGACGCTCAACTCAGCTGCTCGCGCATCTCCACAAGCGACTTGCGGATCAGGCGCGAGACATGCATCTGGGAGAGCCCGACCCGCTGAGCGATCTGGGTCTGCGGCAGGCCCTCTTCGAACCGCATCCGGAGGATCTCCCGCTCGCGGGCCGGCAGCCGCTGCAGCGCGGGGGCCAGCGCGGCCCGATCCTCCGAGCGCTGGAAGCCTTCGTCCTCGGCCCCGATGGTCTCCAGCGGGTCGAGTGCGTCGTCGCCCGTGGGCGCCCCCGAGAGGGAGACGGTCGAGTATGCGGAGCCGACCTCGAGCGCCTCGAGCACCTGCTCCGGCGTGGTCTTTAGCTCATCGGCGATCTCGGCGATGCTCGGCGACCGCGACATCTTCACGGTGAGGCGTTCGATCGCCCCGGACATCGAGGCGTTCAGCTCCTGGAGGGCGCGCGGCACGCGGATGGCCCAGCCCTTGTCGCGAAAGTGGCGCTTGATCTCGCCAACGACGTTCGGGGTGGCGTACGTGGCGAGCGATACGTCCCGAGCCAGCTCGAAGCGGTCGATCGCCTTGATCAGCCCGATCGCCCCGACCTGCTCGATGTCCTCGAGCGCCTCGCCGCGCCCGGCGTACCGGCGCGCCAGCGAACGCACGAGCGGCAGGTGCCTCTCTATGAGCTGCTCGCGCGCACCCGTGTCTCCGTCCTCGTGGTAGCGACGAAGCAGCTCCCGATCCTCCTCACGGCCCCGCTCGCCCCCCACCGGACGCCCGCTCGCCGCCTTCATCCGGGGCCCCTCAGCTTCTCGAGCCGGACCACGATGCGGCCGTCGGCGGCCTCCTCCACTCCGAACGAGTCGACCACGGTCTGCAGGATGCGGCGCAATGTCAGCTCGCCGGGCGCGCTGTCCTCCTGCAACGCGACGGCGATCGCCCGCTCGTTGAGCGGGCCCACCCGGGTGCGAACGCCACCCTCGCCCACGTCGAAGGTCATGGAGACGGTACCGGCGCGGCCCGCTTCCGCCAGCAGTCGCTCGACCGCGAGCTGGAGGTCGTCGATCTCCTCGAAGCCGAAATCCACGCGCTCCGCTATGCCGCCGATGATCAGGCGCACCACCGGCTGGAAGTCCGGCGCGAGAGGCGCCTCGAGCTGGATGCGTTCCGGCCTCACCGACTCGGTCAACGCGCGTCATCTCCGATCGTTCCGCAGCCGACGACCAACTCCCCGTCGACCAGGCAGGCGACCTGTCCCGGGGCCACCGCCTCGGCCGGCTGATCGAGCTGGAGGTCCAGCCCTTCGGTGCGCTCGATCGCGCGGCACGGAATCGGCGCCGCCCGGTAGCGGAGCCGCACGGCGCGCACACGGTCGGGGGGGCGGTGCAGGATCGTCTCCTCGAGCCGGACCCGCCGGGTCGCGAGCTCGGATCGCGGTCCGACCACCACCCGGTTGCGGGCCGCGTCCTTGGCCAGCACGTAGAGCGGCTCCCCGCGCGCCACCCCGAGACCGCGGCGTTGACCGATCGTGAAGTCGTGGTGCCCGTCGTGGCGGCCCACGGTCCGCCCCTCGGAGTCCACGATCTCGCCGGGGACCGCCGCCAGGCGGCGGCCGCCGTGGCGGCGCATGAACGCCCTGCGGCCACTGCCGGCCAGGAAGCACAGGTCCTGGCTCTCGCGCCTGTCGGCGACCGGCAGCCCTGCGTCGCGCGCGAGGGCCCGCACGGCCTCCTTGTCGAGGCCGCCAAGCGGAAACGAGAGCCGCTCGAGCTGCTCGCCCCGAAGCCGGGCGAGCATGTAGCTCTGGTCCTTGCGCGCGTTCGCAGCCGCCCGAACCAGCGGCCCCTGCCCGTCCCGCGCCACGCGCGCGTAATGGCCCGTCGCCAGCCGTGCCGCTCCCAGCGACTCGGCTAGCGCGAGCATGGCGTCGAAGCGAACGAACCCGTTGCAGCGCACGCATGGATTGGGCGTCCGACCGGAGCCGTACCCCGCCAGGAAGTCGTTGACGACCTCCGCCCGGAAGCGGTCGCGAACGTCGAGCGTGAAATGCGGGATCCCCATCCCGTGGGCGAGCGCCCGCGCCCCCACCACCGCCTGCGGCGAGCAGCAACTCCGCTCGCCGTCGGTTGCCGCGTCCGCCCAGAGCTCGAGCGTGACCGCGACGACCTCGTCCCCGGCGTCGAGCGCGAGCTGGGCGGCGGCGGCGCTGTCGACCCCACCGCTTATCGCCACGAGCGTGCGCCGGCCGGAAGGCGCGACCGCGAACGCCCCGTCGCGCCCCGCGGCACCGAGCGCGCGGTGGAAGGCATCGGCGGCCAGGTCGGCGGCGTGACGCTTGCCGGGTGACAGCCCGCCCAGCGCGTCCGACACCCGCTTCGCATCGAGCCGCGCGGCCTCGAGCAGCAGCGCCCCCTCCACGAGCTCGACGACGGCGCTGCCGGCAGCCTGAACGGCGCCGCAGCCCGAAGCCTCGAAGCCGGCCTCGGCGACACGGTCGGCCTCGACCCGAACGGCGAGACGGATGAGATCGCCACAGGCGGTGCCGCCGGAGGCACCGGAGTGGTGCGCCGCGGCGAGTGCGCCGCGTCCGCGCGGAGCCGTCAGGTGGTCTTCAAAGCCCACGATCGAAGCCTGACAGATAAGCGGGCGTGCCCGGACGGAGCTTTGCACGCACAAAAGCCCCGGCTTGGCGCTGCCGGACCCGGGAGTTGGGCCTGCATCTGCAAGCGTGGGTGTCCTCCGCGGTGGGCCACGGCCCTCCCCGCGAGCCGGACTCCCATCCCGGTGGTGTTGGCTCAACGTATGAGGACCGGCTG
>JBKPHP010000101.1:0-18126 GCA_046729895.1 Actinomycetota bacterium
GGTGCCGCCGTGAGCGGTCGGGTCGGTCAGCGGGCCGACGGTCTCCAGCAGCTCGATGACCGAGCCGGGCCAGCCATGCGTCATGATCAGCGGCAACGCATTCTCATGCCGCGACCTGACGTGGATGAAGTGGATCTCGACCCCGTCGATCTCGGTCGTGAACTGCGGCAGCGCGTTCAGTCTCGCCTCGCACTTGCGCCAGCCGTACTCGGTCGTCCAGTAGCGGGCGAGCTCCTGCAGCGTGGCCAGCTGCACGCCCTGGGAGCGGTCTGCAACGAGCTCCTTAGAAGGCCAGCGCGTCGCCTCAATCCGGCGCCGCAGCTCAGCGAGCTCCTCTTCGGGAATCTCGACCTGGAAAGGACGGATGTCGGTGGCGGTCTCGGCGGCGGTACCCATGACAACCTCCGTTCTGGAAGGGCGGGGGGCGACGACCTCCTCGCTGGTCGCGACCCTCGGCACACTACTCCTGCCGGCGGGCCTAGCAACGAATGGCACCAGATCCCACCAGGCCGCTCCGCACTCGTCCCGCCTCGCGCCGGTCTCTAGCACGTACCACTCGAACGAACTCGCCAGCGTTAGTAGCGGAGGTGTGCCGAGAAGCGGAAACCCGCGCCAGGTGAAAGGAAGAGTCGGGGCCGCGCGAGATGCTCGCAACGGACGACCAGCAGAATGTCCGCTGGACCTACGGCACGGGCTTGACACTAGGCTGCCCGCTGGGTCTCGCAGCTGTCTTGCGGCCACAGAGCACGGTCGCAATCGCGATGACGAACGCCTCGCCAGTGCCGCACACGACGTATCGATCGAAGGCGCCGGCGTGGACGAGAAGGGCAAGGTCGTGAAGGGCGGTGGCACCTCCGACCGTGAACGCCGTGGAAGCGACAGACGGCAACAGCGGGCAGCAGACGGCAACCGACGCTGACGCCGAAGCGGTCGAGCTGAGGCGGATTCGGGACGCAGCGCAGTAGCCAGCAGCGGCCGTCTTCCAAATCTCTCCTAGGAGGTCGCCGGTTCGAGCCCGGCGAGCTCCATTCCCACGTCGTCCATGGGCAAGGCCGAGACGTGAGTGCGCCCACCATCGCGTTCGTCCGAGACCGCACGCACCGTCGGACTAATCGGCCAGCTCGAATCGGGGAGACTTGGCGTCATGCGGTCGAGTCGCCGACGCGACCACGCCGGGGCTCACGAGGTCGGCCGAAGGAAGCGATGTCGTCAGGAGGAGACCGAGATGCAGGTGCACCCGGGTGTGTTCGTGTCCAATGTCGCGACAGAGGATTGGCAGCCCGACCCCGAGGTGGGTGGCGGTGCCGAGGAGCACGTGCTCTTCGCGAGCGAGGCCATGCGGGCTGGTTTGACCCGGTTCTCCGAGGACGCCGATCCGCACCCGCCCGTTTGGACGCTGCCAGCGACGGAGGTGCTCCTCGTGCTGGAGGGCGAGGCAAGGATCGAAATCGAAGATGGTCCGCTGCTAGAGCTGAAGCCAGGAGATATGGCATGCCTGCCAAAGGCAGCAGTGACGACCTGGCACCTCACCCTGCCATTCAAGGAGATATGGGTCCTCGCCGGCTGACCTGGGAGGCGCGGCGTTGCGCCGCGCGCCACCGGAGTGACCTACCGGTTAATGGGCACCAGTGCCCAAATCGGGCGTAATCGCCGGTAATCCGCGGGCATCCGCATCTCGGCCGGAGGTCGTCCAGAACACTCGGTTGGCTTTCTAGAGCCTAAGACCGGCGATTGTCAACGGCGCGAGCGTCCCGTATCGCACCCAGGAGGTCGCCGGTTCGAGTCCGGCTAGCTCCATCCTCTCTTGAAGCGTTCGCGGCGGACGCTGCCTTGCCTGTCGCTTTGCCGGGGCCCCGTTTCGCTAAGGAACGCACCGTCCTGGGTGGTAGCTTCTCGTACCAATGGGAGGGTCCTGCACGGGCGCATTGGGCCCCCGGGCCGGAAGGGTTGCCGCCAGTCTGCTCTGCGCGCTTGCCGTATCGCTGTTCGCGGCCTCACGCGCCCAGGCCGGCGAGGGTTCCGACTGCCCGCCGATCCGGGACAAGCCCGCGGCGATCCCGCACGTCGATTACGACGGCGTCCAGCATCTGACCTTTTGTTACGGACCGGTTCAGCTGAAGCCCGGGCAGAACATCATCCGGCTCAACGCCACCGACCTCTTCCCGCACGTCCGCGGCTACATCACCCGGTTTGACCCCGAACTGGTCTATCCCGACGGCACCGTCCCCAGGGTCGATGTGCTTCACCTGCACCACGCCGTGTGGATCGTCAACGGCAACCCGCAGTTCGCGACCGGCGAGGAAAAGACGATCCTGCAGCTTCCGCAAGGCTTTGGCTGGCGCAGCCGGCCGAGAGACAGCTGGCTGCTGAACGACATGATCCATGACCTGGTCGGCGAGGCGGCGACGGTGTACGTCGTTTGGCGGCTGGACTTCGTCCCCGACAGCGCCCCCGCCGCGGCGCAGATAAAGCGGGTGCGCACCAGGTGGATGGATGTCTCTGGCCCGAGTCCGCGGGTCGGGATCTCCAGCCCGATCTACCCGGTCTTTGACGCTTTGCGCGGCGACGGGCACGGGGGCCGCTACACGTTCCCCGACCAGGCGACGAGGCCCGATCGCGCCCTCGTCGGCCGCAGCCAGTCCTGGACCCCCACCCACCCGGTGACCCTGATCAGCACCGTGGGGCACCTGCATCCGGGCGGCCTCGAGGACTTCATGACAGTGGACCGGGGCGCAAAGCACAACACCCTCTTCCACTCCCGGGCCCACTACTACGAGCCCGCCGGCGCAGTCTCCTGGGACGTGGCGATGGGCGCGACGCCCGCCAGCTGGCGCGTCAAATTGCAGGCTGGCGACAAGCTCAGCCTGCATTCCACTTATGACGTCAAGCGAGCCGACTGGTACGAGGTGATGGGCATCATGCCGGTGGCCGTCTATGACGGGACCGACGTCGGTGGCGTCGACGCGCTGACCAAGAAGCTGGACGACACCGAGGGGGTTCTGACCCACGGGCACCTGTTCGAGAACCGAAACCACGGTGGCGCGCCGACCAACCTGCCCGATCCACGCTTACTTCCCAACGGTCCCTCGCCGCTGGGACCGATCGGGATCGAGGCTTACGAGTACGAGCAGGGCGACCTCGACGGCGTAGGCGGCGAAGCGCTCCCGGCGACGGTCAAAGCTGGCCAGTCGATCACCTTCCTGAACCACGACGCCGAGCCCGACGAGAACACCTTCCACACGATCACCGATTGCAAGGCCCCCTGCAACCTGTCGACAGGGATCGCCTACCCGATCGCCAACGGACCGGTCACCTTCGACTCCGGTCAGCTCGGGTTCAACTATGCGGGTTTCAACGCGCCGGCTCAGGAGCGCGACACTTGGACGATCCCCTCGAACCTGAAGCCCGGCACCTACACCTACTTCTGCCGCGTCCACCCCTTCATGCGCGGAAGCTTCCGGGTCATCAAGGCCCACGACGCGCCTGGCAGTTAGCCCGCTTCAGGCATATCGTCAGGCGAGGACGTCCAGCAGCTGCTCGCGACTGACGTTGCCCCCGCTCGCCACGAGGGCGACGCGTCGGCCGCGCAGTCGGTCGGCGAGCTCGAGCGCGGCGGCGAGGGGGGCCGCGCCCGAGGCCTCGACGAGGTTGCGGGTCGCCTCGATCAGCGTGCGCTGCGCGGCGCGGATCTGGTCTTCGCTGGCCAGCACGAAGTCGTCGAGGTGCTCCCGCAGGATCTGTTGGGGGAGCTCGAAGGGCACACGGGTGGCCAGGCCCTCGGCATAGGTCGAGCTCTCCGCCTCGACGGGGCGGCCCTCCTTCCAGCTCTGATAGGCGGCGGGCGCGGCCTCGGACTGCACCGCGACCACCCGAATCGCGGGGTTGACGGCCTTGGCGACCAGGCACGCGCCGGCCGCTCCGCTGCCGCCACCCACCGGAACGATCAGGACGTCGACCTCGGGAAGCTCCTCGAGGATCTCGAGCGTTTCGGTGGCCACGCCGGCGATCAGGTGCGGCTCGTTGCCCGAGTGCACGTAGCGGTAGCCGTGCTCGCCGGCAAGGCGCTCTGCGTTCTCGCGCGCCTCGTCGAAGTCCTTGCCGCCCACAATCAGCTCGACGTCCAATCCCTCCATGGCAGCCAGCTTCGCGGGATTCGAGTCGCGGGGGATGCAGACTCGCGCCGCTACGCCGAAGAGTCGGGCTGCGAAAGCGATCGATTGCCCGTGGTTGCCGGTCGAGGCGGCAATGAGCCCTCGCTCCCGCTCTTCGCTGGACAGCTGTGCGACGAGGTTTACCCCGCCGCGGACCTTGAACGCGCCAACGGGCTGGTGGTTCTCGTGCTTCACGTAAACCCGCGTCCCGACGAGCGCGTCCAGCGCGGCGTACGCGAAGAGCGGCGTGGGCCGCAGATGCGGCGCGATCCGGCCCCGGGCCGCCAGGACGTCGGTGAAGGTGGGGACCGTCCAGCCGGTCATCCGAGCGCGGCGCGGACGCGCTCACGGAGCAGGGCGAGACGCTCAACTGGCGCGTTGCTGAAGACGAACCGCAAGTGGCGCGCTGCGACGTCGCCGCCCCAGCCGTCCATCGGCGTCGCCGCGACCTTGTGCTCGAGCAGCCTGGCAGACAGCTCGGCGGGCGCGACACCGAGCGCCTCGGTATCGAGCAGGGCGGCCCACGCCCCGTGCGGGGGCACCACCGGCAGGCCGTCCAGCGGGCGCACGGTTTCGTCGCGGCGCCGCTGCCACTCCGCCGTCGCTGCGGCGACGTCTTCGTCACCGACCTCGAGCGCCGCCTTCGTGCCGATCTGCGCGAAGCCGCTGGCCACCCGCCCGTTGTAGATCTGCGCCCGCGAGACGAGGTCTCTGAGTCGGGAGGGCATGACCACCCATCCGACCCGCCACGCGATCATCCGCTGCTCGCCCGACGGCGCACCCACGATCACCGTCCGCTCCCGCATGCCTGGGAGCGCCGCGGGGTGCAGCACCCGCCGGCCGTCGTATAACACCGCCTCCAAGCCGCCCCAATAGAGCAGCCAAACGTCCTGCTCAGTGCACAGGACCGCGACCGTGTCCCACTCCTCGGCGCTCGCGACCCAGCCCGTCGGGAACGAGGCGCTGTTTAGGAACACCACCCGCGTGCGCTCGGTCACCGCGGCGCGCAGGGCATCGAGATCCAGGCGCCACTCGCCGTCGCTCGAGCACCTCCGGGTCGTCGCCAGCCGCTGCTGCGACGCGGTCGATGTTGAAGCCCGGGATGTCGTCCAGCCTTCGAGCCGTAGTGCCCGGATCCCGGGGATCGCCGCCACTCGGCGGCTATCGCCAGCAAGCGACAGCAGCGGAACGGTGATGGATTTGGCTCTGCAAGCGCAGCAACCGAACCAGCGACGCGGCCGAGCGGCGCGCATCGCACCCAGGAGGTCGCCGGTTCGAGTCCGGCTAGGTCCATTCCCAAGGTGGGGCGATTCGTTCCTTCGGTCCGCTTTACTCCTTGAGCTCGACCGCCTGCAGCGCTTGCTCCTTGCTCCGGTACTCCTCCACGCGCACGATCTTGCCGCCCTGCACCCGCGCCGCGTAGGTTTCCCTTACCTCGACCGAGATCCCGCTCCCCCTTCCTTGCAGCCGTGCGCTCCACGGGACGACCACCCAGTCCCCACGATCGATGAACCCTTCGAACTCCATCAGGTCTGCGAAGCGGTCTTCCCACGGGTCGGCCAACGACCCTACGAGGCTCCGCAACCCGGCGATGCCCTGATAGGTCTGCTGGTCCGGTTCATCCGCTGCTGTGCACCACTCGGTGCTCGGGTCATGGGCCGCAAACGCCGTCTCGAAGTCGCCGCGAGCGAAAGCCTCCAAGCTGCGACGCACGATCTCCACGTTCTCCGGAGCCATCGCACCCCCAGTATCTCGCCGGCGCCAATGGGCACCAGTGCCCGAATCGGGACTAATCCGCGGGCATCCGCGTCTCGCTCGGAGCTCGCTCAGAACACACGGTTTGGCTCTACGAAGCGGAAAACGCCCATCGCTCACGCAGCCGGCGTCCCCCATCGCACCCAGGAGCTCGCCGGTGCGAGTCCGGCTAGCTCCATCGAAAAGGACCCCCGCGGTCTTCACCAAGCTCGGCATCAGCACCCGCAAGGACCTCGACCGGGCCCTCGCCGGGGATTGAGCCGCTGCCGCTCGCGCACGCCGCATAGACGCTGTCCTGCTGCGCCTGCTCTTGCCCTTCATCCCGGTCTGCCGCGGGTCGCCGCCGTGACCGGGCCAGAATGCCCGGAGCGATGTCCCACGACTAGGATGGCGCCGTGGGTGAGCTGCCGCTCCCGGCGCACTTCGAGCCGAGCCGCGTAGGCGAGGTTTGGCGGGTGCCATACGAGGACCGCGCCCGAGACGCGGAGGCGTGGGCCGAGAAGCACGGTATCGGCCCGGCCGCAGAGGACTCCTTTCGCCTCTGCCTGGTCGCCGTCGACGTCCAGAACACGTTCTGCATCCCGGACTTCGAGCTCTTCATCGCCGGGCGCTCGGGCACGGGCGCGGTAGACGACAACCGTCGTCTGTGCGAGTTCGTCTATCGCAATCTCGGCACGATCACGCAGATCTTTCCAAGCCTCGACACCCACCATGCGATGCAGGTGTTCCACGCGATCTGGCTGGTCGACGAGCAGGGCAACCACCCCGGGCCCTACACGCTCGTGTCGGCCGAGGACGTGGAGACCGGCCGCTGGAGAATGAACATCGCCGTCGCCGAGGCGGTCGGGATCGACGCGGACTACGCCCAGCGACACCTCGCTCACTACACGCGGCAGCTGGCCGAGGGCGGCAAGTACGACCTCACCATCTGGCCCTATCACGCCATGCTCGGCGGCATCGGGCACGCTCTCGTGTCGGCGGTGGAGGAAGCCGTCTTCTTCCACGGCATGGTCCGGCACAGCCGGCCCGACTTCCAGGTCAAAGGGGACAATCCGCTGACGGAGCACTATTCGATGCTCGGCCCCGAGGTGACCGGGGGACCTGACGGCGATCGCCTCGGGGGGAGGAACACCGCGCTCATCGAAAGGCTCCTCACTTTCGATGCCGTGGTCGTGGCCGGTCAGGCGAAGAGCCACTGCATGGCCTGGACCATCGACGACCTGCTGGCGGACGAGGCTGCCGGGGAGCGCCTTGCCGAGCGCACATACCTGCTCGAAGACTGCACCTCTTCGGTCGTCGTGCCGGGCGTCGTCGACTACACGGACGAGGCGGATGCCGCCTTCGAGCGCTACGCGGGCGCGGGCATGCACGTCGTTCGTTCCATCGACCCGGTCGATAGTTGGCCGGGTCTGGAGCGGCGGGCGGCCGCCCCTCGCGGGTAACTCCCTGGTCGCAGACCAAGGGGTCGAGGCGGGGCGACCACAGCGGCACCGCACGCGGGATCCTCGCCTCGGGACCTCAACCAGACCCTGCTCGCGATCTTGTGACATTCATCACACATAACCCATGATCGCTTGACCCGTGCCCGCTATGGGTCTACGGTCGATCCTGGTGTAGGACTCGACGGGACCCGGGCCCGGGTCGCCGGAGGAGGATCGTGGGCCGATTGATACCCCACCCCGCTCGGCTCGTGAGCGTGCCAGTGCGCAGCCGGCGAAAGTTCGGCTCGCGCTCCAAGCGCCAGAAGCCACGCACGCCAGGCGTGGCCGCTTGGGGCGTAGGGATCGTCGCCGGCGTGGGTGTCCTGGTTGGCTTGGCGCACCTCCATGGCAACCCTCCCGACGCGAACGGCGGGTTCCCGGAACCAGCTCTCGCCACGCTGGCGCAGCCCGCGGTGGCGGCGGTGGCGGCTCTCGGGGCGCTCGTGCTGATCGCTTGGTGCATCAGACGCGTGCGCCTCGAGTTCCTCGCGTGGTGGCCTGGACCAATAGTCGTGCAGGATTTCGTGCCGCACCGCGAGATGGCCGACGCCGATCTCGAGCGCCTGACCGTGGGCTTTCGGGATCGGCTGGCCGCCTCCCACCTCCAGTCGCCGGCGTCTGTGCCGGCCCCCGCCGAGCAGGGAGATTTCCTCGATGTCCTCGCCCGTGGCGGCGTGGACTCGCGGAATTTGCTCGGCAGCCTGCTCAGCCTCCTTCGAGCCGCGGTTCCCGCGCACGCCTATGAGGTCAAGGGGGCTTTCGTCATTCGCGAGAAGACACCCTCGTACGGGATGACCGTGCACGTCATCCGCCTGCCGGGAAAGGGGGGCGGCGGGCAAACTGTCTGGGACACCTCTTGGGAAGGTGCGATGCGGCAGGCCGCGGATTACGCCACGGCCTCGATCCTCCCGCGCACGCGCGTATGCCGATCGCCGTGGGCCGGGTGGCGACGCTACTACCTGCCAGCCGGGCTCATGCGGGCGTACGAGCAGGCGGCAGAGCTCGAGCAGAAGCGCCGCTATGACGAGGCCCTGGACCTCTACTACCAGGCCGTACGCGAGGACCCAATGAACCACGGGTTGCGCCTGCAAATCGGTTTCTTGCAGGAGAAGCTCGCGCTGTACCTGGACGCGCTGGACACCTATGAGGCGATCCTCGAGGTCGCTGAGCCGAATGCACGCCGCGGGCGCCGTCCCCGGCGAGACGAACTCCGCCGCGCCTACAGAGGAAGGGCGCGCCACGATCGAGACCGCACGCTGCTCGTGACCCGGTACAGGCGCGCCGTGCTGCTGGGGGGCAACCGGCTTGCCCACCAGTGGCTAAACCGGGGCGACTCGGATGCGCAGACCGAGCGAGACAAACAACGGGAGCGCTTGCGGGAGCGACTAGCCCCCGTGCTGGAGGAACTGTTCAAGACCGCAATCGAGTCCCGTTCGGTGAGGAAGTTCGTTCGGGATGCATACAAGGAGGCCGGAGCCCAGATACCTGACGGGGATGTCGGAGCCGCCCTGACGAAGCCGGACAAAGCCGACGACCTGATGCAGTTGCTCCCCCTCGCGTCGCTCCACGAGCTCGAAGACCTCCGTCACCGGATTCCACTTGTCTCGTTTCGGCGCCGCAGCACGCTTAGCAGGGCGGCTGTCCGCGTCTCGTCGCTGGTGGTACGGGAGCGCCTGCGCTGGGTCCTCACCCGCACGCGCCACAGCGTCGAGAGGGAAACTCCGCCATGCCTGGAGGGGGGATGGGACGCGTACGTCGAACAGATCCGGCGAGAGCTCAAGAGGATTGAAGGGCGGGCGGGATTCGACCGCTGGCACGAGCACTACAACGCAGCGTGCATCTACGCGCTGCCGCTGCTCGAGGGCTGCACGAAGGATGATGACGGCGCCGACAAGCTCGCCGGCCTAGCGGTCAGCCGCCTCGAGCGCGCCACTGCTAGGGCGGACAGCGCATTCATCGCCAGCCGACGCGACTGGCTCATCAGCGAAGACCCGGACCTCCAGGGGTTGAGGGCCCACCCCCGGTTCAAGCGCTTCGAGGTCGCCTACTTTCCGTCTGCCTCCCGCACGCCCCAGCGTCCCCGCGAGGTGCACAGGTGGGAGGTCTCGCGTTACACGCTGGACCTGCTTCGGGAAACCGCCGGCCGGTGGGAGGCGACCTGGGAGGAGCGCGCGCATACCGTTCCGTCCGGCGCCGAGGTCCAACTGCTCCTCCGTTGGTGCGAGGACGAACGGCGCGCCTGGCAACTAACACGGCGGGTAGCCGAACACCACAGGCACTGGCAGACGCGCTTGCAACTACTCAAGCGGATGCGTTCCTGGAGCGCCGAGTACGGCTTCAGGCCCGTCGAGGTCAGCTTTCCGCGCTTCTCGGGCGACGACGAAGCCGACCTTGATGACCAGGACACCGAAGAGGCCACGAGCGAAGCCATCCACGACAAGGACCTCCGACTGGACGACTTCGTCCGGGTGCTCGCGCACGCCGAGAACCCTGGCAACCGCGGTGCCTGCGAGCTGATCGACGACCTCGACGAATGGCGTGTCGCGCTTACTCAGCTCGACGTGGGTGGCCGACAGCTCAAGCGCGGACAGGTGGCGGCCGTGTGCGGCGCGCACGCCGACTCATGGCGGCGACTGCGGCAGCTGCTCACCCCGGCGAGGGATCGCGACGAGGCCACGAAGGAGTTCACGTCCGCCCTGGTGAGCACCGCTGTGGCGTGGAGGAGGCTCCCGGGCCGCTGGCGCGCCGGTGATGTCATTCATAGACCCGGCAAGATCCGGACCAACGGCGCCGTCCGCACGCCCCGCTCTCCGCTCTCGAGCGGCTAAGCGTCCTGTGTCGGAGCTGGCCCTCCGAGTCACTCCTCGCGGTCGCTTTCTTCTTCGCCGGCCCGGGCACGCGGCCTGGCTGATCACGGCGAACGCCGCCCCGTGCGGGTCGGTCAGGACCGCGATGCGGCCGGCCTCGCTGTCGAAAGGCTCCGCGCGGACATGGGCGCCGCCCTCCTCGGCCTTCTTCGTGACGGCTTCCTAGGCACGGGGTCGGGCAGACCCCTCCGGCATCCGGGAGAGGTCCGCCGCGGTTTGGACGCCGGCACCATCGACGCTCCCCGGCACCACGGTGGCTCGGCGGCCGGCTCTCCGACGCACAGATCTCATCGGTGGCCGCCTTCGTCGCTGGTCAGCGCTGATCACAGCTGTCCGCGACTCTCGCGCTGGCGTGGGGGGCGCCCAAGACGTGCGTCAGCCGGCTGCCAGCAGCCGCGGTGCCAGCTGCTTCTTCCGGCTGATCACGCCGGGAAGCTCGATCACGCCGTCCGTAGCTGTCTCGCCGAGCGTGCGCTCGACCGCTGCCTTGTCGCCCGAGACCAGCAGATCCGTGCCCTTGCTGAGGATGTCAGTGACCATGAGCGCGAAGAACGGGTACCCCCGGCGCCTCTGCTCGGCGGCCATCGCGGCGAGCAGCTCGTCCTTCCGCTCTAGCAGCGACTTGCCGATCGTTTCGATTTGGGCGATGCAGATGGTCTGCCCGTCTGCGATCTGGTACTCCTTGGCGTCGCGGGAGATGATCTCCTCCGCGGGAAGGTCGGACACGTCCGAGGTCGACTCGAACATCTCCCGGCCGAACTCGAGGGCGTCGACTCGGAGGACCCGCTCGAGATAGTCGACCTCGGTCCGGTCGCGCTCGGTAGTGGTGGGGGAGTTGAGGATGACCGTGTCGGAGAGGATCGCGCCGAGCAGCATCGTGGCGGTGGGCGGGCTCGGCTCCATCCCGTTCTGGCGGAACCGCTCGATCACCAGCGTGGCGGTCGATCCGACGGGGTCGAAGGTCGCGGTGACGGGCACCTTCGTCTCGACCGACCCGATGTGGTGATGGTCGAGGATCTCCACGATCTCGGCCTCCTCCACTCCGGGGACGCTCTGCGCCTGTTCGGCGTGGTCCACTAGCAGGACGCGGCGCGGCTCGGGGGCGACCAGGTCCGACCGCGTCACCAGCCCGATCGGGCATCGGCGACCGTCCACCGCCACGGCGGCGCGGTAATGCACGTCCTTGATCTCATCCGCGATGTCCGCGACGAGGTCGTCGGGGGCGACGGTCAAAGGGTCGCGGTCCATGAGGCCGTGGCTCGGCGCCGCGAGCGTGATCATGCGGGCAGTGACATAGGTGTCGAGCGGGGAGCTGATCACCGCCGTGCCGCGCTCGCGAGCCCGCGCCAGGACTTCCTCCGAGGGCGTCGTCCTGTTGGTCGTCACGAGCAGGGTCGCGCCGAGCTCGATCGCCAGCAGCTGGGCCTCCGGCCGGTTGCCGGTCACGACCACGTCGCCCCCGGCGATCTGGCTCGGCGTGGAAACGTCCATGGACTGCGCCCACACCCGGCCGGCGATCTCCTTCTCCTCGCCGGCAAGCAGCTCCCCCTGCAGGACGCCGACCACCGCGCTGAGGGCCGTCGGGGTGTCAACGAGGCTCGACACCTCGCGCGACTCGCGAATGTACCGGCGCGCGAGCGCCCGCTCTGTCATCACGCCGGCGAGCGTCCCGTCCTCGTCCACTATCGGCATCAGGTCGATGTTCCCGCTCGCCATGGCGAGCCCTACGTCCCGGACGGGCTCGTCGTGGCGCGCGACCGGGAAGCTCTCGCGCATCACGTCCCGCACACGCAGGAACACGTGCGGGAGGGGCTCCGGCTCCTGCGCCCCGCTGCGCTCGAGCAGCCAGCTGCTCTGGGGGTTCGGCTCGCCGAGGCGCACCGCGACGTAGTCGTTGCCCAGGTCGAGCCGGCGCTTCAACTCGGCATACCCGATCGCAGACGCGATCGAGTCGGCGTCGGGGTTCCGATGGCCGGTGACGTAGATCAGCGAGATGGCGTCATTCTTGCTGTTGTGGGCCACATCGGGGCGGCCTGTGGTGGGCGGTGTCTCCCACGGGGAAGCAGGTCACCAAGGGAGGACGAAAGCCGGCTGGCGGCGGTTACTAGCCGTCGCCGTCGAGGGCCTCCTGGACGATGGCTTCGGCCTCGCCAAGGATGCTCTCCAGGTGCTCGTCGCCGAGGAAGCTCTCGGCGTAGATCTTGTAGACGTCTTCGGTGCCGGACGGTCGTGCGGCAAACCAGCCGTCCTCGCTGACGACCTTCACCCCGCCGATCGGTGCAGCGTTGCCCGGTGCGGTCGTGAGCACCTCGACGATCGGCTCGCCGGCGAGCTGGTCGGACTTCACCTGCTCGGCTGAGAGGCGCCCCAGGGCCTCCTTCTGCGACGGCGTGGCGGCCACGTCCACCCGCCGGTAGGCCGGAGCGCCGAACCGCTCCGTCAGACCGCGGTAGACCTCGCCGGGGTCGGTGCCGGAACGCGCTTTCATCTCCGCGGCGAGCAGGCACGGGATCAACCCGTCCTTGTCGGTCGACCACACCGCGCGGTCGCGGCGCAGGAACGACGCGCCCGCGCTCTCCTCACCGCAGAACCCGAGCGAGCCCTCTATGAGCCCGTCGACGAACCACTTGAACCCGACGGGCACCTCGACCAGCGGGCGGCCCAGGTCGGAGGCAAGGCGATCGATGATGCTGCTGCTGACGACCGTCTTGCCCACTCCCACGCTCTGCGGCCAATCGCGGTGCCCGCCGAGCAGGTACGCGACGCAGGCCGCCAGGTGGTGGTTGGGGTTGAGCAGTCCCGCTCCGGGCGTGACGATCCCGTGGCGGTCGGCGTCGGGATCGTTCGCGAACGCGACGTCGAAGCGATCCTTGAGCTCCGTGAGGCGCGCCATCGCGTATGGAGACGAGCAGTCCATCCGCGTCTTGCCGTCCCAGTCGAGCGGCACGAACCGAAAGGTTGGATCGAGCTCCTCGTTCACGATCGTCAGATCGAGCCCGTGGCGCTCGGCCACGGCCTCCCAGAACGCGAGGCTGGATCCGCCGAGCGGGTCCACCCCCAGCCGCAATCCGCTCTCGCTAATCGCGTCGAGGTCGACGACGGCCGGTAGACCGTCGACGTACGAGGAGACGTAATCGTGGCGCTGTGCCGACGGGCCGTCGATTGCCTCCTCGAACGGGATGCGGCTGACCCCCTCGAGCAACGCGTCCAGCAACTCGTTCGCCTCGTGCTGGATCCACGTCGTTACGTCCGTGCCGGCGGGCCCCCCGTGGGGCGGGTTGTACTTGAAGCCGCCGTCCTCGGGCGGATTGTGCGACGGGGTCACGACGATCCCGTCCGCCGTCCGTCCACCGTCCACCCGATTGTGCGTGAGGATCGCATGAGAGATCACGGGCGTGGGCGTGGCGCCCTCGGCACGGTCGATCATCACCACGACACCGTGGGCCGCGAGCACCTCGAGGATCGTCCGGAAGGCCGGCTCCGAGAGCCCGTGCGTGTCGCGGCCCAGGAACAGCGGACCGTCGATGCCCTGCGAGTCGCGGTAGCGGCAGACAGCTTCGCTGATCGCCAGCACGTGCGCCTCGTTGAACGTGCGCGCCAGCGAGCTGCCGCGATGCCCCGAGGTGCCGAAGGACACGCGCTGCTCGTCCACCGACGGGTTCGGCTGATCCTCGTAGTAGGCGGCCACGAGGCGGTCCAGGTCGATAAGGCTCGACGGATCCGGCAGCCGGCCGGCCACGGCGCTGACGTTCGGAGCCCCCGCCGCTCAGCCCTCCAGCACAGTGCCGTCAGCGACGTGCAGCGGCTCGTCGCCCGCGTGCTCGATCGCCACGGAGCCGCGCACGGCGACGTCGCGTCCGAAGACCACGTCGCCGACGACGCTCAGTCGCTCGCAGGCCACGAGCGACGGGGGGCCGGCCGGGAAGCGCGCCTCGAAGTCGCCCACGAGCTTGTAGAAGCTCGAGTCGAGATCCACGATCGGGGGCACTTCATCCCGCTGCGGCGCCAGCTCGACGTGCCCCTCCTCGGTCAACACGTAGGCGTCGGAGCGCACGCCGAGCAGGTCGTTGGTCGTCTTTACGGGAGCGAACCGGCGTCGTGGGACGCGCACGGCCCGCGCGCCGTCGAAGACCCCGAGGGCCGCGCCCATCGCCGTCTCGACCTGGATCACCTCGGTCGAGGACTTGTCCGATGGGTCGACCGTCTTGCGGTTGGCGATCATCGGCAGCCCGAGAAAGCCGTCTCGGCCCTCGAGCAGGTCGGCGAGAGCCCGCAGGTCGACCCATAGCGTGTTGGTGTTGAAGTACCGGTGGCGACTGACGTCCTGGAAGGCATCCATGTCCTCCTCCGGCGTCTGGGCGCTCTCGCGCAGGACGAGGCCGCCGCCGGGCCCGCGGGCGATGTGACCCCCCTTGCGGTCCGCCTCGGTGCGGTCGGTCGCCTCCATCAGGAACGGGATCTCCTCGCGGGCGAACCAAGCGAGGATCCGCGGCTCGAGGACGGCGCCGAGGTTGTCCGAGTTCGACACGAAGGCGTAGCGGTAGCCCCGCTCGAGCAGCGTGTCGAGCATCCCCGAGCCGACCATCGCCGTGTAGAGATCGCCGTGCCCCGGTGGTGCCCACTCCAGCCCGGGATCATCCGGCCAGCTCACGGGCTGGAGATCGTCGGCTCGGAGCTTCGGGACCTTGTTCTGCACGAAGTCGATCGGCACGTCCGCGACGATGTCCGGATGGCGCTCGAGGGCAGCCAGTGTTTCGTCACGCGTGGCGAAGCTGTTCATCAGCACGAGCGGGAGCCGCGCGTCGAAGCGGCGCCGAAGGGCGAGTACCTGGCGGACGATGACGTCCAGGAAGGTCAGGCCCTCCTTGACCTCGAGCAGCGATTTGGGAGCGTCCAGGCCCATGCTCGTCCCCAGGCCGCCGTTGAGCTTGAGCAGGACCGCGCGGTCGAGCGCCTCGCTCGCGCCCGCCTCGTCCTCCGGCAGCTCCCCGGCGTCCGGCAAGTCCTCGATCGGCTCGAGGTCGCGCTCGGGCAGCATCCCAACCTCGCCCCTGCGCAGCTCCTCGTAGTAGCGGCTGAACGTCTCCACAGCGGCGTCGGCGACGCCATCCGAGCGCATCTTCTCGACGCTGGCGGTGAGACCGTCCACGCGGCTACCCGAGCTCCCGATCCAGGATGAAGGCGGCGCTGATGAGCGCGAGGTTATTGACCAGATGCTTGCCCTTCACGTGGAGCTTCGCCGCCGCCGGTGGCGCCCACAACGAGGTCAGCGCGGCCGCGGCAAGCAGGATGCGGACCAGGCGAGCGGCCACCCGGCCAGTGTAGGAGCGGGGGCAGTGAACGCGCCACTAAGGCGCAAGGGATGCGGAGAAGCGAAGATGAGGCTCGTGCTGTTGCAGAACCTCAGAACGAACAGGAGCGACCCATGACCACTCAGACGACCATCGTCGCGGGCACGGACTTCATCACCGTGGCGACCAGGGACTACGACGCCGCGGCGGACTTCTACGGCAACGTGCTGGGACTGCCGTTTGCGAAGCGCTGGGGCCAGATGCCCGCGGGCGAGTTCGAGACCGGCAACCTGACGATCGCCGTTATGCAGTCAGAGGCCTTCGGTCTCGAGTTCCGGGCCAACGACCATCCGATCGAGTTCAGGGTGGAGGACTTCGAAGCCGCTCGTGCCGAGCTCGAATCCCGTGGTGTCGTGTTCAAGGGCGAGACGATCGACTCGGGGGTCTGCTACCAGGCCTTCTTCGAGGACCCGGACGGCAACACACTCGCGATCCACCACCGCTACGCGCCCCGCCAGCCCGAGGGGTGAGCCGATCGCCGGATCAGCAGCGATCGGGCCGCTTGCGGGCCGCTGGCTTGCTCGGATAGGTTCGGTGGCAAGTGCGCGTGAGTGGGCTCCGCATACTTTCTTCGGTCGTCCTGGCGACCGCGACGGTGGTTGTGGCAGCGTGCGGCGGTGATGACGAGGCCGCTGTAAAAGCCCTGCCCTCCGCCTCCTGCGAAAAGGTCGAGTACGGCGGCGATGGCGAGCCCGACGTAGTCATTGCCTCCGACCTGCCGGCAAAGGGAGCGTCGCGGGAGCGCACGGCACAGCAGGTTCGGGCGATCCGCCTGGTGCTCGACGAGCGGAATTGGCGAGCGGGTGGAACGAAGGTGGCCTTCCAGGCGTGCGACGACTCGATCCAGAAGACCGGGCTGTGGGACGCTGCCAAGTGCCGCACCAATGGGCGCGCCTATGCGAGCAATCGCAAGGTCGTGGGCGTGATCGGCACCTACAACTCAGGCTGCGCGAAGGAGATCATTCCGGTCGCGAACCGGGCGGGCGGAGGCGGGCTCGCGGTGATCTCGCCCGGTAACACGCTGGTCTGCCTGACCGTGCGTAGCGACACTTGCGCCCGCGACGAGCCGGGGCGCTACTACCCGACGGGAAAGCGCAACTACGTTCGCGTGGTGCCCAACGACGCCTTTCAGGGGGCTGCGCTCGCGCAGTTCGCTCGGCGGCGAGGCCTAGGTCGCGTCTTCGTGCTCTACGCCAAGGACGACCCGACCAGCCTTGGCCAGGGCACGACCTTTCGGAACGCGGCCGGGAGCCTGGGGAACCCCGTCGCGGGGTTCGAGCCGTGGGACCCCAAGGCGAAGAGCTACAGGTCGCTCATGAGCCGAGTGAAGACGAGCGGCGCCGACGCGGTACTGCTCGCCGGCCTCATCGAGCAGAACGGCGCGCGGCTCATAAAGGACAAGGCCGCCGTGCTCGGGAGCAACAGGGCCGTCGCGCTGATGGCACCTGACGGCTTCGCGCAGCAGGCGACGATCGACAACGCCGGCAAGGCCGCCGAAGGAATGTTCGCTTCCGTCCCGGGCCGTGCCCCGGAGAATCTGGCGCCGCGGGGGCGGCAGTTCGTGGCCAAGCTGGCGAAGGATTTGCGGGGAAAGCCCGTGGAGCTCTACGCACCGTACGCGGGCGAGGCGGCCGTGCTCTTGCTCGACGCGATCGCGAAGGCAGGCGACCACCGCGCCGGTGTGATCGACGCCCTGTTCCGCACCAAGGTCAGGAACGGCATCCTCGGCAGCTTCGACTTCGAACCGAGCGGAGATCCAAGCGTCGGGCCCGTCACAGTCTTCGCGGCGGGCAGGACGTTCGAGCCGTTCTCCGAGATCACGCCTACGATGAGGCTTGTGGACGCCGCCCGGGGCTAGCTCGGCGGCTCGATCCGGTCGGCCAGGCGAGGTCGCTCGACCCTCTCGAGTCGGGCTACTCCTGGAGGTCCACCGCTTCGAGGGCCTCCCACCACGTTAGGAAGTAGTCCATTCGGCGGATCTCCCGCCCCTCGATCCAGTAGACGGCGCCGATGGGCTGGTCGACGTCGACCCCCTGGTCTTTCGTCGTGCCCCCGTGGCGGGCGAGGATGACGACGCGCTGTCCGGCGTCGATGAACCGTTGGGGGTCCCAGCGGTAGTTGTCGAAGTTCTCGGTCCATTCCTCGACTAGTCTGGTCAGGCCCTCCATGCCTCGGTAGAGGTTCGGTCCGGGCCCTTCCGGGAAGGGGTGGATCTCCAGCGCCTCGTGGGCGAACGGGGCGGTGGCCGCGACTCCTTCGCGGTTGAAGGGTGTCGAGCACCGCGCGTGCGACTTCGACGTTCTGCTGCGACACGCGCCGCCAGTATCCCGCCGGGGACCGGATGGCACCAGCGCCCGGACCTGGCGTGATCGCGGGTTGCGGCGGCAGCTCAGTCAGTCGGCGACCGACCCCGACTCTCGCTCGGTCAGCTCACGCCGTAGTGCCCAAGCCCGCGTTCGAGGGCCTCGAGCGCTCGCCTGCCGCGGGCGCGAACTTCGCGGTCGAGGCCCGGGTTGCGCGC
>JBKPHP010000102.1:0-12982 GCA_046729895.1 Actinomycetota bacterium
TGCGCAGGGTCCGCTCGTCGAGGTCGAGCACGCCGCTTCCCTCGTCCAGGAGCACCCCGGCGTTGTTCACGAGCACGTCGACATGGATGCCGCGCTGGGTCAACTCGCCCATGCAGCGCTCGACGCTCGCCTCGTCGGCCACGTCGAGCTGCAGGTGATCGACCTGGTGCCCGTCCGATCGCAGCCGCTTGGCGGCAGCCTCGCCGGCCCCTGGGTCGCGGCTCGTCAATACGACACTCATGCCCGCGGCGGCGAGCCGGCGCGCCGCCTCGAAGCCGATGCCCCGGTTCGCGCCGGTGACCAGGGCCGTCCGGACGCCCGGCTCAGGCGGCACGGTCGGTGGCCCAGTGGCCCCAGGTGGTCAGCGGTTGAGGCCCTCCTCGGGAGTCGCGAACAGCCGCTTGGAGTTCTCGTTCAGGTCGGCGAAGCGCTCGACCATCTGGGCGGCGACGCGCCAGCCGCCGTCGACCCGGCGTACCCGCCAGGCATGAAAGCACGACCCGGTGAACTCCTCGCTGACGGGGGACGGGGATTCCCATCGACGCAGGAAGAACTGAAGCCTGGTGTGCGCCTCGATGTCGCCGTCGGTATCCCGGCGCTCCAGAAGCTCGTCGATCACGTGCTTCTCGTCGAAGAAGCCCTCGCGCTGGGAGAGGAAGTCGCGCAGTCCTTCGTGGCCGCGCCAGACATGTCCGCCGATGAAGCCCGTCTCGAAATCCTCCGTGAGGACCTCGTCCATCATGGCCTCGGCGCTCGGGTGGCCCTGCAGAATCGTCAGGTAGCGCTGAAGGAGCTGGACCAGTCGGTCGTCCGTGAGAGCGTCCGTCGGCATTCGGCTCCGACTCTAACCGGGACGAGGCACTCGTTCAGCGTCCGTCGCCAGGACGATAGCCCGATCCCGGGCCGCGGGCGTGCCACGGGGCAGCGCGGAAGCAATGACCTAGCGTGCGGGGACCTGTTCGATGGCAGTTATCTGGCGGAACTGCCCGAAGCGCTCGTCGATCTCGTCGCGGGTCAGGCGCCGCACCCGCTCGGTGCCGAACTCCTCGACGTTGAACGAGGCGAGCACCGAGCCGTAGGTCATCGCGCGCCGCAGCGTGAGCTCGTCTGGCTCGCCCTCCTGCGAGGAGAGGAAACCGAGGAAGCCGCCGGCGAACGAATCGCCGGCGCCGGTGGGATCCACGACCGTCTCGAGCGGGAAGGCCGGCAGGGCGAAGAACCCCTCTTCCGTGTAGAGGGCAGCGCCGTACTCGCCTTGCTTGGCGACAACGGTGCGGGGACCCATCGCCATCACCTCGCGCGCGGCCCGGAGGAGATTGGGCTGCGCCGTGAGCATGCGCAGCTCGGCGTCGTTCATCAGCACCATGTCCACCCCGCTGATCGTGCGTACCAGCGAGTCGCGGGCGGTCTCGATCCACAGGTTCATCGAGTCGAGGCCGGCCAGGCGGGTGCCCGCGCACTGCTCGCGCACCTCCCGCTGGAGATCCGGCTGGATGTTGGCGAGGAACAGTACGTCGGCCTGCTTCGACTCCTCCGAGAGCTTGGGGGCGAAGTCGCCGAATACGTTGAGCTGGGTGTCGTCGGTGTGGGCGACGTTCAGGTCGTACTCGTAGTGCCCGCGCCAGAAGAAGGTGCGCCCGCCCTCGACCCGCTCGATGTCGCCCGTGATCACGCCCCGGTCGCGCAGCACGGCGTACTCGTCGTCGCCGAAGTCGTCTCCGACCGGGCCCACCACCCGAACCTCGCCGAAGAAGCTGGCGGCCAGCGAGAAGTGCACGGCGGAGCCTCCGAGCATGCGCTCACGCTCCCCGAAGGGGGTCTTGACGGAGTCGAAGGCAATCGAGCCGACCACGACCAGGCTCATGGCCGGGGGAGACTAGGCTACGAGCCCCATGCGCGCCGTCCGGATCGAGCGCTTCGGAGGTCCCGAGGTACTGGAGGTCGTGGACGTTCCCGCACCCGAGCCCGGCGAGGGCGAGGTGCTGATCGAGGTCGCCCGGGCGGGCCTGAACTTCGGCGACACTCACCAGCGGGAGAACAGCTACCTCACGAAGTTCGAAGTCCCCCTCGTGCTTGGCGGCGAGGTAGCCGGGCGGGTGGCCCGGGGCGACGGCTTCGAGCCTGGTCAGCGGGTGGTAGCGATGCTGCCAAGCGGCGGCTACGCGGAGTACGCGGCGGCTCCGGCGACCACGACCTTCCCGCTCCCGGACGGCCTGGGCGACGAGGTGGCGCTCGCCTTGCTCGTCCAGGGCCTGACCGCGTGGCACCTGTACCGCACCTCGGCGAAGCTTGCCGAGGGCGAGAGCGTGGTGGTGGTCTCCGGGGCGGGCGGCGTGGGCAGCCTGGCCGTGCAGCTGGCGAAGCCGTGCGGGGCGGGCCGGGTGATCGCGACGGCAAGCTCCGACGAGAAGCGCGACAAGACACTGGAGCTGGGAGCCGACGCCGCCGTTGACACGAACGCAGAGGACCTGACGGCCGCGCTGATCGAGGCCAACGGCGGTGAGCGGGTCGACGTGGTGCTGGAGATGGCCGGCGGCAGGGTGTTCGATCAGAGCTTCGAGGCCCTCGCCCCGTTCGGGCGCCTGGTGACCTACGGAATCGCGAGCAATGAGCAGAACGAGGTCAGGAGCGGACGGCTGATGCGCAAGAGCCGGGCGGTGGTCGGCTTCTGGCTGATGCACTGCCTCGGCCGCCGGGACCTGATGGAGGAGCCGTTGGCCGATCTGTTCGAGCGGGCCGCAAGGGGCGAGCTACGGCCGCAGGTGGGCGAGACCTATCCCATGTCGGAGGTGCGCCGCGCCCACGAAGACCTTCAGGGCCGGGGCACGACCGGCAAGCTGCTGCTGGACCCGTCCGCCTAGCGCGGTCGCCGCTCGTGCAGGGCCCGCCGGCGTCGAGCCGCACGGGGGCCGGGCGGCCGTGAGCCAGTGAGTACCCTCAATCGGCTGATGACGACTTTCCGCGAGCTGGGGCTGATGGAGTCCCTGCTGGAGGCGCTCGCCCACCTTGGCTACGAGCGCCCCACCCCCATCCAGGAGCAGGCGATCCCGGCCCTACGGGAGGGCCGCGACGTAATCGGCCAGGCCCAGACAGGTACCGGCAAGACCGCCGCATTCGGGCTTCCCATGCTCGAGCACGTCGATCCCGAGGACCCGGACGTCCAGGCCATCGTGCTCACGCCCACGCGGGAGCTCTGCATCCAGGTGACTCAGGCGCTGCGCGCCTACGGCGATCGCCGCGGAGTGGAGGTGGTGGCGGTGTTCGGCGGCGCGCCGATCCGGGACCAGGCCGCCCGCCTGAACCGCGGGGCACAGATCGTCGTGGGCACCGTTGGGCGAGTGCTCGACATGATCGAGCGCCACCACCTGCTGCTCGACGACGCTCGCTACGTCGTGCTCGACGAGGCCGACGAGATGCTCGACCTTGGTTTCTTGGAGGACGTCGAGACGATCCTCGGCCGCTGCCCGGCCGGCCGCCAGACGGCGCTCTTCTCGGCCACGATCCCCGACGAGATCCGGCGCCTGGCGGACAAGTTCATGCACGAGCCGGTGGAGATCAGGGTCCGGGCCTCCACCCTGACCATCGACACCGTCGATCAGTTCTACGTCGAGGTGCCCCAGGGCGAGAAGCCGGATGCGCTCACGCGCGTGCTCAAGGACGAGGATCCGGAGCAGGCGATCGTGTTCGTGCGTACGAGGATCGGCGTGGACAGGCTCGCCCGCAAGCTGAACGACGCGGGCGTGCGCGTGAAGGCCCTCCACGGCGACATGACCCAGGGCCAGCGCGACGGGGTGATGGTCGCGTTCAAGGACGGCCGGGAGCGGCTGCTCGTGGCCACCGACGTGGCGGCGCGCGGGCTGGACATCACGGGGGTGAGCCACGTCGTGAACTACGACATCCCGAACTCGCCGGACGGCTACGTGCACCGGATCGGCCGCACCGGGCGGGCGGGCGAGGCCGGGCGGGCGATCACCCTGGTCACGCCCCGCCAGCGCCGCGAGCTCGAGGCGATCGAGCGTCACGCGAAGATCGCCATCGACGAATGGACCGCCAACGGGGGCCGTCCACGGACGCCCCGCCGGCCCGAGCACGAGACCCGCCGGCCCCGGCACACGAAGCCGCACAGCCGCGACGGGGTTCCCTACGCGAAGCTCGTGCTGGGGGCGGGCCGGCGTGACGGATTCGAGCCGGCGGACGTGGTCGGAGCGGTGGTAGACAACTCGCATCTCGAGAACGACGACGTCCGCCACGTACGGGTGCTGGAGCGCTTCAGCTTCGTCGAGGTACCGGAGGAGCGGGCCCCAGAGGTGGCGGACAAGGTGGACGGCAGGCAAGTCCGGGGTATGGAGCTCCGGGTGGAGGTGGCGAAGCGCAGATGAGCCAGGCGACCCTGCACACGAACCATGGTCCGGTGATGGTGGAGCTGTTCGACGAGGACGCTCCCAAGACCGTGGACAACTTCCTGAAGCTCTCGCGCGAGGGCTACTACGACGGCCTGACCTTCCACCGCGTGATCAGGGGCTTCATGATCCAGGGTGGCTGCCCGGAGGGAACGGGCACCGGGGGCCCGGGCTATGAGTTCGAGGACGAGATCAACCGGCACAAGCTCGTGCGCGGCGCGCTGGCCATGGCCAATCGGGGGCCCGACACCAACGGGAGCCAGTTCTTCATAGTCACGACGGAGGAGGCGCCGTGGCTGGACGGCAAGCACACCGTCTTCGGCCGCGTGGCCGAGGGCATGGAGTCCGTCGATTCCATCGAGGCGGTGGAGACGGGTCCGCAGGACCGGCCCGCGGAGCCCGTCGTCATCGAGAGGGTGGAGCTCCATGAGGGTTGAGTTCCTGTGGTGGGAGGGCTGCCCCTCGCATCCGGAGGCGCTCGAGCAGCTGAAGCAGGTGCTGCGCGAGGAGGGGCTCGACCCCGAGTCCGTCGAGCGGGTTGAGATCGTGAGTGACGAGCAGGCGGAGCGGGAGCGCTTCTTCGGCTCTCCGACCATCCGAATCGATGGCAAGGACGTGGTGCCCGCCGGCGAGGGCGATCCCGTGGGCCTCAGCTGCCGGGTCTACAGGCTGCGCGACGGGCGTCCGTCGCCCAGCCCCGACGTCGAGGACGTGCGGGACGCCGTGCGAAGGAGGGTCTATGCAACCGGGTGACAGCGCTCCCGACCTCAGGCTCCCCGACACCGACGGCCAGGAGCACAGCCTCCGAGGCGACGGCGTGACCGCTGTCGTGTTCACCTGCAATCACTGCCCCTACGCGCTCGCCTGGCACGACAGGATCCTTGCCGTCGCGCGCGACTACGCGGACCGGGGTGTGCGGCTGCTCGCGGTCAACCCAAACGACACGGACCGCTACCCGGCGGACTCCTACGAGGCGATGAAGGACCGCGTGGCCGCGGAAGGCGGGTGGCCGCTCCCGTACCTGCGCGACGAGCGTCAGGAGGCGGCGCGCGCCCTGGACGCCAAGGCGACGCCCGACGTCTTCGTCTTCGACGCCGAGGGACGACTCCGCTACCGCGGTGCGCCCGACTCGAACTACCGCGACTCCTCGCAGGACGCGGTCTGGCTTCGGGACGCTCTCGATGCGGTGCTCGGGGGCGGCGAGCCCGACCCGGCGGAGACCGAGCCGGTGGGCTGCAGCATCAAGTGGAAGTCCCGCGCCTGAGCACCGCCTGGCTCGGTGCTCGCCGTCGCCCTCGGCCTCGCCTCGAGCGTCTCCTGGGGCATCGCCGACTTCCTGGGCGGGCTCAAGAGCCGCACGCTCGAGCTGCTCACGGTGCTGCTCTTCTCGCAGGGGGCGGGGTTTCTCCTGATCACGGCGCTCGTGTCGGTGCGCGGGGAACCGGCTCCGGACGCCACCCATGTCCTCTACGCCTGCCTCTCGGGCGTGTCGGGGATCGTCGCCCTCGCCGCTTTCTACCGCGGGCTCGCGGTGGGGGCGATGACTGTCGTCGCGCCCATCGCGGGAACGGCGGCCGTCCTGCCGGTCGCGGTGGGGCTGATCTCCGGGGAGCGCCCAGCGGGCCTGCAGGCGGCGGGCATCGTGCTGGCGATCGCCGGCGTGGCGCTCGCCTCCCGTGAGCAGCCCGAAGAAGGAGGGTCCAGACGCGTGGCCGCCGGCGCGGGGCTCGCGCTTCTCTCCGCGCTGGGCTTCGGCGGCTTCTTCGTGGCAATGGACGCCGCGAGCGAGGCGGACGTCTTCTGGGCAAGCTTCTTCAACCGCGCGACCAGCTTGGGCATTCTCGTCGCGGCGGCGCTGGCGCTGCGGCCGAGAGTGGCGATCGGCGTCCGCGAGGCCCGAGTCCTGGTCCTGATCGGCATGATGGACATCTCGGCCAATGTGCTGTTCGCGGTCGCCTCCACCGAGGGCCTTGTCAGCCTGGTATCCGTGCTCGCCTCGCTCTATCCGGTCGTCACCGTTCTGCTCGCGCGCCTGGTGCTGGGGGAGCGCATTCGGCGGCCGCAGCAGGCGGGCGTGGTGGCCGTGTTGGCCGGCGTGGCGCTGATCAGCGCGGGCTGATCGTCTTTCGGAGCTCCGTCGCGCTGCGAGAGGCGGCGGCGAGGTCCTCGTCGTCCACGTTCGTGCGCAGCTCGAGCAGACCCGCGTTGAGGCGGGCAGTGGGACCGATCCGGTCCCGGATCCATTCCAGCGTCGAGACGTCGCCGTTGACGGCTCCGAGGTCACGGGCGGCGGCGTCCACTACCACCTGTCGCGCCCACAGGTCGAAGCGGTCCCGATCGATCTCGACGGAAGGCCGATAGCGAAGCTCCAGGTCGAGGGCGGCCTGGGTGACGTCGAGCGCGGCGTTGCGGGCCCGCGCCACATCTCGCGCCTTGACGGCCCGGGTGAGGTCCGCGAGCGCCCGATCGGCCGGGCGGATGAGCCGGAACGGCAAGTCGGGGGCCCGGCGGAGCGCGTCCCAATCGGCGGCCATCGCCTCGACGCCGGTCGTGGCTGTCCGCCAGCGCCTGGATCCCGCCGCGCCGAACGTGGCGTCGGCTCGGCGACGGAGGCTTCGCAGCGCCTGCGGGGGCGGACGGTCGGCGGCGTCGGCGGGCACGGCGACGGCGAGGGCCTCGAGCTCGCCGTCGCTCGCCGTGTAGAACTCGCCGTAGCCCGGCGCGAAGACCTTGTCGGAGAAGCTCCCGTCGTCGTGGAGCTCCCTTCCGACCATCGCCCCCTTGACGGGACCGAGAGGGCCCCTCACGGTCTCGCCGGTCCTCTTGACCGCGACCTCCTCGAACACCCGGCCCGGGATGTTCTCGGCCCGGCTCACGTCCCCCACCTTGGGGTGGGCCGGCATGATCATCGCCGCGGGACCGTCCTTGCCGGCGAGCCAGGCGTCCGATGTGTCCGCGACGAATCCGTCCTTGTAGTTGAAGACCTCCTCGCCGAAGTACCAGACCGAGCCGTCGTCGGCCTGGGCGTAGAGGTCGAGCGCGACTTCCTCGATGCGCCCGCCGATGTAGGCGGTGTACTGGGACACGAGCGTCTTGACGCATTGACCCTTGCTCCACTCGATCACCCTCGCGTCGGGAAGGAGCGTCGTCTCGGTCCGGAAGGGCTTCCCCTCGACCTTTCCGTTCAGGACCACCGAGCGAAGCCTGCTGACCGGGAAGAGCGGGTTGCTGACCCTGGTCGGGTGCGAGAACGGCGGGGCCTCGAGATCCACTCGCTCGTTGCGCGGCGCCACCGGGAGCTCCCCCAAGCCGGCCGCAGCCAGCTCCGCCGAGCTGGGCTGGGGAACCTTCGTGGTCGCGCTCTCGTCGCAGGCGCCGCTTCCGCTCCCGTCGCCATCCCCGCAGCTCGCCGCGAGGAGGACGACGGCGAGGCCGATGATGCGCGCTGGCCGGCGCATGTCCGGCGCCACCATAGGACGCCGAAATGAGACTTCCGTGAGACGCGCCTAGCCGAGCTCCACCCCGAGCAGGCTCTCCAGCTCGGGCAGCGTGGACGAGGCGCCACGATGTAGCACGGCCGTCATCCCCACCGCCTCGGCCCCTTCGCAGTTTTCCCGCAGGTCGTCGACGAACACGCACTCCTCGGGCGACAGACCGATCCGCTCGGCGCCCAGCCGGAAGATCTCGGGCTGCGGCTTGTGGAACCCGACCTCGCCCGAGATCACGACTCCGTCGAACAGGTCGGGAAAGCTCTCCCGGTCGTAGCGACCCGATCCCATCGAGTTCGAGAGGAGCCCGGTCTTGACACCCGCCGACCTCGCGCGCTTGACGGCTGCCACCATCTCGCCGTCCGGCGTGATCCGCGCGAAGAGCCGGTCGATGAGGCCGTCCGTCCGCTCGACGCCCAGCCGCTCCCCGATGCGGCGTGCGAAGTCCTCCTCCTCGATCTGGCCCGTCTCGACCTTGCGCAGGTCGGCGCGGGCCGCGGGGTCGGAGCGGAACAGGTCGAGGAACGCGTCCGGGTCGAGGCCCTCGTCCAAGCAGAAGGCCCGGAACGACTCGAACACGTTCGTGGTGAGAACCCCGCCGAAGTCGACCAGGAGACCGCGCTTCACGTCTTCGGCGCGGGCAGGTTGGCGGCCTCCCAAGCCGCCTCGGCCAGGCGCGGCACGCCCTCGTCGAACAGCTTCAGGTAGGGGTCGTCGGTGGTGCCGGCGATGAAGCGCTTGTAGTTGCCCTCCATGAACACCGCCGCCTTCCACAGCGCGAGGGTCTGGTACCAGCGCAGGTCGGACATCGACCGCCCGGTGCGCTCCTCGTAGAGCTGGATCAGCTCGTCGCGGGTGGGGAACCCCTCACGTGTGGTCACCGCCGTGAGAGCGCTGAACATGGTCGCTTGCGGATCGTCGGGCTCGACCCAGGTGATCGTCAAGTAGCCGATGTCGGCCAGCGGGTCACCGATCGTGGACAGCTCCCAGTCGAAGATCGCCACGAGCCGGGCGGGCGCGTCGTTCGCGAGCATCGTGTTGCCGAGCCGGTAGTCGCCGTGAACGATCGTCGCGGGCGGCGACTCGGGCAGGTTGCCGGCGAGCCACTCCGCGATCTGCTGCACCCGCGGCAGCTCGCGCGTCTTGTTGTGCTCCCACAGTCCGTTGAAGCGGCGCAGCTGGCGCTCCAGGTAGCCGCTCGGCTTGCCGTAGCCCTCGAGGCCGCACTCCCGCCAGTCGACCTCGTGGATCTCGGCCAGCGCCTCGATCAGCTCGCGCCCGATCCTCTCGCGCTGCTCCGGGTTGTCGAGCGGCTCCGGTATCGAGTCGGTGACCACGGTGCCCTCCACCTCCTCCATGACGTAGAAGGGCACGCCCAGGACGGACTCGTCGTCACAGCTGGCGAGCACGCGAGGCGCCCGAACGGGAGTGTCGCCGACGGAGCTCAGGACGCGTGCCTCGCGCAGCACGTCGTGGGCGGAGGGGGGCAGCGGCGGGCGCGGCGGCCGGCGAAGCACGAAGCGCTCCGCTCCGCGCCGGACCAGGAAGGTGACGTTGGAGTGGCCCTCGCCGATCCGCTCGGCCTCGATGGGGCCCTCGCCGAGCCCGCGGGCGTCGAAGTACGCCTCGAGCGGCTCCCGCACGATCAGCGGCGCGAGCTCCTGTGACGCCGCCTGGTCTGGTGTGTCGACGATGTCCGGCGAGGCCACGGCGGCCGGAATCCTCGCACACCGCATCAAACGCTCAGCCGATGTGTCTAGTGTTCCCGAGATGCGCCTGCTCCTGGCCGTCGTCGTCTTCCTCGCCGCCGCGGTGCCCGCGCTGGCGGCTCCCGCGACCGTGGAGGTCGGAGACGACTTCTTCAACCCTGACTCCAGCCGCGTCGAGCCCGGCGAATCGGTCACCTGGAACTGGAACGGCGTGAACTCTCACACCGTCCAGACTCGCCCGAGGCAGATAGACCGCTTCAACTCGGGCATCAAGACCGGTACCGGCCAGACCTTCGTCTGGCAGTTCAAGTACCGGGGGCGCTTCCGCTACTACTGCGCGATCCACCCCGACACGATGAATGCCACGGTCCAGGTTGGCGACGCGGACACCGTCGCTCCGACGATCACGAGGCTCAGGACTCGGGTTTCTGGCAGCAGGGTCAGGGTCACCTTCAAGCTCTCGGAGCGCTCCGTCCTGACAGCGAGGGTAGGGAAAAAGAAGGTCGTCAGGACCTTCGGCGCCGGCAGGCGCTTCGTCAGGTTCAAGCAACTCCGCGCCGGGCTGCACAGGGTCAGGCTCAGCGCCAAGGACGGCTTCGGCAACGTGGGCAGGAAGTCGAAGCGCTTCAGAACCGGCTGAGCCCGTCCGGCGTGACCCTTCGCCGCGCCCTGCCGGTCCTAGTCGCAGCACTCGCCCTGGCGCCCGCGCCGCCCGCGCTCGCCCGCGACCCCGGGCGCTGGCTCATGACCGGCGTGAGCTCCGTCCCGCTCTCGTACTGGCAGGGCGTCACCGCGGACCGGGACCGCAACCTCTACTTCGACGGCATCTTCCAGGGCCTCTACCGCACCACATCTCGGCTGCGACAGACCGCGGGGAACAGTGACGCCATCGGGCTGACGCCCGAGGGCTACAACCACATCGGCGACATAACCAGGGACCGCGGACGGATTCTCCTGCCGCTCGAGTGCTACATGCCCGACTTGAGCAACACCTGCGGCCGCGGCGCGATCGGCGTCGCCGACCCCCGCACGCTCGCGCGGCGCTACTACGTGAACCTGGACCCGGCCGAGATTCCAAAGGCCATGTGGGCGGAGAGGTCTCCCGACGGACGGCTGCTGTGGACCAGCAGCGGGGACGACCTGCTCGCCTACCGCCTGAGCGAGATCTCGCCCGAAGGCGCGGCGCCGGCGCCCCCGATCCGGGCCACGCGGCGGCTCGCAGGGGCGGTCCCGCCGAGCGGCATCACGGGCGCGGCCTTCCGGCGCGGGCGGCTGCTGCTGGCCGGTCAGGACGCCGCCGGCCTGCTAAAGCTCTACTCCGTGGACGTGGCCAGCGGCCGCCGGCGGCTCGAGATCGAGCGCAACGTGGCCGGCGAGTCGGAGGGCCTGCTGGTGTTCCGCACGCTCGGCGGCGACCTCCACTGGCTCGTGGCCATCACCGACCCGCTGGGCCGCCCGCCCACCTACGGCCCGGAGAACGCCCTGCTGCATTTCGTGCCGCGGCGAGGCAAGCCCGGCCTGCGCGTAAGGGTGCTCGCCCGGTCGGCGGTGGCGGGACCCCGCGTTCGCCTGTCGGTTCGAGTGACCCGGAGGGGGAGGGCGGTGCGCCGTGCCCGCGTAGACTTCGCCGGCCGGAGGGCTCGCACGAACCGCCGCGGCCGGGCCAAGCTCGTGGTGCGCTTCAACCGCCCTGGCCGCTACCGGGTTCTGGCGCGGAAGGGTGGGCGCCGGGGGGTATCGCGCTGGGTGCGCGTGACCCTGCCGGCGGCGTCGAGCGCTCGGTCACCCGGCGCCGCTGCCGCCAGGCGGTTCGGAGGCAGCTAGGCGATCTCGTCGACGTGGCGGACGTTCGCCGCGTCGTCCGCGTCCTCGCTGGGTCGTTCGCCGAACCAGCCGTCGAGGATCTCGCCCAGCACCGCCTCGCTCGTGCCGCGGAGCGACAGGGCCAGGACGTTGGCGTCGTTCCACTTGCGCGCGCCGCGGGCGGTCTCGGCATCTCCGCAGAGCGCGGCCCGGATGCCGGGCACCTTGTTCGCGGCGATCGAGGCGCCGGTGCCGGTCCAGCAGGCCACGATTCCCTGGTCCGCGCGACCCTCGGCGACATCGCGGGCCGCCGCCTCGCTAGCCCACGCCCAGTCATCGCGGTCGGAGTCGTTCAGCGCGCCGTGAAGCATCGGCTCGTGGCCCCGCCGGCGCAGTTCCTCGACAACCGCCTCGGCCACGCCGGTTCGCTCGTCTGCGGCCACGGAGATCTTCATCGGGCTGAGGGTAGCCTCAGACGCATGCCAGAGCTCCCCGAGGTCGAGATCACCGCGCGGCGGCTCGATCGCGCCCTGGCCGGCGCGCGGGTCGAGTCCGCGCTCGCGCCGGGGATGGTGACCATGAAGACGTTCGACCCCCCGCTCGACGCGCTTGCCGGGGAGACCGTCGGCGGCGTGCGGCGGGTGGGCAAGATGCTCGTCATGGAGGCGGGCGAGCTGGTGCTTCTCGTGCACCTGATGTCGGCCGGGCGGCTCCAGCTCTTCGACAAGCGGGCCTCGCTGCGCGATCGAAGCTCGCGCCTGCTCGTGCGGATCGCGGACGGGAGGGAGCTGCGGCTGCGGGAGTTCGGCACCCAGCAGCGTGCCTGGGCGAAGCTGTTGCCGGTCAAGGACCTGGAGGCCGACGAGTCCGTGGCCACGCTGGGGCCGGACGCCTACCCGCCACCCCCGATGGACGAGCTGGCCCGCATACTCGACGAGCCGAGGCACCTGCACCCGCTGCTGCGTGACCAGCACGCCGTCGCGGGCATCGGCCGCTCGTGGGTCGACGAGATCCTCTGGACGGCGCGCCTGTCGCCGTTCCAGCGCGCCGCCGATCTCGAGCCCGACCAGGTCGAGGCGATCCACGACGCCTGTGAGGAGGTGATGGGCGGCGCGCTCGACCATTACGAGCAGGTGATCAGCGACACCGTGCCTGACAAGCTCCCGATGCCGCTCCGGGTGCACCGTCGCGCGGGCGAGCCCTGCCCCCGCTGCGGCACGCGCATCGAAGCGATCCACTTCAAGGACTACGTGATGTGCTACTGCCCCGAGGAGCAGACGAGCGGGCGCGTGCTCAAGGATCGGCGGCTCTCGAAGCTGCTCAAATAGGGGCCCTGACGGACCCCGACCGCCGCGTGGAGCTGCCCGAGACCCTCGCCGAGTTCGAGAGCCTCGCTCGCGAGCGACTGGACGCCGGTCCCCACGGGTACTTCGCCGGTGGGGCCGCCGACGAGCTTTCCCTGCGCGCCAACGAGGAGGCGTGGCGCCGGATAGCGATCCGGCCGCGGGTGCTGGTCGACGTAGCCGAGCGCGATCCCTCCACCACGCTCTTCGGCGTGCGGAGGCAGCATCCGCTGATCGTC
>JBKPHP010000103.1:0-3157 GCA_046729895.1 Actinomycetota bacterium
ACGAGCTCCGGCGGCGCCTGCCGGTCGAGGAGGAACGCCGCCGGCGCGTGCGGCCGTCGGAGCGCCGCTCGGCCGCGGGAATCTCCTCTCGTGTCACCGCCTTTGTGAGCGATGGAATCAGCCGCTCCAGGAAGCGGGCCATTCGCTCCTCCTCGCGACGGATGCCCCGCGCGAGCTTGGCGGTCTCGGCGTCGCCGACCGCGTCGGCGAAAGTCTCGATCGCCGTGTAAGTGGCTATCTCCTCGTGTTCCTCCGAGTACTCGGTCTTGGCGTTCTTGAGCATCTTCTCCTGCTCGCCGGTCCCCCGAAGCACGTGCAGCGGCCCCTTTGCGGCCGAGACCGCCTTGGAGGCGGCGCTCGTCACCGCGCCGGCCGCGTCGGCCACTGGCCCGGGCGCAGGAACCACCTCGGTCTGCCCGCCGAGCTGCTTGATCCGTCGCTGCAGGCCGCGAGCGTGTCCCTTCGTCTCTTTCAGGTGGTCTCGCAAGCGCCGCTTGTACGGCGTCCGTGTGGTCATCGCGATGTGTGCCTCCAGCGCCGTCTCGAGCTCCTTCTCCTTCCCGTAGGCCTCGTTCAGGTACTGGATCAGCTTCGTGTCGCGTGCGGTGGGCTCTGCCATCCCCATCTCCCGCGTCGGGGGCAAAGGCCGCTGCATACCCGGAGCCGCACGGACCCGAACGCACGTTTAGACGAGCGGGCCGCCCGTGGGCGGCCCGCGAGGAGCGTGGTCGCTTTGGGCGTCCGGCACACGGGTAGCGAGCGGCCCATAGACGTCTTTGGCACGCTCACCTCGCCGGCGCGTCTCGGTCTGCGGGTCGTCACCGCAGGGGCGCGCGCCCTCAAGGGCCTCCTGCCGGGGGACGGCGAGAGCGCGCCCGGGGCCAAGAGCGAGCCTGCGGCGACGAAGGCTGAGCGCGAGCCCGCGGCCACGGGGCCCACGGTGGAGGAGCCTTCCAGTCGCCCGGAGTGGCGGCCTACGGAGGAGGAGCCGCCCAGCCGCCGGGTGCGGGAAGCCGGTGGAGGAGGCGCCCAGCCGCCGGGTGCGGGAGCCCATGGAGGAGGCGCCCCGTCCCACGGATCCGGAGCCCTCAGAGGACGTCGAGCCCGGGCCGCCTCACGTCGACGAGCGCGCGACCCTCGTTGGGGAGTCCGCGGAGAGCGGGGCCGAGGAGGGCGCCGGACCGGAGGTCGAGCTGGCGGAGCCCTGGGACGGCTATGACGACATGCACGCCGACGAGGTGTGCGCGCGGCTCACCGAGGTCAGCACGGAAACGCTGGCGGCGGTGACCCTTTACGAGCGCGCCGGCGGCGGCCGGGCCTCCGTGGTGGAGGAAGCCGAGCTACAGCTCCGCAGGCGTACGGCGCCAGGTCCCGCTTAGACCTGGAATCAGAATCGGCGTCGGACCCACCTGAAGCAGCGAGGCAGCAGCCAAGGTCATATGGGCTAGGTGTCGGGTGGACCCGGATCTGCGATGACTAAGCCGACGGGGGATGAGACCCGTTCGGCTTGACAGCCAGGACGCACGCGAGCGTCCCGCCCGCGACAGTGGCTCAGGCGGGCGGCGGCGCGCCCTGGTCCAGGACCTCCGCGCCGATCGGCTGCACCGGCTCCTTGAAGCTTGAGATGATCTCGGACTCCGAGAAGAAGCCCACGACCTTGACCGTCTCGTTGCCCACGTTGACGAGGCCGTGCGGGACCATGGCGGGGATGACGGCGAGGTCGCCTGCCGCGAGGCGTCCGCGCTCGTCGCCGACCTCGGCCTCTGCCTCGCCGGCGACCACGTAGAGGATTTCCTCTGCGCTGTCGGTGTGGTGGGCCAGCTGGCTACCCGGCTGGATCTCGAAGTAGACGACCGCGCTGTCGCGCGAGCCCACCCACTTGTTGATGGGGAACGTGACCCGGACGCGCGAGTGCTCCGGGTCGCTGTCGAACCAGCATTCGGTCAGCTCGAGCTCGGTGGTCTTGGCGGTTAGCATGCGGGCTCCATTTCATCGAACATCATGGGTCGATGGAAGTGACTCTACGGCTCGGTAGTAAGATCTGTCAAGTTTGATTGCACAGTCATGGATAGCCAAATGCCTTCCAAGCGCAAATACCGGCTCAAGAAGCGCGCAGCCGAGATGGCCGAAACACGGCAGCGGATCGCCGCGGCGGCCGCCGACCTGCACGGGACGGTCGGGCCGGCCCGCACAACGCTGAGCGCGGTCGCCGAGCGGGCAGGCGTGCAGCGCCACACCGTCTATCGCCACTTCTCCACTGAAGCCGAGCTGTTCGGAGCCTGTTCGGCGCACTTCGTCGCCGCAAACCCGTGGCCCGACCCGGCCCCCTGGCGCGCGATCGGCGACCCGCGCCAGCGGCTCGCGCAGGCGCTGGACGAGCTTTACGCCTACTACGAGCGCACCGAACCGACGTTGAGCAATGTCCTGCGCGACGTCGAGCTCGTCGACGCCCTGCGGCCGACTCTGGTGCCTTTCGAAGGCTTCCTTGCCGAAGCGGCCGAGATCCTGTCAGCCGGCTGGCCCGCCCGCGGCCGAGGACGGCGCGTCCTCGCCGCCGCGGTGCGCCACGCCCTCGACTTCCACACGTGGCGCTCGCTCGCAGCCAACAACGGCATCGCGCGAACGGAGGCGGTCGAGCTCGTCACCGCACTCGTCGAAGCCGCGACCGCTCCGCAGCGTCGCGCGGCCGCCTAACAGCTCGAAGCGGAAACGAAGGGACCAGTTCCCTGCCGGGAGCCGGAGCCCCTGGAGGAGCCGCCCCGTCCCACGGATCCGGAGCCCTCAGAGGACGTCGAGCCCGGGCCGCCTCACGTCGACGAGCGCGCGACCCTCGTTGGGGAGTTCGCGGAGAGCCCGTTCGCTCCCGGATATACGCGACGCGCATCCAGGGTGCGTCCGGGTGCGGTAGGTCCTAGATCGCCGGCGGGGGCTCGGGCACCGGATCCGGCCCGGGCACGTCCGGTGACGGCGCCGGAGTGGGATCCGGCGCTGGCGTGGGAGGTCCCGGGTCGGGCGGCTGGCCCGGAGCGGGCGGGCCGGGCGGCGCGGGACCGGGCTGGGGTCCGGGGGGACGGGGATACTCGAGTCGCAGCATCTAGAGGACCTACCCGGTACGCCCCGACTCAGACATCCAGCACCACGCTCGCGTGCCAGCCCG
>JBKPHP010000104.1:0-4670 GCA_046729895.1 Actinomycetota bacterium
GCGGATACTTGCGCTGACGGGCCGCGACGAGTCGCTGATCGAGTACGTCGAGGACCGGCTCGGCCACGACCGCCGCTACTCGCTGGCATCCGACAAGCTGCGTTCCGAACTCGGCTGGCAGCCCGCGATCCGGTTCGCGGACGGCCTGGAGCGCACGCTGCAGTGGTACCGCGACAACGAGTGGTGGTGGGGCCCCATCAGGAGCGGCGCATACCGCGACTACTACGAGAAGCAGTACGGCCGCTCGCTGTCCCGGTAAGGGGCGGACCGGTGACGGCTCACTCGCCGATCCGCTAGAAGGAGTCCATGGCTCGGGTGCTGCGCCGCGTGCTAGCGATCCTCGCCACGACCTGCGCGGGACTCACGGCCGCTACGGCGGTGCCCGCCACGGTGGGCGGTCCGCCAGCCTCCGCTCCCGCCTTGCCGCCCGCCGTCGAGCCGCCGGCGGTCGGGCCGATCTTCCCCGCGATCCGCTGGCGCCGCTGCCGGCCGGTCGGGAAGCCATGGGCGGGCCGGCTCGTGCGAGGGACGAGGCTGCCCCGCGAGGGACAGGACTTCTTCAGCTGGGATCCGGCCAGGAAGCGGACGCCCAATCGCTGGTGGCGACGCTACGGCTGCGATTTCACGATCCGCAAGCTATTGCGCGCGCTCAGGGCCTACCGCGAGGAGCTCCTGTATGCCCCGCGGGTCGGGATCGGCGATCTGAGCCGACCGCGCGGCGGCGCGTTCGGCAAGCGCTTCGGGGGTCTCGGCCACGCCTCACACCAGAACGGTGTCGACGTCGACGTCTACTACCCCCGCCTTGACCGTGTGGAGCGAGGGCCGCGGACGGTCGACCAGATCGACCGGGAGCTCGCCCAGGAGCTGGTGGACCGCTTCGTCCGCGCGGGGGCCAGGTACGTCTTCGTGGGGCCACTCACAGGACTCACCGGACCGCGCAAGGTGGTGCAGACGCTCAGCCACCATGACAACCACCTGCACGTGCGCTTCCGGGTCCCGCGGAGCCGGCGCCGATGAGAGCCGCCGTCGTCGGGTGCCCGTGACCGCCGTCCAGCTCGTGCAGCCGGGCGGAGAGCCCCAGAGCGGTCGGTAGCCTGGAAGAGGTGTTCAAGGACACCGTTCCCGCGCTCGAGCTGCGCGGCCTCACCAAGCGATACGACGACGGCACCCTCGCGCTCGAGAACTTCGACCTGCAGATCTCAGCGGGCTCGTTCTTCGGCCTGCTGGGCCCCAACGGAGCGGGCAAGACCACCCTCATCTCCGCGGTCTGCAACTTGATCCGGGTGACTTCCGGGGACGTGCTGGTGTTCGGCGAGCCGGCGGACACGCTGGTCGCGAGGTCTTGGATCGGGCTCGCGGAGCAGGACATCAACCTCGACCGCTTCCTGACGGTGCGCGAGACGCTCGTCTACCACGGTGGCTACTTCGGGATGTCCGGGGAGGAGGCCGCCACCCGCGCGGAGGAGATGATCGAGGTCTTCGGCCTCACGGCCAAGCGCGACGTGCGCGCGCCCCGGCTCTCGGGGGGGCAGCGCCGGCGCCTCCTGCTCGCCCGTGCCCTGATGCACCGTCCCCGACTCGTGATCCTGGACGAGCCCACCGCGGGGGTGGACTTCGAGCTGCGCATGGAGCTGTGGCGCTATATCCGGCAGCTGCACAGCGAGGGCACGACCATCCTGCTGACCACGCACTACCTCGATGAGGCGGAAGAGCTCTGCGAGGAGATCGCACTCATCCGGGGCGGCCGGCTGATCGCCCGCGACACGGCCGAGGGGCTGCGCGACCGCTTCGGGGTCAACCGACTGACCGACGTCTACATCAAGGCGATGGAGGTCTCGTGAGCGGGTTGACGGGACTGATGTGGCTCTCGAAGCGCGAGACGCTTCGCGTGTCGAAGCTCTGGACCCAGACCATCCTCGCGCCGGTGATCAGCTCGATCCTCTTCATCCTGGTCTTCGGCCTCTCCCTGGGCGGCCGCATCAAGCAGGTCGGCGACGTGGACTACGAGGTCTTCATCGTGCCCGGCCTGATCACGATGGCGATGGTGCAGGCCGCGTACTCGAACAACGCGTCGACGATCTTCCAGGCGCGCTTCGACCGCTACGTGAATGATGTCCTCTCGGCGCCGATGCACAGCTGGCAGATGACGCTGGGGTTCACCGTGGGCGGCGTGTTCCGGGCGCTGGCCATTGGGGGGTCCCTCCTCGTCCTGGCCGTTCCGCTCGTGGGCGTGCCCGTGGAGCAGCCGATCGCGCTGGTCGTCGCCGTCGCGCTGGGACTGGTGCTATTCAGCGCCCTTGGGCTGGTGGCCGGGATCTACGCGGAGGCCTGGGACCACACGACCTTCATCCAGAACATCGTGATCCTGCCGCTGGCCTTCGTCGGCGGCGTCTTCTACTCGGTCGACGTCCTTCCCTCGCCCTGGCATGAGCTGTCGCACTTCAACCCGATCTTCTACCTCGTGAACGGCCTTCGCTACGGGTTCCTCGGCGAGAGCGACGTGAGCGTCTGGCTGTCGCTCGCGGTGACCGCGGCGCTGGCCGTTCCCGCCTACCTGTGGGCGCAGTACCTGTTCACCAGCGGCAGGCGCTTGAAGCCCTAGAGGCGCGCGTCACGGGCTGCCGCAGGTGTCCGCGGCTGGTCGCGTGGCGGGAACGCGTGGCGCGGGAGAAGCGTGCCGCGTACATGGACGAGGAGTACTGGGGCCGCCCTGTACCCGGCTTCGGCGACCACCGGGCCGGCGTCTACGTGCTGGGCCTGGCGCCTGCGGCGCACGGCGGCAACCGCACCGGGCGCGTGTTCACCGGCGACCGCTCGGGCGACTGGCTGTTCGCGTCGCTACACCGGACGGGCTTTGCGAACCAGCCCACCTCCCGCAGCAGGGACGACGGCCTGCGGCTCGAGGGTGCCTTCATTGCCGCTGCCGTGCGCTGCGCCCCGCCCGCGAACCGGCCGCTGCCCGAGGAGCGCGGCAACTGCCTCCCCTACGCCGCCCGCGAGCTCGAGCTGATTCGTCCGCGCGTCGTGGTCTGCCTGGGGGCCTTCGCCTGGGACGCGGCCTGCGACCTGATGGGCGTGCGACCGAGGCCCCGCTTCGGCCACGGTGCCGAGCATTCGCCGGCAGACGGGCCGACCCTGCTCGGCACCTACCACCCAAGCCAGCAGAACACCTTCACCGGCAAGCTGACCGAGCCGATGATGGACGCCATCTTCCGGCGGGCCCGGGAACTGGCCGGCTAGGCTCGGTGGAGGCCGGCTGACTCGGCGCAGCCCTGTCCGTCGAGCGCCTACCGCGCCCGTGGCCACGCGGGCGCGGCTGCAGCGCGCGGTACGCTCAGGGGTCGCGTGTCTTCAGACCCCCTCGCCTCGTTCACCCGGCAGGTCCGTGGTTGGTTCGACCACTCCTTCGAGCGGCCCACGGCCGCTCAAGAGCAGGCCTGGCCGGCGATCGCCGGCGGCGAGAACGTCCTCGTCTCGGCTCCCACGGGCTCGGGCAAGACGCTCGCAGCGTTCCTGTGGGGCCTCGACCGCCTGGTGGCCGAACCGAGTGAGTCGCGCCGCACGAGGCTCGTCTACGTCTCCCCGCTGAAGGCCCTCTCCTACGACATCGAGAAGAACCTCCGGGCCCCGCTGAAGGGCATCGGCCTGCAGGGCGACGCCTCCCGGAGCAAGCCTCGGCGTCACATCGAGGTGGCTATCCGCACGGGCGACACACCTCAGAAGGAGCGCCAGTCGATGCTCCGCAAGCCGCCGGACATCCTCATCACCACACCCGAGTCCCTCTACCTGATGCTGACCTCCCGCGCGCGCGAGTTCCTGGTGGACGCGGAATGGGTGATCGTCGACGAGATCCATGCCGTCGCCCAGACCAAGCGCGGCGCTCACCTCGCCCTGACGCTGGAGCGACTCGAGCACCTGGCGGACCGGCCGCTCCAGCGGATTGGTCTGTCGGCCACCCAGCGGCCGCTGGAGGAGGTGGGCCGCTTCCTCGTCGGCACCGGTCGCGGCTGCCGCATCGTCGACACGGGCATCCGCAAGCCCCTGGACCTGAAGATCCAGGTGCCGGTGGAGGACATGAACGAGCCCGACGCCCACGACGTCACCGATCCGGCCGTCGGGGGAATGGGCACGGCGGCCGGCGGCGGCGACCTGGTCGGAGTGGGCGCAGGCGAGCGGCCGGCGACGCAGCGTTCGATCTGGCCCGCGATCTACCCGGAGCTCCTCGAGCTGGTCCAGCGGCACCGCTCGACGATCATCTTCGTCAACAGCCGCCGCGGCGCCGAGCGGCTGGCCGTCAGGCTGAACGAGCTTGCCGGCGACGACGGCGAGACCGCCCAGATCGCCCGGGCCCACCACGGCTCGCTGGCCCGCGAGGAGCGCCTCGTGGTCGAGGACCAACTCAAGTCCGGCGAGCTTCCCTGCCTGGTGGCCACGAGCTCGCTCGAGCTCGGCATCGACATGGGCGCCGTGGACCTGGTGCTCCAGGTGGAGTCGCCCAAGTCCGTGACGGCGGGCCTCCAGCGCATCGGCCGCGCCGGTCATGGGGTGGGCGAGACCTCGAAGGGCCGAATCTTCCCCAAGTTCCGGGCCGACCTGCTCGAGTGCGCGGTCGTCGCGCGGCGGATGCGGGAGGGCGACATCGAGCAGACCGTAGTGCCGCGCAACCCGCT
>JBKPHP010000105.1:0-8732 GCA_046729895.1 Actinomycetota bacterium
GTTCCGGGCCGGCCGCAGCGACAGGGACGACGCCGAGCGGGACGGCAAGCGAGCGAGCCGGTTCCCGGCGCGGTGCGACGGCCAGTTCGGGGCTCGCTCCGGAGCTCGGTTCTCGCGACGGTTCGGCCGTTACCATCCCCGGAGGTCAAGCGGCTGGGACTCGTTCCACGCACGGAGGAGCTTCGCAATGGCTGAGCGGAAACCTGCAAAGAAGGCCACGCAGCAGTCCGCCAAGAGAACGACCGGCAAGGCGTCCAAGGGATTCACGGACGAGGAACGCGCCGCGATGAAGGAACGCGCCCAAGAGCTCAAGGCCGCGCGCCGCGGCCCGCGCGCGAGCAAGGCGGACGGGGAAAGCGACGTGCTCGCGAAGATCGCCGAGATGCCGGAACCGGATCGCGCCATGGCCGAGCGGCTCCATGCCCTTATCAAAGCCAGCGCGCCAGTCCTCTCGCCGAAACTCTGGTACGGGATGCCCGCGTATGCCAAGGACGGCAAGGTCGTCTGCTTCTTCCAAAGCGCGCAGAAGTTCAAATCGAGGTACGCGACGTTCGGCTTCAGCGACAAGGCGAACCTCGACGAAGGCGCCGTGTGGCCGACCGCCTTCGCGCTGAAGGAGCTGACCGCCGCCGAAGAGAAAAGGATCGGCGCGCTCGTGAAGAAAGCGGTGAGCTGAGGACTGAGCCTCACTGATCCACGGCTCGGTGCCGGGCCGGGGCGGAGTGTCGGTCGACCAGGGCGCGATCCGCGGCTCGCGGCGGAGCAACCCGGCGACCTACATCGGACTACTCGACCCGATCCGCAAGGCGTTCGCGAAGGCAGGCGGCGTCAAGCCGGCGCTGTTCAGCGCCAACTCCGAGGGCGCCTGCCCCAACTGCAACGGCGCCGGCGTCATCTACACCGACCTGACGATGATGGCCGGCGTCGCCACCACCTGCGAGGGGTTTCGGTAGCAACGGCGCGGAAATGGGCGTCAAGCGTTAGACGCGGTTGTCGCCGGCACGCACGGCTCCCGGTTCGAACGCGAGCAAGAGCCCGTCAAGCTCCCGCTCGGGCGCCGCTCGTCGTCCGGTGCGGTAGCGCTCACCGACGAAGACGCCACGACCGCTTCGTGGCGCGAGCGCTCGCGCAGCGGGTCGTGGGCGGTGCCATCGCTGCGCTGAGGCGATCGCCCGTGATGGCGCGAACGAAGCGGCCGGGACGTTACGCGGCCCGTGACTGGGTGATCCGTTCCAGCCGCTGGCCAGTCGCGACGAGCCACGCCTTGACTGCCGCGATGTCCTCCGGCGTGAAGTCCCGCTCGATCGCGCGTTCCAGCCCTCGAACGGCGGGATGCGCGGCCTCGAGTCGCCGCTGGCCCTCGCTCGTCAGGGTCACTTGGAGGATGCGGCCATGGGTCGGATGCGGCTCGCGCTCGATCAGGGACTCGCGTTCGAGCGTCGTCAGCACCCCGTTCATCGCTTGAGGGGTGGTGGTGCAAGCCCGCGCGAGGTCGGCGCCTGAGGCGCCGGGCTCGCGCGCCAGCACGCTCAGCACCCCGTATTGCGCGCCGGTTAGCCCGTGCTCACGCAGCGCAGTCTCCATGGCGCTGTGAAACGCGTTCCAGGCTTGGCGCAGGAGGTAACCGCTGTGGCCCTCGACGCCGCGATAGCCCTGCCCGATCAGGGGAGCGCTCATTGAACAGACGATATCAGGTCCTTGACAAGGTATACCGTCCCTGCGAGAATATCAGGGCCTTGATAGGCCACCCATCGAGAAAGGACAGCAATGATGTCGAGCCCGCATGTAGGCGACCACCAGGTGATCGAACCGACTGAGCTCGAGAGTCGCTGCGATCTGCTCCGGTCGCTTCACGTCCCCGGCGCCCCACTGGTGCTTCCAAACGCCTGGGATGTCGCCTCGGCGCGGGCGGTGGTAGCCGCGGGCTTTCCCGTCGTCGCGACGACGAGCGGCGGCGTGGCCGCCTCGCTCGGCTACGAGGACCACGAGCGGGCGCCCGGTGACGAGATGCTCGCTGCCGCCGGGCGCATCGCGGGAGCCGTCGAGGTCCCCGTGACGGTCGACGCCGAGGCCGGCTATGGGATCGAGCCCGCCGACCTTGTAGCCGCCTTGAAGAAGATCGGGGCGGCGGGCTGCAACCTTGAGGACACCAACCATGCGACCGGTGAGCTGCGCGATCCGGTTGAACACGCGGCGTGGTTGCGCGCGGTTCGCGAGGCCGCGTCCGATCAGGGCTATGGGCTTGTGATCAACGCGCGGATCGACATCTTCCTCGCCGCTGCCGCTTCCGAGTCGGACGGGGGGAGCCAGGAGGACCTGGGTGACGAAGCACTGCGGCGCGCGCACGCCTACGCGGAAGCCGGGGCCGACTGCGTGTTCCCGATCATTCTCTGGGAGCGGGACGCCCTTGCGGCGTTTATCTCGGCGGCCCCGGGCCCGGTCAACGTCCTCCGCATCCCGCCGGCCCCCTCCGAAGCCGAGCTCGCCGAACTCGGGGTGGCGCGAATCAGCTACGGAACCCTGCTGCACCACGACGCGATGGAGCAGTTCAGCCGCCTGCTCGGATCCCTCCCTTCCGCTACGGCCGAGGAGTAGAGCTCGTCGACCAAGTGTCGCTTCCGCGTCTGAAGGCGAAGTCTCGCTTCCCACGTAATGCAAGCGTGTCGAAGGCCAGGGCGCACACGCCTGAAGGACGAAGAGCAGCAGCGACGGCTCGCGCTGAGCTTACGCCTGCTCCCGTGTGGAAGCGGTAGCTTGGCTCCCGCGTTCAGGACGGGCCGCGAGGTAGGTCGGGGTAAGCTCGGCCGCCGTTTGTTGGCTAACGACAAGCCGTAGTGCTTCGAGCACTCACCCACTAGCGGCGGCGGCTGACGCAGGAAGAGCGGTCCCCAAGGCGGCCCTCGACACCACTCAGAGAGTGTTGCTCCCATGGGGGAGCGACACTCTGGGTCGGTCGCGACCGGATCATGGGGTCGGGGGTTCGAGTCCCGTCGCTCGCCTTACCTTCCTCGATCGCTAGCGCGCGCCGGCTTCACCGGGCCCTCGTGGCGCGTTCGAGAATGCGCCCCGCCAGTGGCATGTCGGCGGAGCGCCACACGTGCCGCTTCTCGAAGGGCCACGCATAGATCGGGTTGCCGTCACGGACCAGTTCGAGCAGGCGTGGCTCGCGAAGCTCCTCGGCGGACCACTCGTACACGCGCTCTAGCCGCGGGACGATCACTGCATAGTCGAGCAGGTGACCGAGACGATGCTCTGCGGCGATGAAGGCCTCGACGTCTTGGACGAGCGGATAGCGGTCGGGCAGCACGCGGCCGAGTGAGAGGAAGGCCCCGGCCATCCCAAGCCGGGGATCGCCGAGCACGCGGCCGAGCGGGGCGAATCGCCCTAGCGCCAGACGTGGCACGCCGACGAGCACGTGGGCATAAAGGACCCGGCCGAGCGCCACGTTCATGAAGAAGCGCTCCGGCAGGCTTTCTGCTTCGGCGAGGTCCCGGTGCTCCAGGTAGCCGCTCACGATGCTCGCGTTGTGGGCGCGGTACCAGTTGCGCGCCGTCGGTGTCGCGATGAAATCCAGCCACGTCCCCACGGCCGGCGAAGAGGGTGGCCCGGCCAAGCCGCCGGCGAGCGCGACGGCCTCGCATCCATCTTGCAGCAGGCGCTCGTTCATCTTCCGCCACCACGGGCTGCCGGGCGGCGACCCGTCGAGTGGATTGAGCACGCCACGCTCCGCCTGCCAGCGCATGAACGAGAGCGCTGCCCGCCGGAACGGCAGGTGACGCGGGGCGCGGCCCGCTGGCCCATGGTACGTCCGCGCGATCAACCCGAGGCGTCCCCTCGGATGGTCCCGCACGGCGACGACCTGAGCCCGAGCTAAAGCGAGGGCGCTTCCCTTCTCGGTCATGCCGTCGAGTACTGATCGGCTCCTCTGCCTAGCTCACAATCTGTTCGGCGAGAGCCTCTTCGACGCCAGCTGCCGCTTGGGCGGCAAGCCCACGAGCAACTTCTTGTGAATCCTCAAACACGTCGATCGTATGCACCTTGCCCCACCGCAAGCAGCGTCGCAGTGCCGTCCCACTGCACAAACACGGTGGTATGCCGCGGCCAGCCCTTCACCCACATGTTGTTGACCTTGAGATGGAGGTTGGGCAGGACGCGGCCGACGCGCTCAAACCAGCGGCGCAGAGTTTCGTTGTCGTGGCGCTGACCACCAATCGAGTGGGTGCCGCCAAAGCGGTGATGGATATTCGGCGCGACTGGTTGCAGCAGCTCATCCAGCGATGGTTGTTGACCCGGTCGAAGCTCTGTCGGATCAGGTTCTTGACGAAATAGCTGTACAGCATTTGAGGTCCTTCTTCTTTGGCTTGCCTTTTTGTGACACGCGGCTTGGTCTCGGTGAGCTAGAGCTGTACCTCCTGCATCCGAAAGTGGCGGTCCAGCTCGTTTGCGTATGCGCCACCGAGCGTTGGCCCGTGCTCGTTCAGCCATTCGATGAAGGAGATGTGTCCGAACGCGGGATGATGCGAGGCCAGCAGCCCGGCGGTCAGGCCGCGAATCTCGTCGGCCGTGAGGACGACGTCCCGTACGACAAGACCGAGTGCGCGCGCGAGCGCGGCCATCGCGGCAGGCGATGCGTGCAGGATCGGCGTACGTCGACCGACAGCCTCGCGAATGGCTCGAACGAGCTCCTCGAACGACATCGTGTCAGGCCCGGCCGCGTCCATGATCACGTCGCTGCGACCGTGCGCGGCCTGTAGGCAGATGCGCGCAAAATCGTCGACGTGGATCGGCTGCACCAGGTAGCGCCCGTCGCCCGGCACGACGAAGAGCGGCATGCGCCGCAGGATCCAGGCGATGTTGTTGGCCAGTACGTCCCGCCCACCGCCGAAGAAGAACGTCGGCCTGACGATCGCGTACGGAACACCGGCAGCAGCCAGAGCCTGCTCGACGAGTGCCTTGCCGCGGTAGTAGGGAAGCGGCGAATCGATCGACGGATTCGCGATGCTCACGTGAACGATGCGAGCGACGCCCGCACGTCGAGCTGCCTCGAACAGCGCGCGCGAGTTGGCGACGGCGTTGGCGAAGGTCGTCCGGCCACGCTCGAATCGGACCCAATACGTGTTGTAAAGCGTCGTGATCCCTTCGAGGCTGCGCGCCAGCGCGACTGGGTCCTCGAACCGGTAAGGCGAGGATTGGACTCGTGCTCGGAGGGGATGCTCCCGGCCCGGATGATGAGTGAGGGTTCTTACCTCTCGTCCGGAAGCGATCAGGAGTTCGGCGATACGCGAGCCCGAATAGCTGAACGCCCCGGTGACGAGGTCCGTCTCGGTGCGACGGTCGCTCATTGATTCTCCCTGCGCGCGCCGAGTGCGGCCGAGGGGGCGCGCGGCGTAACGGCGAGCTCGAATTCGCGCAGGGCGCCGGCGCCCGAACGGCTCGCGAACCCCGCGCGCCGCAACATCGCGATGGACGCCTTGTTCTCGGCCAGCACCGTCGCGCGTAGCGCAGGGTGTCCCTCGTTTCTCGCTCGCTCGATCAGGCGGGCGAGCAGTGCGGTGCCGAGGCCGCGCCCTTGCCAGCGAGGATCTGTTGCGAGCAGGGCGTCGCTGTTGTGCCGGTCGAGCTCGGTGAGGGTGTCGAGCTCGCGCTCGCTCAGACGTGGCTTGGCGGAGGCGAAACGCAGGTAACGTCGCGCCGAAGCGACTCGAGCGCCTCGTCGCTGACGCGATAGCGCGGTTCCTGCACGGCGCACGGATTTAAGGAGTTCTCGAACCCTTGTCTGCTCCCAGCCTCAGGCGCAGGCTAGAGATGCAGACCGGACGTCGGGGGTTCGAGAGCATCCCATCAGGGGACCCTCAGGTTCCAGCAAATTGGATGCGCGCCTACTTGGACCGAGGCGACGTCCTCGAAGCAGCAGAACTCGCGGAGTAGCCGGGGAGGTTGTCCTTCGGAGTGTCGCTCCCCCATGGTTGGGACACTCTCGCTGGCGCGACCGCTTCGGCCACAAAGGGATCACGCGCGTCGCTGAGAGCAGACGCCTCCTTCCCATGCTTGCAGACACTCGCCGACCACGCTTCACCTCCCAGCGGCACCCCCACCCCCCGTCATTTGTGTGCTAAGGACAACCCCTAGTGCCTTGAGCGCTCACCCACTAGTGCGCGGCCGAGAGTCGCTCGCATGGGAAAGCAACACGCTCTTTAGCCATGTGCCTGGCGCGGTGCAAGTGGCGTTTCTCGCCGAAAGCGGAAGCGGCGCGTCCAACGAGGCGGTTCGAGCGTCCCAGCCGCCCCGGGGGGGCTTGCGTGTCTGCTCATTCCGAGCCGGTGGTGGCTACGCATCGGGCGGCTGCCCAGCCGGCTGCTTCGCGCTCGACCTCACGTCGGCCGCTTCGATTTCACGGTCGGTCAGGGCGGCTTGGGCAAGCGCCTCCTCGCGGTCGAAGTAGATGCGCCGGCGGATGGCCTTGCCGGCGTGTGACCAGAGCACGTTGTACAGGAGCATGTCGACCCGGATGTCTTGGCGACCGCGTCCCCTGAGCCGCGTGAACACAACGAACGAGGGATCCTCGGCCGTTTCCACCTCGATGATGTCCTCTGCCTCGCTCCTGATGGCTTCCCATGCCTCACGCGTATCCCGCATCCATTTGCGTAGCCCATCGTGGCCCCGGTAGAGGCGGTCGAGACCGGGGAAACCCCCGGCTTGGTTCTCCTCCCACTTGCAGTCGGGAGAAAGCAACGGCATGATCGATTCCCAATCACCCCGGCCGAAGGCATCGAAGCCGTCCAGGACAAGTTGGGCGAGCGCACTCCGGCTCTCGGCTTCCATACCGCCAGTATGCGGGGGGCGCCAAGAGACCGCTACCTGGCGACCTTCCGGGTGTGGTTGGCGGCGAGCACCCCGTTCGTCTCGCAGCGCACCACGACCGGTCCTTACTGGCTGTTCGCGCGCAAGCTCTCCGTGATCGCAGCGGCGAGATTGTCGCGCCCGCTGATAGGCCACCACGGCGGAAGGCCCCCGGGGGCTTGGTGATGGCCGTTACGCTCGCGCGGGAATATCACGGGCGTGGATCTCGAGCTGATCGACCTCGATAGCCCCACCGAGGTGCGGACCTTCGAGAAGGGCCGATTCGAGCTCTACCGCGTGGGGCCGATGACTCTCGGCCGGGCGACCTATGAGCCGGGATGGAAATGGTCGGAGCATGTCGGTCCAGCGACCGGCGAGAGCTCGTGCCAGATTGAGCACGTCGGGCTCGTGCTGAGGGGCGAGGCGGTCGCGAAGATGGACGGGGGTCCTGAGGTGGTGATGCGCGCCGGGGACTTCTTCTACGTTCCGCCAGGTCACGACAGCTGGGTCGTGGGCGAAGAACCCTATGGCGGCAATGTCGGAAGGCCGACCGCCACGGCGCAGCCACACGTTTGCGTGCCCTGGCGCCGCCGACGTAGGCTCTGCCCGTGCAGCTCCTCACGCCCGTTGAACTCGGCCCGGTGAGGCTGCCGAACCGGGTCGTCTCGACCTCGCACCAGACCGGCCTGGTCCACGACCACCTGCCGACCCCCGAACTGATCGCTTACCACGCGGCGCGGGCGCGCGGGGGCGTCGGCGGGATCTTCATCGAGGCGACCGCGGTCGACCCGAGCGGCCTGCTGACCTCGCATACTCTCGGCGGCTTCCTGCCCGCGATCGTCGGCGGCTACGAGGAGCTCGCCGACGTAATGCACGAGCACGGGACGAAGCTGTTCGTCCAGCTCTTCCATGGCGGCCGGGAGCAGATCTCGTCCGCGCCGCGGGCGCCGACGATCGCGCCCTCTCCGGTGCCGTCGCCGCGCTACATGGCCGAGCCGCGCGCGCTCACCACCGCGGAGATCGCCGCGATGCTCGAGGGCTACGCGACCGCGGGGCGCCACTGCCGCGAGGGCGGGGTCGACGGCATCGAGGTCTCGATGTCGCACGGCTACCTGGTCGCCCAGTTCTTCTCGCTGGCCTCCAACCGCCGCACGGACCAGTACGCCGCGCCGGTGCGCTTCGCGCGCGAGGTGCTGGAGGCCGTGCGGGAGAGCGCGGGGCCGGAACTCGCGGTCGGCGTCCGGCTCTCCGCCGACGAGCTCGCGCCCGGGGGGCTGGACGCCGAGGCCTGCGCGGCGATCGCGGGCGAGCTGTGCGACACCGGCTTGGTCGACTTCGCCTCTCTCGTCCTCGGGCACTCCGCGTACTTCGCCTCGTCGAGCTGGATCGTGCCGCCGCCGCCGGCCCCCCCGGACGCGCTGGCGGGGCCGCTCGCCGCGGTGCGCGCGGCGGTCGACGTGCCCCTGATCGGCACGACGCAGGTCGTCGACGTCCACGCGGCCGAGAAGCTGATCGCCGGCGGCGAGGCGGACGCGGTCGGCATGACCCGCGCGCTGATCGCCGACCCCGACCTCGTCCGCAAGGCGGCGGAGGGTGCGACGGACGAGATCATCGCCTGCATCGGCTGCAACCAGGCCTGCATCGGCCACTACCACGCGGGCGTCCCGATCGGCTGCGTCGTCAACCCGCGCACGGGGCGGGAGCGGACCCTGCCCCGCGCCCCGACCCGCCCGCACCGCGACGTGTTGGTGATCGGCGGCGGACCCGCGGGCGTCGCCGCCGCGCTCGAGGCCGCGGAGGCGGGCGGGGCCGTGACCCTGCTGGAGGAGGGCGAGGCGATCGGCGGCCAGCTTCGCCTCGCCGGCCGCGCGCCCGGGCACCGCGTCCTCTGG
>JBKPHP010000106.1:0-3460 GCA_046729895.1 Actinomycetota bacterium
GTGCGGTCACTGGGCGTCGATGCCAGCGTCGCGGGCGCCGCGGGGTCGCCGCCGGCGAGCCGGGCGCCCGCGGCCTCCGCCAGCCAGGTGGCGGGGCGGTCGATCACGCTCGCGCCCCGAGCCTCGCGCGCAGCGCTTCGCGCGCCACCGTGACGTCGTCGAAGGGCTCCTTGCGACCCGCCTCGAATTCCTGGCCTTGCTCGTGGCCCTTGCCGGCGATGACTACCACGTCGCCCGGCTCGGCGCTCTCGATCGCCAGCCCGATCGCCCGCCGCCTGTCCACCTCGCGCCGCGCCTTCGCCCCAGCGCCTTCCATGATCTGGTCGACGATCGCCTCGGGATCCTCGCTGCGCGGGTTGTCGGAGGTGACGACCACGCGGTCCGCGATCCCTCGCGCGACCGCACCCATCAGCGGGCGCTTGCCGCGATCCCGGTCGCCGCCGGCCCCGAACACGACATGGAGCCTGCCCCGCGCGAGCTCGCGGGCCGCCCGCAGGACGTTCTCCAGGGAGTCGGGGGTGTGGGCGTAGTCGACGAGCACTCCGAAGGGCTGTCCCTCGTCGACGGGCTCGAAGCGTCCCGGCACACGGCCGAAGCCGGCGAGCGCGGCGCCCGCGACGCTGGTATCGACGCCCAGTGACCGCACCGCAGCCAGCGCGGCCAGGGCGTTCTGGACGTTGAAGAGCCCAGGCAGGGGGCATTTGAGCCGGAGCGAACCATCGGGCATCTCGCAGGTGAAGCTCGAGCCGTTCACGTCGAAGCCGATGTCCTGCGCGCGGTAGGTCGCCTCGCGCTCGATCCCGAAGGTCACGGGGTCCTCGACCTCCCGCGCCAGCCGCCGGCCGGACTCGTCGTCGGCGTTGAGAATCGATACCCCCGGCTCCTCGAACAGCCGACGCTTGGCGCCGAAGTAGGCCTCCATCGTCTCGTGGAAGTCGAGGTGGTCCTGGGTCAGGTTCGTGAAGACCCGGCAGGCGAAGCGGATGCCGGACGCCCGCCCCAGCTCGAGTGCGTGCGAGGAGACCTCCATTGCACACGCGCGGTCGCCGCCGTCGAGCATGCGCCTGAACGTGGCCTGCAGGTCGATGGCCTCCGGCGTGGTCCGCTCGACCTGCTCCTCCACGCCGCCGACGACGCGCTTGACGGTCCCCAGCAGGCCACACTGGACCCCCGCGGCTTCGAGCAGGTGCCGCACCAGGAACGCGGTCGTGGTCTTGCCGTTTGTGCCGGTGATGCCCACCACCTGCAGCTCGCCCGTGGGGTCGCCGAAGAAGCGAGCGGCGGCCGGTCCCATCGCGGCGCGGACGTCGTCCACCACGACCTCCGGCACGCCGAGGCCGAGCGGCCGCTCGCAGACCAGGGCTGCAGCCCCGCGCTCGACCGCATCCGGCGCGAAGTCGTGGCCGTCCGCCCTGAAGCCGGGCACGCAAAAAAAGAGCGCCCCCGGCGTGACGCTCGTGCTCGTGTAGGCAAGCCCCGAGAGGTGCACATCGGGCGCCCCATTCCCCATCAACTCACGCAGGGTCATGGGAGAACGCAGGATAGCCACTGCGGGATCCCTGTTTGCGCGTCGGATGGCACCGATTCCCTCGGGCTGCCTGAGAGCGGGGCCAGCTTCCCCCGGGCGCCTCATCCAGGCGGTATGCGCAAGTACGGCAGGGCGAACGCCATGATCTTCTCGAAGGCGGGGGCGGCGACCACCCCGCCGTAGATCTGCCCCTTGGGCTCGTCCACCATCACCGCGATCAGCAGCCGCGGGTCGCGTGCCGGCGCGTAGCCGATGAAGGAGGCGACGAACTTCGTCTTCGAGTAGCCGCCGTGCCCGTCCGGCTTCTCCGCCGTGCCGGTCTTGCCGGCAAGGCGGTATCCCGGCACCCTCGCCTCGGTCGCGGTGCCGCCCGGGCCGAGCACGCCCTCGAGCATCCGCGACACCTGTCGCGCCACCTTGCGGGGCAGGACGCGCCTCCCCGGCCTGCGGTCGCCCTCGAGCACGTAAGGCGTGCGCATCACGCCGTCCCGCGCGATGGCGCTGTAGGCCTGCGCCATCTGGATGGGAGTGACGGCGAGCCCCTGGCCGATCGGCATGTTGCCCATCGACGAACCCGAATAGTCGCCGAGCGGCAACACGATCCCGGGCGCCTCCCCCGGAAGATCGATTCCGGTGGGACGCCCGAAGCCGAAGCGACGCACCCAGCGATCGAAGCGACGCGCCCCGAGCTTGAGCCCGATCATCACCGAGCCGACGTTCGACGACTGGGCCAGGATGTTCGCGACCGTGAGACGGAGAGAGCCGCGCTCATGAGCCTCGCCGATCACCCGGTCCGCAACGCGGATGCTGGGCGGTAGGTCGAATGCGCTGCCGGGGGTGATGAGCCGCTCCGCCAGCGCCCCGGAGACCGTGAACGCCTTGAACGTCGAGCCTGGCTCGTAGCTCGCCGCCACGGCCCTGTCCTGCCTGGCGTGGGCGGGCGCGCCGCCTGCGTGGTTTGCGTCGACGCGCGGCCAGTTGGCGAGCGCGAGCAATTCGCCGGTGCGGGGGTCCATCACGAGGGCGGTTGCGCCGCGGGGCCGATAGGTGCTGCCGATCTCCGACAGCACGGCCTCGGCGCGCCCCTGAAGGGCGGCGTCGAGAGTCAGGCGCATGTCGTGGCCGGCCCTGGCCCGCTGGACCTCCACGATGCTCACCGGTTCGCCGAGTGCGTCCTTGACGAGGCGCCGTCTGCCGTTCTCACCCCGCAGCGTCGAATTCCGCGACTGCTCGAGGCCCGACAGCCCATATCCGTCGGTGCCCACTGAGCCGATCACCTGCGAGGCGAGCGCTCCCTGCGGATAGGTGCGTCTCGGCTCCAGCACCGTCCCGATCCCTTCGATCTTCAGCTTCTCGACCCGGTCTCCGACGCCGGCCTCCATTTGGCGACGGAGGTAGACGAACCCCTTGCGGCGATCGCCGAGCTTCTCGAGCAGGACGTTCCTCGGCAGGTGGAGCAGCGGCGCGAGCCTTGCGCTGACCCGCGCCGGGTTCTTGATCAGGAATGGATTGGCGAACACCGTGACCGCGTCCTCCGAGACGGCGAGCTCCACGCCGTGCCGGTCGCTGACCGTGCCGCGCCGCGCCGGCACGTCGAGGTGCTCCACCTGCTGGGTGAGCGCGCGCTTCTTGAGCGATCCGGCCCTCACCGTCCCGAGCCAGCTGGCGCGCAGGGTGGCGGCCGCGAGGAGCACGAGGAAGAGCGCGAACAGCAGCCCGATTCGGCGCTCGACCAGGCGCACTGCCTATCCGCCCGGAGCCCGAGGCCCTGTGGGCGCCGGTGCCGTGGTACCGGCGGGCGCCGGAGCGGCGCCCCCCGTGGGGGAGCCGGCGGGCGCACCGGGAGCGGGCGAAGTCCCCTGTCCGGGCGCAGCCCCCGTGGACGGCGAGCTCGGAGCGGTGGGGGCGGGCGGGCTCTGCGTGCCGCTGGCG
>JBKPHP010000107.1:0-7102 GCA_046729895.1 Actinomycetota bacterium
GAGCGGGAGCTGGGTAGCCCTGTAGACGACGCCCATGCCGCCGCTGGCGGCCACGCCTTCGATGCGACAGCCGGCGAAGGTCGAGTCCAGGCCGATCTCCGACATCCCGAGGAGTGTGACGGACCCGCGCCGTTTCGGCTCGTTCCGTGCTCAGCACCCGCTCAGGCTGTTGCGCAGCGCGGCTGGGATGTCGGCACGGTGGCAATCTGCACCCCGCTGGGGGTGCTAAGTGCCTTTCTAGGCCCTACCGAGCCTCCACGACCATCGCTATTCCCCCGGCGATGCACACGGAGGCGTCCCCAATCCCGATCGCGTGGCTCGTCTCGGCGGTCGCCTCCATGCCCGAGCCGCATAACCGGTTGACCGTGACCCCGGGGACCCTCGTGGGTAGGCCGGCGAGCAGGACCGCCATCTGCGCGACATTGCGGTTCTCCTCACCCGCGCCGTTGGCGTTGCCGAAGAACACCTCGTCGATACGCTCGGCGTCGAGGGCCGGGCTGCGCTGGGCGAGCTCGCCGACCACGCGCGCGGCCAGATCATCAGGGCGGACCCCCGCGAGCGCACCGCCGTAGCGCCCCGTTGGGGTGCGCACCGCGTCGACGATGTAGACCTCGGCGGTCATCAGGCGGCGGGCTCCAGGATGACTGAGCCAATTCAGCCGTCGACGCGGGCGCCAGGCGCGGCGCCGGCCGGTCTGACCACGGCTGCTGCCACCATGCCCGGCCATGAGCCGCATCCCGCCGGGCACGCAGCCAACCGAGGACAGGCCCCCGACCATGGTGCTGGGCCCCGCGTCGGCCGACGCGGCCCGCGGCCGCCGGGCGGCGCTGGTAGTCGTCGTGGGCCTGGGGATCACGGCCGCGCTCGGCGGCTATTTCCTGGGACGCTCCGGGGGTGAGGACCTCGACGCCGCCCGGTCGGCCGGGGCTGCCGAAGGGAGGCACGTGGCCACCGCCGGGCGCACCCGGGCCGGCTACAGGGAGGGCTTCGCGGTGGGGGAGCGGGCCGGCTACAGGCAGGCGTTCCGCAGGGAGTACAGAGCCGCGTACAAGCAGGCCGGAGGGCCATGAGGGCCGCGACTGTCAGCGTCGCCGTGGTGCTCATCACCGTGCTGCTCGGCTTGACCGGGTTCGGGATCGGGCGCGCCAGCAGGACGTCCGGCTCCGAGGCGAATCAGGCTCGGGAAAGCACCCGGGCCGAGGCGGCACGCGACGCCAGGCGGTTGGCCTTCATCCGCGGCCGCCGGCGGGGGCTCGCCGCCGGTACGAAGAAGGGCCGAGAGCTCGGCGGGAAGGCCGGCGAGCGGGGCGGGCTCGCCGCGGGCCAGCAGGCCGCCGCCGGTCGAGCGACCGCCGGCTCGACTACGACGGACCAGGAAACTGGCGGCGGCTCCACTGGCCCCTCCGGCTCGAGCGGATCCTCCGGCTCGACCGGGTCGACCGGGGGCAGCGGCACGACGGGCGGCACCACCCATGGCACGCCGTCGGTCGACAGCCCGGAGGGGAAGCGGCTGCTGAAGACGCAGCCGGAGTGCCGCGACCATCCACCGCCGCCGGACTACCACGGCCCGGTCCAGTGCTAGAACGCCCGCTGCCAAGATGTAGCGGAGCATGGGTCACGCCGCCGCCAACGGTCTGCCGCCGGGCCCACACCTCCCGCGCTGGCTTCAGACGGCCGGCTTCATCTTCCAGCCCGCCCGCTGGGTAGACGCGAACCGCCGCCGCTACGGCGACGTGGTCACATTCCGGACCCTGTTCGACTCCTGCTTCGTGATGGTCTTCGACCCCGACCTCGTCAAGCAGGTGTTCCGCGGAAAGCCCGACCAGCTGAGGGCGGGCGAGGCCAATGCGGTCCTGGGCCCGGTGGTGGGCGAGCACTCGCTGCTCCTGCTCGACGGCGCCGAGCACCTGCGCGAGCGAAAGCTCCTGCTGCCGCCGTTCCACGGCGAGCGCATGCGCGCCTATGAGGAGGTCATGCGGGAGGCGGCCGACCGCGCCATCGAGTCCTGGCCGGTCGCGCAGGCGTTCCCGCTGCTGCCCTCGATGCAATCGGTCACGCTCGACGTGATCCTCCGCGCCGTCTTCGGTGTCGAGGAAGGACCGCGGCTGGAGGAGCTCAAGCGCCGCATAAGGACGCTGATCGACCCGACCTCGAGCCGCTTCGGCCTGCTGGTCTTCGCCCTCAGCGGGGGCCGCATCGGCACCGGCGCGGGCGAGCGCTTCGAGCAGCAACGCGCGGCGGTGGACGAGCTGATCTACGAGGAGATCGCCCGCCGCCGCGACGCCATCGACCTGGAGCAGCGCGAGGACGTCTTCTCGATGCTGCTACTGGCGCGGGACGAGCAAGGCGAGGCGATGACCGACCGCGAGCTGCGGGACGAGCTCGTCACCCTGCTGGTGGCCGGGCACGAGACGACGGCCACCGGCCTGGCCTGGGCGTTCGAGCTCTTGATGCGCAACCACGAGGCTGTGGAGCGGCTGCGCGCGTCGCTCGCGGCCGGCGACGGGGCCTACCTGGACGCGGTGGTCAAGGAGTCGCTGCGCGTGAAGCCGGTGATCTCCGGGGTCGGGCGGAAGGTTCGCGAGCGGCCGTTCGAGCTGGGCGACTACGAGATACCGGTCGGCATCGAGATCAACCCGTCGATCGCGGCGATCCACCGTCGCGCCGACCGCTACGACGACCCCCGCTCCTTCCGCCCCGAGCGCTTCCTCGGCGACGACGCCCCCGACACCTACACCTGGCTGCCCTTCGGCGGCGGAACCCGGCGCTGCATCGGGGCGAGCTTCGCGATCTTCGAGATGAACGTGGTGATCCGGCGCGTGATGGAGCGAGCCGACCTCCGCGCCGCGGACCGCCGCCCCGACAAGGGCATCCGCAGGGGAATTACCTTCGTCCCCAGGCGCGGGGCACGCGCGGTGATGCGCGAGGCGCCGAGGCCGGCCGAGGCGCCGAGCCTAGTAGCCGCATCCCCTTCGCCTCACTAGCTGTCGATAGCGACGCATCGACATGCGGGCGCCGAGGCGGCGGGCGCCGGCTGGCAATGCGCGCGCCGATACAGGAGCATCGTCGGAGCGACTCCCCATGGGTGAGCTGGTCTTCGACGAGGAGATGGGCAAGCAGCTCGAGGCGCTCTATCGCGTCGGCGACGCAGTACGTCGCCGCCGGCTCGTGCGACGCGCGCTCGGCGCCGCGCGTGGCGAGCGGATCGTCGACGTTGGTTGCGGTCCCGGCTTCTACTGCGCCGAGCTGCTGGAGGAGGTCGGCCCCGAGGGGACGATCGTCGGTCTCGACAACAGCCCCCAGATGCTCACGCTGGCCACGCGCCGCTGCAAGGGACACGACAACGTCGAGTTCCACGAAGCCGATGCCACCTCGCTGTCGGTGGAGGACGCGAGCTTCGATGGCGCCTTGTGCGTCCAGGTCCTCGAGTACGTCGAGGACGCGACTGTTGCGCTGGAGGAGCTGCACCGCGCGCTGCGTCCAGGCGGTCGCCTCGTCGTCTGGGACGTCGACTGGTCGACGGTCTCCTGGCACTCGGCCGACCCGGACCGGATGCGGCGGGTGCTGGAGGCCTTCGACGAGCACCTCGCCCATCGCGAGCTACCCCGCACGCTCGCGTCCCGCTTGCGGTCCGTGGGGTTTCAGGACGTGGAGGTGGAGGGGCACAGCTTCGCGACCGCCGACTTCGACCCCGACACCTACGGCGCCTCGATAACGCCGGTGATCGAGGGCTTCGTCGCCGGTCGCAAGGGGGTGAGCGAGGACGAGGCTCGGGCCTGGGCCACGGAGCAGCGGGAGCTGGGCGACCTGGGCAGGTTCTTCTTCGCCTGCCTCCAGTTCTGCTTCACCGGCAAGCGATAGACCAGGCCTCGTGGCATCTCGCTGAGCGCGCCTAAAAGGGGATCGATCTGTGGACCCGCCGATGGAGGGCGTCAACGAGCGTTGAACGTCCATTTGACCACGCCATGAGGGGGTCATATGGACGTTCGAGTCAGGATACGCCAGATCTGGCGCATGATGCGTCTTGACCGGCGCATAGAATGTGACCGTGAGCCGCCAACGCAGCGCCGACCTGTTTCCCACGGACCAGCCGATCCCGGCGAGCCAGATGATCGGCCGCGCGTCGGACGTGCGCGAGGTCGCGGGCGCGCTCGCGGGAGGCGCGAGTGTGGTGATCGCGGGTCCCAGGCGGACCGGCAAGACGAGCGTCTGCGATGCGGTGATGGGCCGGCTCGCGCGCCGCGGCTTCTACACGGTGGCGGTCGATCTCTTTCGGATCGCCACGGCGGCGGAGCTGGCGGAGGCGCTGGTGGCGAAGGCGGTGTCGAACCGGTCGGCGCTGCGGCGCATCGTGTATCGGACGCGTCGCGCGGGTCGCCTCCTCGCCGATGCCGCCGAGACGTCGGCGGTCGTGACGTCGAAGGCGCAGCTGGGCGAGGAGCTCGAGGTCGCCTTCCGTCCGGGGCTCGCCGATCGCGACCCCGATCGCTATCTCGACTACGCGCTCGAGCTACCCGGCCGCATCGGGGAAGCGGACGGCAAGCGGGCGGTCGTCTTCTTCGATGAGTTCCAGGAGATCGCCAGCCCCCAGAAGCCCTACGGCGATCCCGACCGCCTCACGAAGCGGATGCGGGCGATCTTCCAGCGCTCCACCGACGTCAGCTACCTCTTCGCGGGCAGCCTCGAGCACCTGATGCGCGATCTGTTCACGCCGACCCACCGCGCGCTGCACCAGTTCGGTGGCTTTCACGACCTCCGCCCGATCGAGAGCGAGGACTGGGCCGCGGGCCTCCGGGAGCGCTTCGCGGCCGACGGCTGCACGGTCGACGATCGAGCGCTGGATCGCCTGATCGAGTACGGCGAGCTGCATCCGCGCAGCACCATGCTGATCGCCCAGAAGTCTCACCTGACGACCGTGGAGCTGGAGACCACCTCGGTGGACCTGGGCGTCGTGGAGCAGGGCTTCCTCGCTGCCCTTGCGAGCGACCGGATCAGCCACGAGCAGACATTGGAGCGGATCAGACGGCTGCACAAGCTCGGGCTGGTGATCGCCGAGCGGCTCGCGCGAGGGGAACCCGTGTATACGAAGCTGGCGCGGGGTGCCGTGCGCCGAGCGCTCGAGGCACTTCGTGACGCCGCGATCATCGAAAGCCAGGGCCGCGGCCGCTGGCGTTTCACCAACCCCCTCTTCAGGCGCTACTTGCTGACAGTGGGTCCCTTTGACTAGAAGTGCCGCTTCACGGCGCATAATGCGCCAATTCTGGCGCATCGCACCCGTCGGCTACGGCTCGAGCAGCCGCCGCTCAGCCGCCCAACGCGAGATCTCGTGGCGGCTCGAGAGCTGGAGCTTTCGCAGCACGGCCGAGGCGTGTGCCTCGACGGTCTTGGTCGAGATCTCCAGTCGGCGGGCGATCTCCTTGTACATGTAGCCCCGCGCCAGGTGCTGGAGCACCTCCCGCTCGCGCGGGGTGAGCTGGTCGAGCTCCGGGTCGCCCGGCGCGGGCGGGGCGCCCGCGAACGCGTCGAGCACGAACCCGGCGAGCCGGGGCGAGAAGACGGCGTCGCCGTCCTGCACGCGGCGAACGGCGTCGGCCAGGTCCGGGCCAGAGATCGTCTTGGTCACGTAGCCGCGTGCGCCGGCCCGGATCACCGCGATCACGTCCTCGGCCGCATCCGACACCGAGAGGGCGAGGAAACGCGTCTCCGGATGCTCCGGCGCGGTCCGGCGGATCACCTCCACGCCGCCGCCGTCGGGCATGTGGACGTCGAGCAGGACCACGTCGGGGCGCGTCTCGTCGATCCTGGTAACGGCCTCCTCGACCGTCGCCGCGTCGCCCACGATCTCGACCAGGTCTTCCAGCTCCGAGCGCACCCCCGCCCGGAAGATCTCGTGATCGTCGACGACCACGACCCTGGGTGGCGTCATTCGAGCACCAGCTCCACCTCGGTTCCCGAGCCCGGCGCGCTGGCGATGTTCGCGCTTCCGCCGTTGCGCTCCATGCGGCCGACGATCGACTCGCGGATGCCGCGGCGGTCGGTGGGGATCGTGGCGGGGTCGAAGCCCGGTCCGCGGTCCCTGACGAAGACGCGCGCCCCGCCGTCCGCGGCCTCGGCGTACACGGCCACGGGGGAGCCCTGGCCGAACTCCGCCGCGTGCACCAGGGCCACGCGGGCGGCGGCCACGCGGGCGTCGGCCTTGGCGTCGAGGTCGCGGTCTCCCACGGCCACCACCTCGACCTGCACGCCGTGGGCCTGCTCGACCTCCTCGGCCGCGTCCTCGAGCGCCGAGGCGAGCCTCCGCTCAGCCCAGTCGCTTTGCGTTCGGCCCGACAGCCAGCCCCGCAGCTCGCGCTCCTGGCGGCGCGCCAGCGCGGCGACCCGTTTCGGGTCATCCGCGCGCCGCTGGACGAGGGCGAGGGTCTGGAGGACGGAGTCGTGAAGATGCGCCGCCATCTCCGCCCGCTCCTGCGAGCGGATCCGCTCGGCCCGCTCCGCCGACAGCGAGCGCACCAGCCGCAGGATCCAGGGCGCGAAGATCACCCCCAGCACGATCACGACGACCAGCACGGCGAGGACCACGTCGCGGGCCGCCACCAGCGACCCCGTGGCCTGGAGGAAGGCCAGGCCTGCGGCGATGACGAGCGCGACGCCGAGGCTCGTCCGGGAGACGGTTGCCGCGCGGGTGGGTTTGGGCGGCTCGGGCTCCGGGCGGACCTTGGCCGGCTCCTCCGCGGGCTTGGTCGACTGGCGCCACAGGAGCGCGCCTCCCGCCGCCACCAGCACCAGCGGCCAGACCACCGCGTCCGAGAACCAGATCCCCAGCTCGCGGAAGGCGAGCAGCAGGCTGAGCGCGAGAAGCGCCACGCCGAGCGCCACCTCGACCGAGCCGCGGTCGCCGGGGATGCGCCGCGGCGCCGCTTCGCCCTCGCCCTGGGGAATCGCGATCCAGGCCAGCGCGTAGAGCACGATCCCCAGCCCGCCCGCCATGGCGGCGGCGACGAACGCCACGCGGACGATGAGCGGGTCGATGCCGAGCCGCTCGCCGAGACCCGCGCACACGCCCGCGAGCAGCCGCCGGCCCGGATCCCGCCGCAGCGGCGGG
>JBKPHP010000108.1:0-7127 GCA_046729895.1 Actinomycetota bacterium
CGTGTTCGGCCACGCGGTGCTCCACCACCTACCCGACCCGGGCCGAGCCTTCCACGAGTTCCGCCGCGTGCTCCGGCCGGGCGGCCGGATCGCCTTCTGTGGCGAGCCGTCCCTCTATGGCGACCGGCTGGCCGAGTTGCCCAAGCGCGGCGCGCGGATCGTGGCGCCCTTGTGGCGCGCGGTGCTGCGCGCGGCGCCGCGCATGGGCCGCGACCAGGCGCTGGAGAGCGAGGAGGAGGAGCTGGAGCGGATGGTCGACGTCCAAGCCTTCACGCCGGCGTGTTTGCGGGGCCACGCCCACGCGGCGGGGTTCGAGGCGGTCCGCGTCCAGGGCGAAGAGCTCGCAGCCGGCCTGTTCGGCTGGGCCAATCGCTCGCTGGAGGCCACCGTGGAGCCGGACGAGGTGCCCTGGGCCTGGCGCCAGTATGCCCATCGCGGCTACCTCGCCCTCCAGGCGATCGACCGCGTGCTGCTCGAGCCGCGCCTGCCGGCCGCGATCTTCTACAACCTCCTCGTCTCCGCTCGCGCCCCCTCAGCCCAAGAGGAGCGCCAGGCCGGGGGTCGCGGCCAGCGCCACGAGCAGCCCATCGAGCGGGCGTAGCGCCAGCCGGGGGGGCGGCGGGCGCTCGCCCGGCCGGAAGCGGGCGGACTCGTGCGCGACCCAGTCGAGCACGGCATCCAGAACGGGCAGCGGCCGGCGGCGCACGCGAGCGAGCCTGGCCGCCAGTGAGCGCCCCGCGGCCAGCAGTCTCCCCTCGGAGCCGATCTGGTCGAGCGTGCGCACGGCCTCGGCCAGCGCGGGCACGCGATGGAGGCGGCCCAGCGTGCGGCGGAACACCTCCCGGAGTCCCACCGCGCCGGCGGCGGCGCGCAGCCAGGTGGCCGTAAGGACGAGAAGCGCGGCCCGCAGTGCCCGGCGCAGGGCAAGGTCCGCCCCGATGCCCCCCGCCAGGCCGAAAACGAGCGCGCCGCCGGCGAGAAGGCCGGTCAGGACGAGCCCGGTCGGCAGCACGGAGAGGTCCGGCCGCGAGACCGCCCAGGCCAGCGCCAGCCAGGCCGCGGCCGCGCCGAGCAGCGGCCAGTCGGTGCTGGTGAGAAGCAGCGCGAACGCCACGAGAGCCGCCAGCGCCACCGCACGCGGGTCGAAGCGGCCGGCTCCGCGACCGGGGTCCTCGGCTTCGGTGCCGGCGTCGGCCGGCTGCGCCGATTCCTGCCAGCGGCGCAGGCCCCGCCGGTAGACGCCCACCTGCACGGCGCTGGCGAAGGCCGCCCACGCCAGGAGGCCGGCGCCGGTGATCGCCAGTGCCCCGGCCGAGCCGAGCTCGACGCCCAGCCGGCCGGCGAGCGCGTCGTACGTGCCGGCGTACGCGTCGAGCCCGCCGGCGACGACCCAGATGAAGAAGGCGGTGATCGCCGCGTTGTGCAGCAGCCGGATCAGCCCGCAGGCGAGCGCCTGGGCGACGGGGGGCACCGCCCGCGCCTCGAGCCTGCCCAGCAACGGAGCGGTCAGGGCCTGCGTGAACGGCACGCTGACCCGCGCCGGACCGATGAGCGCGATGCTCTCAAGCATCGCGGCGATGCTCGCACCGTAGCCCTCGCGAGCCCCCCTGCGCTGGGCGACCCGGGCGAGCGCCACCCCGCCGGCGAGCGCAACCCAGAAGCCTCCCGTGGGCGCCGCCCGCGAGGCGAGGAAGGAGACCGTGGCTACGTGGGCGGGACCGGCTGGCTGGGGCATCGCCGCGACGGTAGCGGGGGCGCGGCGGCATGGTGTTTAGCCTTCGCGGGATGGGCGTGTTCGTTGAGCGCTTCCCGCTTTTCCCGCTCGGGTTGGTGCTGCTGCCTGCCGAGGTGGTGCCGCTCCACATCTTCGAGGAGCGCTACAAGCTCATGATCGGCGAGTGCCTCGAGGAGGAGAGCGAGTTCGGCATCGTCTGGATGGCCGACGACGAGCTCAAGGAGACAGGCTGCGCGGCACGTGTCACCCAGGTGCTCGAGCGGATGGACGACGGTCGCATGAACATCCTGATCCAGGGCACGAGGCCCTTCCAGCTCCGGCGACGGATCGACGAGCTGCCCTATCCGGCCGGCGACGTGGAGCTGCTCGAGGAGCAGGAGGACGTCGACGCGAACGACGCGGGCGGCGAGGCCCGCGAGCGCTACGCCGACCTCGTCGAGCGCGTCACCGACTCGCGGCCGAGCCCGGCCGACCTGCTGGAGCTCGACGCGTACGGCATGGCCGCCACCCTCGACTTCGCACTCGACGCCAAGCAGGACCTGTTGGAGCTGCGTTCAGAGCGCAGCCGGCTGGAGCGCCTCGCCGAGCTCTTCGAGGCGACCATGCAGCGACTGGAGCACGCCGAACGCGCCGCCGAACGCGCCCGCGGCAACGGCAAGGTTCGCTTCCAGGGTTAGAGGTCGAGCCCTCAGTCCACGAGCGTGGCGACGCCTCCCCGGCGGGGGTCGCCCCCACCGCTGAGCTCGCCGGTTTCGGCGTTCCTGGCCACGGCCTGCACACCGCCGAAGAAGAGGTTCTCCTCGGACCAGTTTCGCACCGTCCAGCCGTTCGCCTCGAGCCGGTCCAACGCGTCGGGGTCGACCCCGGGCTCCGCCTCCACCACGTCGTCCTCCACGTGCAGGCGCGGCCGCTGCACCGCCTCCTCGGCGGGCTGGCCGTCGTCGACGACCGCCAGGATCGTCTGGAGGATCGCGGAGCGGATCCGGTTCGAGCCCGCCGATCCCAGCGCGACCTCGGGTGCGCCTTCCCGCAGCACCACGGTCGGGGACATCATGCTCGGCACCCGCACGCCCGGCTGGTAGCGGTGGTAGCCGTGCGGGTTGAGGTCCTGCTCGCCCAGCATGTTGTTGAGGTGAACGCCGGTCCCGGGCACCACGACCCCGGAGCAGGAGCCGTTGGAGCAGGTGACCGTGGCACAGCCACCGTCCAAGTCCATCACCGCGATGTGAGTGGTGTTGCCGAGCCGCGAGCGTACGTCGGTGGCCACCGAGTCGAGCGCGTCCTTGGCCAGGAACTGCTCGAGGTAGCCCTCCGTCGCCAGTCCCAGAAGGAATTCCTCGTCCCTGGCGCGGTTGGTGGAGGCGATCACCTCGGCAACCACGAAGGCGTCATGGGGCTGCTCGAGGCGCTCGAGGATTCCCAGCGCGTCGGCGATCAGGATGCCCCCGGAGCTGGGCGGCGGGTTTGTCAGCACCTCCCTCCCCCGGTAGCGGACGCTCACCGGCACGCGCTCCGCTACCTCGTATGAGGAAAGGTCCTCGCGCGAGAGGAGCCCCCCGCGTTCGAGCACCCAGTCGCTGACCACGGCCGCCACGTCGCCCTTGTAGAGGAAGTCGGGGCCCTCCGAGCCCAGCCGCTCGAGCAGGTCGCCGAGCTCGGGCAGCCGGATCCTGTCTCCCTCGCGGGCCAGCTCGCCGCGCGGCGCATAGATCGCTTCGCCCTCGGGCGTCGAGCGGAGGATCGGCTCGAGGATCGTGAACAGGAACGCCTGCATCCGCACCACCTCGACGCCGTCGCGCGCCGCCCGCGCCGGTTGCTCCGCAAGGTCGGGCAGGCCCACGCTGCCGAAGCGATCGAGCGCCCGTGCCAGCCCCAGCGTCGTCCCGTAGACGCCGCACGAGGACGGCCCCACGTTGAAGCGCTGGACCGCCCCTTCGGCGAAGGTGACGTCGATCGGCGTCAGCTCCGCCGGCTCGACGGAGTCGAGTCCCTTCCCCGGCGCAGCCACGAAGAAGTCGAGGAGCTCGTCCTCGCCCGCGGCCGTGTGCACCAGCATGAAGCCACCCGCGCCGGGGCCCGTGAGCGGTGACTCCGCAACGAACGACATCAGGACGCAGGCCACCGCGGCGTCCACGGCGTTGCCGCCCTCGCGCAGCACCTCCACGCCGGCCTGGGCGGTCAGCGGATGGCCGGCTGCGACCACCCCCCTCATGTCGCCGAGATTAGCTGCGAGGGCGCGGCATGAACTCGGGAACGTCTACGTCACCGAGCGATCCGTTCGTCGGTCGTGCCCGGCGCACCCGCGGCTCGGCGTCGGCCGGCACGCGCGTGGGCTCGCCCTCGGCGCGCGGCCGGGCGCGCACCTGCGGGCGGTCGCCGTAGCCCGTGGCGACCACGGTGACCCAGACCTGGTCCACGACCTTCTCGTCGACCATGGCGCCGAAGATGATGTTGGCGTCCGGGTGCGCGGCCTGGGAGACCGCCTTGGCCGCCTCGTTGACCTCCCACAGCGACAGGTCCCTGCCGCCCGTGATCGAGAGCAGGATCGAGCGCGCCCCCTCCAGCGAGGTCTCCAGCAGAGGCGACTCGATCGCGTGCTCCACCGCGTCCATCGCTCGCTGATCGCCGACGCCCATGCCGATCCCGAGCAGCGCCTGCCCGGCCTCGGACATGATCGTGCGGACGTCGGCGAAGTCGAGGTTGATCAGCCCCGGAAGCGTGATCAGGTCGGAGACGCCCTGCACCCCCTGGCGCAGCACGTCGTCCGCCACCCGGAAGGCCTCGACCATCGAGGTCTGCTTGTCCAGCACGGAGAGCAGCCGCGAGTTCGGGATCACGATCAGCGTGTCGACCTCCCGGCCGAGCTCGTCGACGCCGCGCTCCGCCTGGTCGCCGCGGCGCGCCCCCTCGAAGGCGAACGGCTTGGTGATGATGCCCACGGTGAGCGCCCCCACCTCACGTGAGATCCGCGCCACCACGGGGGCAGCACCCGTGCCGGTGCCGCCGCCCACGCCCGCGGTGACGAACACCATGTCGGCGCCCTTCAGCAGTGCCTTCAGCCGGTCGTACTCTTCGATCGCGGCGGCGCGCCCCAGCTCGGGGTCGGAGCCCGAGCCGAGTCCCCGCGTGGCGTCGTTGCCGATGTGCACCCTCTTGTGGGCGTGCGCCTGCTCGAGCGACTGGAGGTCCGTGTTGACGGCGATGAAATCGACGCCCTCGACGCCCGCCTCGACCATCCGGTTGACCGCGTTTACGCCCGCGCCCCCGACGCCCACCACGCGCAGGACGGGCTCCGTGACCGGGGCGGGGGACTGCATCCGCCGTGCCTCCGGCTCGGTGAGCCGCGCCGGCGGCCGCTCCAGGATGTTGTCCGGGATGTCCGAGGAGAAGACGCTCTTCAGCCGCTCCTCGGGGCTCGGGGTCTCGCGCCGCTCTTCCCTGGGCGGCTCGCGCCGCGGCTCCCCCCGCGACGGCTCGGGGCGCTCGGCTTCCGGTCGAGCCTCGGGGTCGGTCTTGCGAAAGAGGTCCGCCAGAGGGCCCTCACGCATGCTCGCCCGCTTACCGGTTGCCATTCGCCAGGACCTCCTTTGCAAGCTGACGGTAGGCGTAGGCCGCCTTGCCGTCAGGGTCGTACTTGAGCACCGACATCCCCTTTACCGGCGCCTCCGCGAAGCGCACGGTCTTGTTGATCCGCGAGGCGAACACGCGGTCCCCGAAGTTCTCCTCCAGGATCTCCACCGCCTCCTTGGCGTGGACCGTCCGGTTGTCGACCAGAGTCGGCAGGATCCCCTCGATCTCGATATCGGGATTCAGCTCGTCGCGGACCATCGAGAGGGTGTTCTGGAGCTGGATGAGCCCGCGCATGGATAGATACTCGCATTGGACGGGGACGATCACCTTGTCCGAGGCCGCCAGGGCGTTGATGGTGAGCAGCCCCAGGCTCGGGGGAGTGTCGATGAAGATGAAGTCGTAGTCCTCCTTTATGGGAGCGAGACTCTTCCTCAGGGCCCGTTCCCGACCGATCATCGTCGACATTGCGATCTCCGCGCCCGCGAGGTCGATCGAGGCGCAAGCCACGTCCACCTCCCGCTTGCGGATCACCTCGCGCATCGAAAGCCCGTGCACCAGCACGTCGTACATCGACGCCTGGAGGTTGTCCGGGTCGATTCCCTGGCTCATGGTCAAGTTGGCCTGGGGGTCGAGATCGATGCACAGCGTGCGGTGGCCCCTCTCGACGAAGGCCGCCGCCAGGTTGAGCGTCGTCGTGGTCTTGGCCACACCACCCTTCTGGTTGGTGAAGGCGATGACGGTCACGAAGTGCCTATTCGCACACGTGTGTACGAATCCTTCACGCTTCCATCCGATGCCTGAGCTACTGGACAAGAGGCTGGTGCTCGTCACCGGCAAGGGCGGGGTCGGTAGAACGACCGTCGCCGCGGCCCTCGGGCTGAAGGCGGCCGGCGAGGGCAGGCGCGCGATCGTCTGCGAGGTCGCCGAGCAGGAGCGGCTTCCGACGCTGTTCGGAGGACCTCAGGCCGGCCATCACGAGCGCGAGCTCGCGCCCGGCCTGTTCTGCATCTCGATCGACCCCGAGCGCGCCAAGGAGGAGTGGCTGAGGTACCAGCTGGGGTCCGCGGCCCTCGCGGGGCTGCTGGGCCACAGCCGCATCTTCCAATACCTCACCGCCGCGGCGCCCGGGTTGACCGAGCTCGTCACGGTCGGAAAGGTCTGGGAGCTCGCGCAGCTTCAGCGCAAGACGGCGAAGGCGTCGCCATACGATCTGGTGATCGTGGACTCCCCCGCCACCGGTCACGGGGTCGCCATGCTGCGCGCACCGAGGACCTTCTCCGAGGTGTCCAGGGTGGGCCCGATCCACCGGCAAGCCGCGACCATCCACCGCTTTCTGACCGATCCCGCCGCCACCGGCGTGCTCACGGTCGCGCTGCCCGAGGAGATGCCCGTCACCGAGACGCTCGAGCTTGGCGAGCGGCTGCACGAGGAGATGGGAATGGGGATCGACCGCATCGTCGTGAACCAGGTGCTGCCGGAGCGCTTCACCGGGGCTGAGGCAGGCCGGCTGGAGTCCGTCGACGGACGCGGATCGCCGGCGACCCGCGCGGCGCTCTCGGAATACCGGCGTGCCCGCTTGCAGCGCTCCCAGCTTCGCCGGCTGCGGCGGGCCGCGGCGGCGCCGGTCACGACCCTCCCGTTCCTGTTTGCGAAGGACCTCGGGCATCAGCAGCTGGAGACGCTGGCGGCGAGGTTGTGAGCGCGCACCGCGTCCTCGCGCGCAAGCAGGTCTGCATCTGCGCCGGCTCGGGCGGCGTGGGCAAGACCACGACATCCGCCGCGATCGCGGCCGGGATGGCCGCGCGCGGCAGGAAGGTGGTGG
>JBKPHP010000109.1:0-6663 GCA_046729895.1 Actinomycetota bacterium
CCTATCAGGAGTCGCTTGAAGATCCCGGGACCGCCCCCGTCCTGGTAGGGCGTCATCCGGCGATCCTCAGCCGCTTGCCGTCGCCCCGCAGGCGCTCCGGAAGCCGTTCGACGAACTCAACGAGCGCCCTCCGGTATAGGCCGAGCGACGCGATAGACACCCACTCCTCGGGGCCGTGATGGCCATCGCCGACCGGCCCGAACTCCACCGCGGGGATCCCGGCGTCGATGAAGCAGATCGCATCGGACGCGCCGTGGCGGCCCACCGAGATCCGCTCCTTGCGCGGCGCGACGGCGGAGACGGCCGCGCCGAGAGCCTGCACGAACGGGTTGGCGCGGTCGACGCTCACCGGCGACCTGTGGAAGACCTTGACCACCTCCGCATCCGGCAGCTCGCGTATCCCGGCCAGGATCTCCTCGGGCTCCTGCCCCGGCAGGTAACGGATGTCGATGTCGATCGCGCAGGTCTCGGGGACGCGGTTGAGAGCGTCCCCGCCGAGGATCCTGCCCAGGTTGATCGACGGCCGGTCGAAGAGGTCGGACGACTCGCGCGCGAAGGGCAGCGACTCGATGCCGCGAAAGACATCGATCGCCTTGAGCACGGCATTGTCGCCGACCCAGGGCGTGGAGCCGTGGGCGGAGCGGCCGCTCACCTGGATGCGCATCGCCAGCACGCCCTTGGCCTCGACACCGATGTGGAGGTCCGTGGGCTCGCCCGTCACCGCGAAGTCGCCCGTGTAGCCGCGCTCTACCAGCTCGTCGGAGGCGCGCTCCTCCTCCTCCTCCGACTCCTCGTCGGATACGCAGACGAAGTGCACCCGCACTCGCTCTTGCGCGGCCAGGTCGCGGACCGCGCACATCATCCCGGCCAGGCCGCCCTTCATGTCGTAGGCACCGCGGCCGGAGAGCCGGTCGCCCGCCACGCGCGGGCTGAACTGCTCGGGCCGACCCGGCACTACGTCCAGATGACCGTGCAGCACCACGGTCGGGCCGCTGTTCGCGCCCACCGTCGCGGCCAGCAGGGGGCGCCCGCTGTGAAGGGTCCCGGTCACCTCCACGTCCCGCGCCTCAAGCCAGCCCTTGATGAAGCCGGCGGCGCTTTGCATGCCCTCGATGGTGGACGTGTCGTAGGTGATCAGGCGCTCGGTAAGAGCGCGCTCGTCCATCGGGGCCAGGGTAACGAACGGCCAGGCTGCCGCGCCGGGGTAGAGATCAGGGCCGGGTGACGCGGCAGCGAACCAGGGTTCGGATGACGCGAAGGCCGTCGACAGCGGTCAGCTTCTTGCCCTCCTCGTCGCTGCGGGCCCGGTAGCTGACCGGGACCTCGAAGATGCGCTCTCCCCGCTGGAGCAGGCGCGCCGCCATCTCCGGCTCGATCCCGAAACCGGGTTCCTTCAGGGGCAGGTCGCGTAGGACCTCCGTTCTGATCGCTTTGTGGCAGGTCATGAGGTCGCGCAGGTAGACGTTGAAGAGGACGTTGGCCGCCAAAGTGACGAGCTTGTTGCCGACCACGTACAGGAACGAGTGGCTCGTGTAGCCGTCGAATGCCCGGACGCCGAAGACCGCGTTTGCGCGCCCATCCTGGAGTGGCTGGAGCAGCTGGGCGATGTCGGCGGGGTCGTACTCGAGGTCGGCGTCGAAGATCGTCGTGAACTCGCCTCGTGCGTCGGCCAGCCCGGTGCGCACCGCTGCGCCCTTGCCGCGGTTGCGGTCGTGCAGGAGCAGCCGGACCCGCTCCGGCCAGGGCTTTGCCTGAAGCAGCTCGCGGGTACCGTCGGTGGAGCCGTCGTCGACGACGACCAGCTCGAGCTCCATGCCGACGTCGACCGCCAGCACCTCGGCAATGGCCCGCTCCACCGTGGCGGCCTCGTTGTAGACGGGCATCAGGACTGAGAGCATCGCGGCAGGATACGGTCAAGCGCCGCTCGGCGCTCTTTCTCCACCTCACGCCTGACGAAGCAGCCCGCGAGATGGTCGTCGACCAGCCCGCAGGCCTGCATCGTCGCGTAGGCGGTCGTGGGACCCACGAATCGGAAACCCCGGCGCTTCAGCTCCTTTGCCAGGGCAGTCGACTCCGGCGTGGCCGCCGGCAGCTCTCCCAGGGCTCGGGGCGCCCGCCGCCGGCGGTCGGGCGCGAAGGACCACACGAGCCGAGAGAGGCTGCGGTCCATTCGCGCGGCGGCCCTGGCGTTCGCGAGCGCGGCCTCGATCTTGGCCCGGTTGCGGACGCTGCGGGCATCGGACAGCAGCCGGTTCACGTCCCGGTCCCCGAAGCGGGCCACAGCCTCGATATCGAAGCCGGCGAAGGCGGCCCTGAAACTCTCCCGCTTGCGCAGTATGGTCAGCCAGGAGAGGCCCGACTGGAACGCCTCGAGGGTGAGCCGCTCGTAGATCCCGTCGTCGTCGGTCACGGGCCGTCCCCATTCCTCGTCGTGGTAGCGGACGTACTCCGGCGCCGAAACGCCCCAGGCGCAGCGGCGCCGGCCGTCGGGGCCTCGCGCCAGGTCGCTCAACCGGAGACCTCTCGTCCCAGCTCGGGGACAGGCGGACCCGGCTACCGGCCCCGTGAGCGCAGCGGCGACGCGCCGAACGGCGCCCGCGCGAACCGAACCCGGCGCGGCGCGCGCCCGCGCAGCTCGGGGGAGTCCTCAGTGGCGTCGAGCGCCGCATCGATCTCGCGCGGCAGCTTGCGGCGGAATACCTGGGAGTCGAAGCGGCACGCGTTGGCCACGCACGCGGCGGGATCGATCGCCTCCGGGGCGAAGGACCGGACCGCCTCGGCCAGCTCGTCTGGCCCGCCCGTCCAGAAGCAGCCCGTGACGCCGTCCACGATCGTCTCGAGCGCGCCGCCGGCAAAAGCGGCAATGACCGGGCGGCCGGCGGCCTGAGCCTCGACCGCGGCGATACCGAACTCTTCCATGGCGGTCACCACGAGCGCCTGGCACGTCGCCAGGAGGCGCGTGGCTTCTGCATCCGACACTCGGCTGGCGAAACGCACGTTGGGCCCTGCTATACGCCGGAGGCGGCGGCGATCCGGCCCATCACCCGCAACGACGAGGGGCAGGCCGAGCTTGGTGAACGCCCGCACCGCCGTGTCGATCCGCTTGTGCGACACGAGCTCCGACAGCACCAGGTAGTGCGACCCCGGATCGGCTGGAGCGAAGCGTGAGATCTCGACCGGCGGGTAGACGACGCGGGAGTCGCGTCCGAAGTAGCTGCTGATACGGGCCTGGGTCGTGCGGGAATTCGTGATGTAGCGGTCAACTCGCTGGGCAGCTATCCAGTCCCACTCCCGCCAGCGCCTGAGGAAACTGCGCAGGGCAGCCCGCGTGAGCGGGTCGGCGCGCTCGGCGAGCGTGCGGTGCCGCTCGTTCCAGGCGTAGCGAAATGGATTGTGGCAGTAGCAGACATGCACCGTCCGCTCCTCGCAGATCACTGCGTGCGCCCAGGCACTCGAGCTGGAGACGACGAGGTCGTAGCCGGCGAGGTCGAACGACTCGATCGCCGCCGGGTAGAGCGGCAAGAGGGCTCGGAAGTTACGCGCCGTGGGGCGCAGCCGCTGCAGGAAAGACGTCTTGATGTTGCGGTGCGCGAAGAGGCCCTCCGTGCCCTTCTCGTCGTAGATCGGGGTGAAGATGTCGGCGTCCGGCCAGAGGTCGCACATGGCAAGGAACACCCGCTCGGCGCCGCGCACGCCCACGAGGAAGTCATGTACCAGCGCGACCCGGCTACGATCCCTCACCGTCGCTCCTTGGGGCCCCACGTCCTCAGTCTATGCGGCGCGCCGACAGGCTCGCCCTCCGCAACCCGGCCAGGCGCGCGTTCGGCGGTGGCGTCGCGGCCAGCAGCATCCGCGCGGCCGCCCGCGAGGCAAAGGTGAGGCCCTCCGCCAGATCGTGGAGCAACAGGCCTCGGGGCCCCCGGCGAGCGCGGACTATCTCGCGCCGCCGGGCGGCGAGCAGATGGTAGGGCTCGCCCCCGAATGCTGGCCGGGTCGAGTGCGCGCCGGCGTGACGGAGGCGCACGTCGGGATGGAGCTCGGTTGGAATCCCCTCCGATCGAGCACGCAGGCAAAGGTCCATGTTTTCGTAGACGACGAACTGGCCGGGATCGAAGGGTCCCAACCGCAGCAGGAGGTCCGTCCGCGCCGCCAGGCAGTCCGCGACAGCCCAGCCAACCCGGCGGGGGCCTCGGAGCGCCAGGGATCGGCCCGCAGGCGAAGCGGCCGTGGCAGCAGGCTCGGGTGGACTACGGGCGGTAGCAGCGCGTCAGCACCACCCGGCGGGGTGTGCGCTGCGCTGCATGCTGCCGTCCACGTTGAGCAACCGCGGCGCCAGGATCGCCGCCCGTGAGCCGGCCCGATCGGTCAGCGCTTGGAGGTTGGAGTCGAGGAGCATGACGTCCGGATTCAGGAGCACCGTCACGTCAGCGGTCGCGCGCGACATCCCGGCGTTGCAGGCGGCCCCGAATCCCGGGTTCTGATCCAGCGGCACAAGCTCCGCCGTTCCTTCCACACGGCGAGCGTGTCATCGCCGGAAGCGGTGTCGACAAGGATCAGCTGGGGAGGCGGATCGAGGTGGCGGTCGACCGAGTCCAGTAGGTTCGTGAGCTCTACGGCGGAGTCATGAGCTACGACTACGACGCTGAAGGGGCACAACTCAGCCGGGCGTAAGGCGGGAGCGCAGCAGCATCCTGAGCACCTGCAAGCCGTCGGCGGCGGTGAGCTGCTTACCCTCGTCGTCGCTTGGGCCCGGTAGTGCACCGGCACCTCGAAGATCCGATCTACCCACTGAAGCAGCTGCGCCGCGATCTCGGCTCGATGCCGGACCGACGCCCCCTCGGACGGAGGCTGCGGAAGACCTCCGTCCGGATCGCCCTGTGGCAGGTCACCGGATCCCGCAGGTAGATGTCGAACAGGACGTGGCGGCAAGCGTGACGCCCTTGCTGGCCAGCACGTAGAGCTTCGGGTGGCTCGTGTTGCTGCCGAAGGCATCGACCCCGAAGACCCGTGGCGCGGCCGTCGACCAAGGGCTCGAGCGGGGCGAGTTCGCTGGACTCGTGCTCGAGGTCGGAGTCGAAGATCGTGGCGAACTCGCTCCGGGCATCGCTTGGAGCCGTCCGCGCGGCGGCTCCCTTCCCGCGGTTCTCTTCGTGCCCCGGCGGTGCGACCCGGTCGGGCCACGGAATGGCCTCCTGGAGCTCTCGGGTCCCGTGCTGCGGTCGACGACGATCAGCTCGAAGTCCATGCCCAGCTCCGACGCGAGGACCTCGGAGATCGCCCGCTCCACGGTGGCGGCCTGTTGTAGACCGGCATCAATACCGAAAGCACCGGGGCGGCAGGATACGGAGCCGACGGCCCGCGGCGGCCGCGTCTTCCCTAAATTCGAGGGCGATGGCTGCCCGAGCGTTGCTCGCCACGACCGCCGTGCTGGTGCTTGCCTGGGTCGGAGTCCTGCTGCGCGACTTCGAGATCGGAACTGCGGCGTCGCTGCGGGCCTTCTACGGGCCCAAGCCGAGCCGGCTCCAGCCCCAGCGCGATCTGAAGCGTTTGAAGGACGCGGAGCTGCTGAATCCCGACTCCTACTGGAAGCTGTCTCGCGCGAACTACTACCTGCGCATAGGTCGCCCACGCAGCGCCGCTCGGGTAGCCGAGACCGTGGTCCGGGAGGAGCCCGACAACATCACGGCCTGGGGGGTCCTCGGCCAGGCGACGAAACGAACGGACCGCCGCCGGTCGGCGAGGGCCGCGGCCGAGATCAGGCGCCTAAACCCTCTCAGCTTCCGCTAAAACCGGTTCTGGCGTGGGTCGGTGGCGTCGGGCTGGCGCGGCGGGCATCAGCCGCGGCCATGCCGTCGAGCGCCGGCTCGGGGTCGCCCTCCCCGGCCGCAACCAGCGCACCAGCGAGCACGAGCGCCGGCAAGGTCACGGCGGGCACCTCCCAGTCCCAGTCGATCGCCGCGTGCGACAGCCACACGGTCCCCGCCGCGCAGGCTCCCGCGGCGAACGTGGGGTTCCGGCGAAGGGCTCGGCGGCCGGCCACGAGAACGCCGCCGAGGAACATGGCGAACGCGAGCAGGCCGGGCAGACCGAGCTCGGTCGCCATCTCGAGCGGCAGGGAGTGGACCTCGCGCGCGGCCTCGAGGACGGGCCTCTCCTTGAACCACACGGCGCGGAAGCCGCCCGCGCCAACGCCCTTGAGCGGATGCCGGGCGAACGCTTTCACACCGAGCCGCCAGTAGTCGTAGCGCCTTGACTCGATCGTGGTGAGGCGCGACGCGCCGTGCCGCCGCGAGAGCTGGTCCGCGCGGCCCTTCTCCCCGAGGCCGCCGACGACGAGCCCGGTGAGCCCCAGACAGACGGCGGCCGCGGCCACGGCCGGAAGGCGGCTCGCCCCCCGGAGCCTCCCTGTTGGGACATGGCCCTTGCCCTCCGCCGCTCCCAGCCACGCCTGCGCGAAGGCGGCCGCGGCCATCACGGCGACCACGATCGCCAGCATGATCGCCCCGTCCCTCTCGCGGCGAGCGACCGTTCCCACGAGCGACTCGACCCCGGGGAAGGCGGTCGAGCTGGCCGCAGCGATCACGCCGGCGCCGACCACGGTACCCGCTGCCCGCAGCTGCGACCACGACGGAGCGGCCGCGAGCACCACGATGAGGCCTATCG
>JBKPHP010000110.1:0-7083 GCA_046729895.1 Actinomycetota bacterium
CGGGAGGGCGTCGAGCCGGACGTGCAGGGCTGGCCGAGCACCGGGGAGGTGCCCGACTCGCGCGTCGCGCGGGTGTGGATCTCGCCCGACCGAGCCCGCTGGGCGAGGGAGGACCGGCGCGTCGTGGAGGAGCTCAAGGACGGGGCCGTGATCGTGGAGTTCCCCTACGCCGGCCACGACTACCTGGGACGCGAGATCCTCAAGGAGGCCGGCGACGCGGTGGTGCTGGAGCCGGAGGATGCACGCGAGGCCGTGCTCCATGCGGCCGAGGAACTGGCCGGCGCGGCCAAGTCGTAGACCTCACACGCGGAGCAGTTCGCTCGTTGTCTATGGGCGAATTGAGCGAACGGGTCGAGAATCTGGACTGGGAGGAGCTTGGGAAGACCCTTGATGGGCGTGGCTACGCCATCACGCCGAGACTCCTGCAGGCGGGCGAGTGCAAGGACCTCATCGGGCTCTTCGACGAGGACGACCGCTACCGCAGCGTCATCGACATGCGCCGGCATCGCTTCGGCTCCGGCGTCTACAAGTACTTCGACGATCCGCTGCCGTCGGCGGTGCGCCAGCTGCGCCACGCGTTCTACAAGCGGCTGGCCGGGGTCGCGAACGCATGGGCCGAGCGGCTCGGCAGCGGGGAGACGTTCCCGCGGACGCTCGACGAGTTCCTGGACGTCTGCCACCGAAAGGGGCAGCTCCGTCCAACGCCGCTGATCTTTCGCTACGACGAGGGCGACTTAAACACCCTCCACCAGGACGTATTCGGGGAGGTCGGCTTTCCCTTCCAGGTGCTGACCCTGCTCAGCCGCCCCGGGCAGGACTTCAGCGGCGGCGAGTTCCTGCTCGTCACCCAGCAGCCACGGGCCCAGTCGATCGGCGAGGTCATCCAGCTCGAGCGGGGGCAGATGCTGATCTTCCCCAACCAGCAGCGCCCGGTGGAAGGCAAGCAGGGCTACTACAGGGTCAACGTCCGGCACGGCGTCAGCCGCGTCCGCTCGGGTACCCGGCACACGCTCGGGTTGATCTTCCACGACGCCGAGTAGGCGGTCGGGAAGAGTTGGCGCCTTGGGGCGTCCTCTTGGGTGGAATCGACCATCGAGGAGGCCCCAATGCACGTCTTCGAAAGAGACCAAGCGGCACAGCACTCGCTCAGGCTCGCTGCACGAGTCCTCGGCGCCCTGTCGCTGCTGGCGGTGGGCGCCATACACCTCCAGCAGTACTTCGCCCTGTACTCCGCGATCCCCACGATCGGCACGCTGTTCGTGTTGAACTTCGCCGGCGCCACCGCCATCGGCCTCGGGCTGCTGGCTCCCGTCGAACGGCTCCTGGGGCGTCGGGGCGGGGCGGCGCTGGCCCTGCTCCTCCTCGGCGGCATCGCCCTGGCGGCGACGGCGTTCGTGTTCCTGCTGATCAGCGAGCACACGCCTCTGTTCGGGTTCATGGAGCCCGGCTACGACCCGACGGCCATCCTGGGCACTCGCATCGCCGAGGGAGCGACAGTCGTACTGCTGGGCGGTTACCTGGTCGCCCGGTTCGCGGGGAGGTTGCCCGCGAGGAGCTGGTAGTGCTATCTACGGAGGGATGAGCGAGGTGGGCTCGGGGCTGTCTGAACGGGACATTGCCGAGCTGGCCGCCTTGGCCGACGGAACTCTTCCGGCCGAGCGGCGAGCGGCGGTCGAGGCGCGCGTCGCGGCCTCCCCGCAGCTTCAGGAGTTGCTCGATCGCCAGCGGCGGGCTGTGGCCGCCACGGCGTCGCTGGAGAGCGAGCCCGTGCCGGACTCGTTGCGAACGGCCTTCGACATGCGGCGGCCCACGCGAAGGCGAGCGTCGTGGCTCGTGCCGCGGCTGGGGTTCGCGGGCGGGCTGGCGGCCGCCGCGGTCGTCGTCGTGGTCGCTCTCAGCGGCGGACCCGGCGGCCCCACGGTGGCCGACGCGGCCCGGGTCGCGACACGGCCGCCGACCGGACCGGCCCCCGGTCCATCGGATGGCAGCCGGACGAGCCTGGCCGCCGACGTCGAGGGGGTCGCATTCCCGAACCTCCGGCCAGCGTACGGCTGGCGCGCCGTCGGGGTTCGCCACGACAAGCTCGACGGCCGCGGGGCCACGACGGTCGTCTATTCGAAGGGACGAAGGCGGGTCGGCTACGCGATCGTGGCCGGGGACGGCCTATCCCGGCCCTCGCGAGGGCGGAGCACGCTTCGTGGAGGTGTCCGGTACCAGACGCTGAGCCTGGCCGGCCGCCCGGGGGTGACCTGGCGACGCGACGGGCACACCTGCGTGCTGGTCGGGGCAGCCCCAGACGCCGAGCTGATCAAGCTGGCGAGCTACTGACGGCCCGGGGGCGACTCGAGCCGCACCGCCACCCGGTCGCGGGCGCGGAAGAGCCGGCTCGTCAAGGTCCCCTCGCGTAGCCCCAGGGCCCGAGCCGCGTCGCCGTAGGAGAGCCCCATGATGTCCACCGCCACGAGCGCGGCGCGGAATTCATCGGGAAGCTCGCGGATCGCCGCGTACACCTGGCGAGTCTCGGCCGCCTCGGCCGGGTCCTCACCCGCGCGGGGGCTGGCGGTCAGCTCGTCCGCCAGCGGGGTGGTCGCCGGGCGACGGCTCTTCGCCCGGCGCTCGCTCACCAGCGTGTTGCGCAGCGCCCGCAGCATGTAGCCCAGCTCGTCGCCTCCCCGCAGCAGGCGGGGACGGGCGAACACCCGGGCACACGTCTCCTGAACGAGGTCCTCCGCCTCCTCCCGCGAATCGGTCCAGGCCCGCGCGGCGCGGTAGAGCCGCGGCAGGTGCTCCACCACGCGGTCGGGGTCGAGCATTCGGGGTCCGCGCATCACCGGGTGCCGGGAAGGATTGCGCCTCGACGGCGTCTGCAGCGGATGAAAGGCAAACCATCCGATTACGGGAGGTCATCCATGAAAGGCCTACTGATCGCGGTCGCCGCCCTGGTGGCGAGCGTGGCGCTGGCCGCCTGCGGCGGCGGTGGCGGTGGCGATTCTGCCGGCGCGGACGCATCGAGCAACGGCTCGAAGACGGTCTCCGCCGAGCAGATCGGCGACGCCGGCAACGTCCTCGTGGGCGCGGGCGGCAAAGCGCTGTACGCCTCCGACCAGGAGACGCACGGCAAGGTGTTGTGCACCGGCGCCTGCCTCTCCTTCTGGACGCCGCTAACCGTGAGCGGCACCCCGACCGGGAGCTCCCTCACGGGCAAGCTCGCCGTGGTCAAGCGCCCGGACGGAAAGAAGCAGGTCACCTACAACGGCAAGCTCCTCTACTCCTTCACCCAGGATAAGCCGGGCAAGGTGACCGGCGACGGGTTCGACGACGCCTTCGGCGGCCGGCAGTTCACCTGGCACGTCGTACACGGCGACAACACCTCGAGCTCCGGGAGCAAGGGAGCCGACTCGGGGGGCGGCAGCTCCCTCGGGTACTAGCCATGCACGTCTGAGAAAATCGGCCGCTGGTGCTCGCGCCACGGCTTCCACATGTCGCGCTGGCCGGCGGCCTGGCGACGGCCGCCGGCCTGGCGACGGCGTGGCGGCGTCTGGTGCGGAGGCCGCTCCCCAAGACCGAGGGCAGGCTCCGGGTCCAGGGCCTCGAGGCTCCGCTCGAGATCGCCCGTGACCGCTTCGGCGTCCCGCGGGTGACGGCGGCGAGCGCGATCGATCTCTGCTTCGGGCATGGCTTCTGCCACGGCCAGGACCGCCTCTGGCAGCTCGAGCTGTACCGGCGCTTCGCGGCCGGGCGGATATCGGAGTTCGCCGGCGAGCAGGGGCTCGAGACCGACGTCCTCATGCGCACCCTGGGGCTGCGTCGCGCGGCGGAGGCCGAGGTGGCCCGGCTCGACCCGGCGACCCGCTCGTATCTCACGGCCTACGGCCTCGGGGTGGACGCCGCCGTGGCCTCCGCGCGGGCCCTGCCGCTCGAGCTGCAGCTCCTGCGCCTCGAGCCGGAGCCCTGGACTCCCGCGGACAGCCTCTCGGTCGGCAAGATCGTGGCGCTGGGCTTCTCGACGAACATGGAGACTGAGCTGTTCCGCTCGGAGCTCATCCGCAAGATCGGCGTGGAGCGAGCCGAGCGGCTCGAGCCTGCCTACCCGGGAGGTAATCCGCTCGTGGTGGGAGGGGAGTGGTCCGGCGACGCGCTTGCTCTGGCCGAGCAGCTGGGTCGCGTGCGCGAAGCGCTCGGGATCGGTCTCCAGCCGGCTGCCTCCAACAACTGGGTGGTGTCCGGCAAGCGCTCGATCACCGGCCAGCCGCTGCTTGCCAGCGACCCGCACGTCACCACATCGATCCCAGACGTCTGGTACCAGATCGAGCTCTCGGCGCCCGGCATCGAGCTGTCGGGCGGTTCGATGCCGACCTTCCCCGGCATCGTGATCGGCCAGTCCCCGCGCCTCGCCTGGGGCTTCACCAATGCGATGGCCGACGTCCAGGACCTCTTCGTCGAGCGCATCGCCGACGGCCACTACGAGTTCGAGGGCTCGCTCCGGCCGCTCACGGTCCACCCTGAGGAGATCCGCATCCGTGGGCGACCCGAGCCCGAGCTGCTCGACGTGCAGGAGACCCACCACGGGCCGGTGATCACCGGGCCGCTCGGGGCGGAGGGCGAAGAGCCCCTCGCCCTCGCCTGGACAGGGCTGCGGGAGCCGTTCTTCACCTCGCTGGGGATCGACATCGGCGGGATGCGGGACGGTGAGGAGGCCGTCGAGCGCTTCGCGGAGTACTCGGTGCCGGTCATGAACATGGTCTGGGCGGATGCCGGCGGGAACATCGGCTACAAGCTCGTCGGCAAGCTGCCCATCCGGCGCGGCGACTGCCCGGACCTGCCGAAGCCCGGCTGGACCGGCGGCCACGAGTGGGACGGCTACGTCCCCTACGAAGAGCTCCCGGCGGTCGTGAATCCCCCGGCGGGGGTCATCGTTACCGCCAACAACCGCGTGGCGCCCGAGGACTACCCGCACCACATCACGAGCGAGTACCTCGACGGCTACAGGGCGGCGCGCATCGATCGGCTGCTGGCAGAGCGCGAGCGCCACTCGCTCGAGGACTTCGGGCGCATCCAGACCGACCTCTACTCCATCCCAGGCGAGACGACCGCTCGCCGCCTGCTGGAGCTCGAGCCCCGGGACGAGCGAGAGGAGCGCGCGCTCGACCTGCTGCGCGACTGGGACCATCGCCTCGACCCGGAGAGCGAGGCGGCGTCCGTCTACAAGGCGTTCATCGTCCATTTCGCCCGAGAGGTCTCGGAGGCCGCGATCGGGGACAGCGACTACGCCGAGCGCTGGCGCTCCAAGTCGCTGCTCGGCTTCACCGCCATGACCTCCTCGCCTTGGCGCTTCCACGCCCATCTGCTCGACCTCTGGGAGGAGGCGGACCCGGAGCTCGTGGGCGGGCGCTCCTGGGAGGCGCTGGTGCGCGACTCGCTTCGCGCGGCGATGAACGAGCTGGAGCGGGAGCACCCCGACCGGCGCTGGGGCGCCGTGCACGGGCTGCGCTTCCCGCATGCTCTGGGCGAGGGCCGCGGGCGCGTCTCGCGCGTGCTCGACCGACTCCTGTCCCGCCGGCTGCAGGCCGGGGGCGGTCAGGAGACGGTTTCGCAGATCGGCTTCGTCCCGCACCGTGGCGACTACACGGGCTCCTGGGCTCCTTCGTACCGCCTGCTCGCGGACCTGGGCCGGCCGGAGCGCTCGCGCTGGCAGCACATGACGGGGCAGTCGGGGCACCCTGGCAGCCGCCATTACGACGATCTGCTGGAGGATTGGCTTGCGGGACGGGCGAACCCCAGTCGCCAGTCGCCAGTCGCCCGGCTTTCGCTCGAGCCGTCCTGATGCCTTCTCGCCGCGACCAGATCAAGATGACGGGCGAGGAGGTGCGGGCTTTCCTGGCCGAGCACCTGGTGATGCAGTGCGCGACGATCGGTCCTCAGGGCCTTCCTCACATGGTGGCCCTCTGGTACGTACCGGACGGAATGGAGTTGCGCGGCTGGACCTACGCCAAGTCACAGAAGGCGAAGAACCTCGAGCGCGACCCGCGCGCGACGCTGGGAATCGCGGACGGCGTCCAGTACCACGAGCTCCGCGGCGTGATGCTCGAGTGTGACGTGGAGCTGGAGCGCGAGCCCGAACGGGTTGCGGAGTACGGGTTCGCGCTCGTGGACCGTTACGCGGGAGGCTCCTCCGATGCGAAAGAGGCCTTCCGTGAACAGGCGCGAAAGCGCGTAGGCCTCCACTTCGTTCCCAGACGAGTGGTCAGCTGGGACCACCGCAAGCTCGGGGGCGTGTACTGATGCAGGGCTTGAAGGGGCTGATCCTCTCGGGCGGACGGGGCACCCGACTGCGGCCGATCACCCACACGAGCGCCAAGCAGCTCGTCCCGGTGGCCAACAAGCCGGTGCTCTTTTACGGGCTCGAGGCGATGGCGGCGGCGGGCATCCGCGATGTCGGCATCATCATCGCGCCCGAGACCGGGGAAGAGATCCGGACCGCTGCCGGCAACGGCTCCGGCTTCGGGCTCGACATCACCTACATCGAGCAGGACGTGCCGGCGGGGCTGGCGCATGCCGTGCTGACGGCCGAGGGCTTCCTCGGCAACTCGCCGTTCGTCATGTACCTCGGCGACAACCTCCTGCGCGACGGGATCACCGACCTGGTCGAGACGTTCCGGTCCGAGGCGCCCGACGCGCTGATCTTGCTGACGCCCGTGCCCGATCCCGAGCAATACGGCGTGGCCGAGCTGCACAACGGCCGCGTGGCCCGGCTCGTCGAGAAACCGAAGGAGCCGCAGAGCGATCTGGCGCTCGTCGGGGTGTACATGTTCACTCCCGCCATCTTCGACGCTGCCCGCTCGATCAAGCCGTCCTGGCGGAACGAGCTCGAGATCACCGACGCCATCCAGACGCTCGTCGATCGCGGCCTGCGAGTCGACCCGCACATCGTCCACGGCTGGTGGAAGGACACCGGCCAGGTGCAGGACATGCTCGAGGCGAACAGGCTGATCCTCGACGATTTGACCGAGCACGTGGACGGCGAGCTGGTGGAGTCGCGCGTGGAGGGCCGGGTCGTGATCGAGAAGGGCGCCCGGCTCGAGC
>JBKPHP010000111.1:0-12351 GCA_046729895.1 Actinomycetota bacterium
GAGGTGGCGCTCATCAGGCTGCCGGGGTACTCGTCGACTCGCACCAGCCTGAGGGGTCCGCGCGCCTGGCGGACCTCCTCGATGCGCTCGGCCTGCTGCACCGCCTCGTCGAGCCCGGAGAACTCCGCGACGACGATGCCGTCTCTATCGAGGTATAGGTAATGCAACTCCATTCCATTGTTGCCCGATGCACTGCGACGCTAATCGGACAGCGAACCGGAGGACGCCGGCTGGCGAGCGGGGCTCGGGCAACCTGGCCTTCCCACACAGGGCGGCCGAGGTCGTGGGGCGGTCTCGAGCCCGGGTAACGGCAGCTTCACAAGGCTTTCACCGTGCGATTACCAGGCTGCCGGGACGCCGCCGCAGAATCCGTACGACTTGTACAGATCTATACAGCGGAGGCACCGATGACCTTCCAGTCCACCGTCCGTGAGATGGCGGTGTTCGCCTTCATGGCGCTAGTCACCAGCGGCGTGCTCGCGCTTTTGATCATCGAGGTGGCCCGGGGCGCGCGTGCGCTCACCGCGATCGCGGTCTACGCCGTCACGGCGTCGTTCGGGATGGAGTTCGTGGTGGCGTCCTGGCCCTCCCTCTGGGGCAGGGCACAGCGCTCGAGTTAGGCAGCCCTAACCCGCCTTACGCCCACCCGGTGCGTGCGCTAAATTCGTGCCGGTGGAGCAGCGTCGCGCGGATGTCCTGAGGGCCTCGCCCCGCATGTTCGAGTCGGACTTCATGGACCGGCTTTCGCGGGTGCATCCGGTGGTCCCCCTCATCCTCTTCGTCCCGGCCATTGCCGTGCTGTTGGCGGCGGGTCAGGAGGGGCACGCGCCGCTCGGAGTCGTGGGCCTGGTGCTGGCCGGTTGGCTCGTGTGGACGCTCACGGAGTACTGGCTACACCGGCTCGTGTTCCACTTCGAGCCGGAGCATGGGATTGGCGCCAGGCTGCACTGGATCATCCACGGCGTCCACCACGACCACCCCAACGACCCGCTGAGGCTCGTCATGCCTCCGTCGGTGAGCGTGCCCCTCGCGTTCGTGTTCTACCTCGGCTTCGCGGCAGTGCTCGGCACGCCGGACGCCTATCTCTTCACCGCGGGCTTCCTCGCCGGCTACCTCACCTACGACATGACGCACTTCCACGTCCACCATCACGCGCCCCGCACGCGGCTCGGAAAGCTGCTGCGCGAGCTGCACATGCGCCACCACTTTCAGGACGACAGGCGCGGCTTCGGGGTGAGCGCTCCCTTCTGGGACCACGTGTTCGGCACTCCGCTCGTGCGCGGCTCGCGCAAGTAGCGGGCGGAGCGCCTACATAGCCGATAGCTCTGGCCGGCCTTTTGCGCGGCCACGACTTGCGCCTGCACGCGGGCCCTCACGGGTAACCTCGCGTCCGGCCATGGCCGAGGCGCTGTCCCCTTCCGACCTGTCGGCCATTCAGGCCGAGCGCGGGCCGGTGCACATGCACGTCGGGGGGGTCCTCGTCTTCGACGGCCGGATCGATCGCGAGCGGGTTGCCCGCCGGGTCAGGGAACGCATCCACCTGCTGCCGCGCTACACGATGAGACTCGACAGCGCGCCCTTGGGCCTCGCCAACCCCGTGTGGGTGGAGGACGACTCGTTCGACCCGGATCGCCACATCCGCCGCGCGGGGCTGCCCGCGCCCGGCGGAGACGACCAGCTCTGCGAGCTGGTCGGCCACGCGATGTCGGAGCGGCTCGACCGCTCCCGTCCGCTTTGGCAGCTGCTCGTCGTGGAGGGCCTCGAAGGAGGGCGAAGCGCGCTGGTCGCGCGGATGCATCACTCGCTCGTGGACGGAATCGCCGCCGTGGACGTGAGCACCGTGATCCTCGACCCGAGCCCCGAGGGCCTCGACCTGCCACCTCCGCCCGAAGAGGAGCCGACGGAACCGCGCCGGGCTCGGCGCGTCGAGCAGCTGGGTCGGCTGGCGGCCGCGCAACTTCAGACGCCGCGCAGGCTCGCCCGCGAGACCGTCGCCCGGGCGCTGGCTTTCGATCCACGCGAGGCGACCGCCCAGGTACGCGATTCGGCATCGGTGCTACGCGAGCTCGCGCGTGTGCGCCCGACCGCCCCCGACACGCGCCTCAACGCCGAAATCGGCCGCGAGCGACTGTTCGCGCTCGCGCGTGGTCGACTCGACGATGTCAAGGCTGTGCGCCGAGCGGCCGGTGCGACCGTCAATGACGTCCTGCTCGCCGCGGTCGCGCTGATGCTGTCCGACTACCTCGGCGATGAGGCGCCGGAGAGGGTCGTCGCGCTCGTGCCGGTCTCCGTGCGTCCCGACTCGGCGCGTGGCGAGCTCGGCAACCACATCTCCACCGTCTTCGTCGACCTGCCCCTGCGCGGCGAGCCGCTCCAGCGGGTGCGCCGGATCTCGAGGGCGATGGAGTGGGCGAAGCAGTCGGCCCAGGTCAGGGCGGGCGCGCTGATCGTGGGCGCCACGGGCCTTGCGCCGCCGATCGTCTCCTCGGTGGCGGTGCGGGCCATGAGCGGGCCGCGCCTCTTCAACCTCGTGGTCTCGAACGTGCCGGGCCCCCAGCAGACCTTCTACCTCGATGGCGTCCCGCTGCGCGAGGTCTTCCCGGCCGTGCCGCTCAACCCGCGCAACCAGGCCCTGTCAATTGGGATCCTCAGCTACGACGGGGGCGTGGGCTTCGGCCTGCTGGCCGACCGTGACGCGCTCCCGGATGTCAGTGAAGCGGCGGCAGGGATCGAGCGGGCCCTTGACCAGCTGGTCGCTGTGGCGAGCGCCTGACCATGCGGCTGGAGGGACTCGAACCCCCACGGGCCGAAGCCCAATGGCTCCTGAAGCCATCGCGTCTGCCTAATTCCGCCACAGCCGCGTGACGACTTCAAAATCTAGCGTCCGTAGGGCCGTCCTGGGACGCGGAGGCTAGCTGCCGCTGCTCGCTGCCCTCCTGGCTCTGACCATAGGAGCACGGCCCCGACGCGGCTGCGAGGGGGATCTCGCCCCGAATAGAGTTCCGCGCGGCGCCGGAAGTCCCCAGAAAGGAGTGTCATGGCCTACGAGGTCCCGCCCCTGCCGTATCCGGAGGACGCGCTCGAGCCGCACATCGACGCGCAGACCATGCAGATTCACCACGACAAGCACCACCAGACCTACGTGGACAAGGTCAACGCCGCGCTCGAGGGGACCGAGTTCGCCCAGCGCTCGGTCGAGGGGGTGATCGCCAACCTCTCGGACATCCCCGCGGACAAGCGCCCGGCCGGGCGCAACAACGGCGGTGGCCACCTCAACCACACGCTGTTCTGGGAGTCGATGTCGCCGGACGGCGGCGGTGAGCCCGGGGGCCAGCTCGCCGAGGCGATCGCGAACGAGTTCGGCTCGTTCGACGAGTTCAAGGCCAGGATGAAGGACGCCGGGGTGAACCAGTTCGGCTCGGGCTGGGCCTGGCTCGTGCAGGACGACACCGGGTTGGCCGTCGTCTCAACTGCCAACCAGGACAATCCCCTGACCGACGGGAAGACGCCCCTCCTCGGCGTCGACGTCTGGGAGCATGCCTACTACCTGAAATACCAGAACCGGAGGCCTGACTACATCGACGCTTGGTGGAACACGGTCAACTGGCCGAAGGTCGTCGAGCGCTACGGCGACTGAGCCGCAGCGGCCGCTACAGCGACCGAGCCGCCCGCGTTTCGCCCCAACGGTTTCGGGAACCGCGATCTAGAAGAGAGACGAATAGGAAGGGAGGCTTCCCCATGCCGTGGGAAGAGCTGAAGCCGCGCCGCTGGCCGGCCTTCGAGAAGGAGCTCGACGGAATCTCCAAGGAAACCATGGAGGACCATTTCAAGCTCTACGAGGGCTACGCGAAAAAGTCGAATGAGTGCCGCAAGATCCTGAACGAGTTCGACTACTCGGAGATCGAGGGCAACCAGGTCTACTCGCCGCTGCGTGCCGTGTCGATCGACTACACCTTCGCACTGCTCGGGTTCAAGAACCACGACCTCTACTTCGGGCACCTCGGGGGCGACGGTGGAGAGCCGCGCGGCCGCTTCGCCGAGCTCATCGAGGGGGAGTTCAACGGGGTCGACAAGTGGCTCGACGCGGTGAAGAAGGCCGCCAGCGCCGCCAGGGGCTGGGTACTGGTGGGCTACGACCTCAACGACGGCTCGCTGTTCAACTACATCCTGGACACCCAGAACCTCTGGGCCGTCTACAACATGTGCCCGGTCCTCGCGATCGACGTCTACGAGCACGCTTACGCCCGTGACTTCGGCGCGACGCCGGACGGCCGCAAGCAGTACGTAGATGCCCTATTCCGCAACCTCGACTGGGATCACGTCAACCGCCAGCTGGCGCAGGCCGAGGCGGCTCGCCAGGGCGCCGACAGCGTGGGCGCGGAGGAGGAGGTCCCGACGACCTGAGCCTGGTCCACGGCCCGCGACGCTCGACCCGGTCAAGTCCCAACTCCGGTCGCCGCGCGCGGGCCAATCTGCGCGAACGACCGCCCGGCTCCTGCCGGGCGGTCGGCTGTCTGCCGGCTGACGCCTAGCCGTGCGGGGGGCTCCGCACCTTGTGGGTCACATGACCCACAACGTACGGGACCCTCCTGAAACGCCGTTTTGGGGGCAGCGCAAGGCTGCCGCCCAAACCGGCACTCCCCCGCCGAGGACTACCACCCTCTTTCCCACTGGCCGCGCTAGCGCCTTGCGCCCCGCGGCAAGCGCTGCCAGTCCGGAATCGAGTCGGTCGTCGAGTTGTGCGTGAGCTGCGTCAGCTGCTTGCCGTTCGCGCGCATCGAGAAGATCTCGAAGTCCCCGTCGCGGTTCGATGCGAACGCGATCAGACGGCCGTCGGGCGACCAGGCCGCATTGCGGTCGTCGGCGGGGTTCGAAGTCACATTGCGCGCACCCCCGCCGCGGGAGCTGATCACCCAGATGTCCTGGTCACCGTCGCGGCTGCTCGTGAAGGCGAGCCGCTGCCCGTTCGGCGCCCAGGACGGGTTGAGGTCTGCTGCGGGGTGCCGGGTGACGTTGTGCTGGTCAGATCCGCCCGGGCGCATCAGAAACACCTCGGCATCTCCCGTCCGGCTGCTCTCGAAGGCGAGCCAGCGGCCGTTCGGCGAGAACGCGACGACCGAGTCGACGCCCGGGGAGCTCGTAAGCCGGAGCGGCGCGCCTCCGCTGGCAGCGACGACGTAGACCTCGAAGTCGCCGGAGCGGTCGCTGTTGAACCCGAGGAGCCGACCGTCAGGCGACCACGCGGGGTTGAAGTCGCTGCCCGGGTCGTTCGTCACCTGGGTGAGATTCCCGCCGAGGAGATCCATCACGTAGATGTCGAAATCGCCGTCCCGGTTCGACATGAAAGCGAGACGCCTCCCGTCCGGTGACCAGACCGGCTTCCGGTCGCTCGCGGGGTGGCTGGTCCGCTGCGTCTGGTCCGAGCCGTCGGCGCGCATCGTGAACAGCTCGAAGTCCCCGTCGCGGTCCGAGTTGAAGGCGAGCAGGCCGTTGGCGCCGGGAAACGCGGCCTGGGCGGAAGGCGCGAGAACGAGAGCCGCGAACGCGGCGCATGCGCGGGCGAGCCGGCGAGTCCCTGACCTGCTCACGCCACCACCCTAGCCGCGGTCGGGCCGCCTCCGTCGTTGGTTGTGGGACTTGGCGCTCCCGAGGGACGCCAACGTGCGCTCGAACACGGTCTCGCCGGTGGTGTTGACGATCCGCATCGTCAGTGAACCATCGTCGGAGAACTGGAGCTCGCCGAAGTTGAACCATCGCTTGGCCTGCGCCCAGGACGTCACGGCGTCCGCCGACGGTGGCCCGAAGAAGGCAAGCCGTTCGGGGTTGAGCGTCGCGTCGAAGTTCGTGTTCGGAAAGATCCCGGCGTTCATCGGCCCGGTTACCAGCTCGCTGACCGAGAACCCGGGGTCCTCGGCGAACGGCACGTAGCGGAAGGCTTCCGCGAAGTGCACATCGGTAGTGATCCGCACGCTGTTGCGGATGCCGTGAGACCGCATGAAACGGAGGATGTCGAGCAGCTCTCGCTCGTAGCCGGTCGTCTGGTCGAAGTTCGCCCAGCCATCCCGCCCGTTTGTCGGGGGAATCCGGTCGGGATCGACATCGGAACGCTCGACACGATCACCTTCCACCTCGCGTCCGACGCGGCCAGCTTCTGCTTCAACCACGTCAGCTGCTCACGTCCGAGCATCGTCTTGGGGTGGGTATCCGTGTCGTCGGCGAAGTTCGGATCGCGGTACTGGCGGGTGTCGAGCACGAACAGCTCGGCGTTCCTGCCCCAGCGGATCGACCGATACAAGCGGCGCCGTGAGTGACGGTCGGGTCGCCCCTCGGACCGCGCGCGCCGCGGCGGCGGTGCCGCCGGCCAGGAGTACCGTCACGGCGCGCACAGGATCACGGCCGTGCGGCGGGTGTCCGGCATCGCCGCGAAGCCTATCCTTGCGCTGATGAGGTGGAGCGAGCACGCGCTCCTCAGCCTGGAGCGGGCTGGCTATCGCTCCAGCGCCCCGCGGACCGCCGTGGTGGCGGCTCTCGCCGAGCTCGGATGCAGCGTCACGGTCCGCGAGATCGACGACCTGCTGCACGATCGCGGCGATCAGGTGGGTGTCGCCAGCATCTACAGGGCGCTCGAGCTGCTCGAGCAGCAGGGGCTGGTGCAGCGCTTCGACGTCGGCGAGAGCGCTGCGCGCTACGAGCCGGCCCTACCAAGCGGCGAGCACCACCATCACATCATCTGCGAGCGCTGCGGCGAGGTCGTGGCATTCGAGGACGAGGGACTGGAACGCGCGATCACGCGGCTGGCGCGGCGCGTCGACTTCGCGATCGACGGGCACGATGTCATGCTCAGGGGCGAGTGTCCGGCCTGCAGCGGCGGCGGCCGCCGCTCATCCCCTTGACCATCGCCGCGGTCTCCGAGGCCATCGCCTCCAGGTAGGACTCTCCGTCCGACCCGGGCTTGCCGAGCGAGTCACCCCAGAGCGTGTCTCCCACCTCGACCCCCGCCTCCCGTGCGAGGGCACGCTCGAGCCTCGGGTTCAGCGGGCTCTCGGGGAAGATCGCCTCGACCCCCTCGCTGCGGACCTGATCCACCAGCCGCTCGGTGTCCCGCCCCGAGGGCTGCGCCTGGGTCGAGCGCGAGGGAATCACGGCACCGACCACCTTCACGCCGTAGCGCCGGGCGAAGTAGTCCAGCGAGTCGTGCGTCGTGACGAGCTTGCGCCGCGCCGCGCCGACTTCGCCCATGCAGCGCTGTATCCCGTGGTCGAGCCGTCGAAGCCGGTCGGCGTAGGCGGCGGCGCTGCGCCGGTAGGCCGCGGCCCCCTTCGGATCCGCCTTGGCCAAGGCGTCACGGATCGCCGCCACCGCGAGCTCGGCGTTGCGCGGGTCTTGCCACCAGTGCGGGTCGCCCTTGATCGAGTGAACCGAGTCGATCAGCTCGACGACCGGCGCCCCCTGGCCCGCGGCCCGGATCAGCTCGTCGAGCCAGCCGTCGATCTCGCCACCGGAGCGGAAGACGACGCGCGCGTCGCCGAGGGCCTTGGCGTCGCTGGGCCTCGGCTCGAAATCGTGCGGGTCGGCGCCGGGGCGCAGGATCGTGGTCACTCCCACCCTGCTCCCGCCCACGTTGCGTACCAGATCACCGACCTGCGTCGTGGTGGCGGTGACCTGCAGTCCCCCGTCGGACCGGCCGCTCTGGCCGCATCCGGCAGCCAGGACGACGACCAGGATCGGCAGTACGAGGCGCCTCAAGTGAGCCGCATACTACTGAGAACGATTATCACTTGCTCGTCCACGGAATCGACGCTCCCGGCCGCGTGAGCGCCGATCGTCCCGGCCGCCGTTCGGTGACGGCCGGCTGTGCGACACTCGCGCAGGCGCTCGCGGAATGATCTTCCGGCAGATCACACACGACGACCTGGGCTGCGCCTCCTACCTCATCGGCGACGAGGACGCGGGGGTCGCGGCGGTCGTCGACCCGCGCTTCGAGATCGACGACTATCTCGAGCTCGCCCGCTACATGGGCGTGGACGTCGAGCACGTGCTCGAGACACATAACCACGCGGACCACGTATCCGGTCACGGCCGCCTGGCCGCCGCCACCGGCGCGGTCATCCACATGCACCGCGAGGCGCGGCCGGAGTACGAGCACGACCGCTTCGACGACGGCTGGGAGCTCGAGCTGGGCAGCCTGCGGGTCCGAGCCCTCCACACCCCCGGCCACCGTCCCGAGCACACCGCCTTCCTGTTGATCGACGGCGACCGCGGCGAGGACGCCTGGGCCGTCTTGACCGGCGACTCGCTGTTCGTGGGCGACATCGCGCGGCCGGACCTTGCGATCGACAAGGAGGAGGGGGCACGCGGCATCTTCCGGAGCCTTCACCGGAAGCTCCTCGAGCTGCCGGACGAGTGCGAGGTGTGGCCGGGGCACCTGGGCGGCTCCCTCTGCGGCGGGCCCGGGATGGACATGAAGGTCTCGTCCACGATCGGCTTCGAGCGCGGCCACAACGAGATGCTGGGCGTCGACGACGAGGACGAGTTCGTGACCCGGGCACTCGCCGCGCTCGGCCCTCAGCCGCCCAACTTCCAGGCTGTGGTGGACATCAACCGAGGCCCGCTCGTGACCTCCGGCGTCGAGGTGCTCCCGCTGGCGCCTCGCCAGATCGACCAGAGGCGGGGCTCCGGCGCGATGCTCGTCGACGTCCGCACTGACCTTCAGTTCGACGACGCTCACATCCCCGGCGCCGTCTCCAACACGATGCTCCGCGCCGGGTTCGGTACCAAGCTCGCCTGGATCGCGAACCGCGACCAGGAGATCGTCTTCGTCGGCCGCGACGACGAAGACGGCCGCACCGCTTCACGGCTCGCGACCGCCGTCGGGATCCGCAAGCTGGGCGGCTACCTGCACGGGGGCATGACCGCCTGGCGAGCCGAGGGTCGCGAGGTTGGCCGCGTGGAGCGGATCGACGTGCCGGCCCTCACCGAGCGGCGAGAGCGAGATCCAGGGCTGCAGATCCTCGATGTTCGCGAGGACTCCGAGTGGCGCGAGGGCCACATCCCCGGCTCGATGCACGTTCCCTATCACGACATCCACGGGCTTCCGGAGGACCTCGATCCGGGCCGCCCTGTGGCGGTCATCTGTAGCTCGGGAGAGCGCAGCGTGGTGGCCGGCAGCCTGCTGAAGGCGTACGGGGCCACGGAGGTGATCCACGTCGCGGACGGCGGCGTCCCGCTGTGGCGCCGGCTCGGCAACCCCGTGGAGGGATCGACCGAACCCGCGGAATGAATATGCAGCAGTGCTCGGCCGAACGGCCGGGCGCCCGCTCCGTCCGTCAGGCGTCCATCGCGTCGTAGGCCTTGTCGGCCACGAGCGCGCGGACCCCCTCCTCATCGATGTCCATGTCGGGGTGCGCCTCGTCCACGTGCTCGCGCGCCACGCGGGCGAGATCCTCGTCGTTGGCCGCTTGCAGGGTGTGGCCACATTCCAAGTCGATCACCCGCACAGGCTTCCCCTTTCTCTCCCCGGGGAGGCTAGCGCGTGGGCTCGGGCCGCTCCAGCAGCGCGAGGGCCAGCGTGGGAAACAGCAGCACCGACAGGACCCCGCCGGCGACGAGGCCGGCGGCCGTGGCCTCGCTGATCTTGTCGAGCTCGACCCCGATCTGGGAGGCAGCCACGATGAACGGCAGCGACGTGGCCTGCAGCAGCCCGGCCGCGACCGCCCCGCGGCGGCCCAGCTCGCGCCGGTACACCAGGGCCGGAAGGGCACGCACCACGAGCAGGGCCGCGATCACTGCGGGCACGAGCGCCGCGCTCGAGGCGGACTCGAACAGCCGTCGAGGTTGAGCCGCATCCCGCTGGCGACGAAGAAGACCGGAATGAAGATTCCGAAGCCGACACCCTCGAGCTTGTGCTTCAGGCCGGATCGCTCCACCGCCCCCTCGCGGTCGAGCAGGCTGACCATGGCTCCCGCAAGGAAGGCACCGAGCACCACCTCGAGCCCGAACTCGTCCGCGAGCAAGACGAGCGCTATCAGAAGCACGAAGGCGATCCGAACCCCCATCGGCGCGGTCGTCTCCTGCATGCGGTTGACCGCCGAGGTGAGGCGGGCCCATGCCGTGGCGCGCCAGATCGTGACCCCGACCACGGCGACCAGGCCGCCGAACAGCACCAGCAGGACCAGGGTCGACTCGAAACCAGACCCCTGCTGGAAGAAGAACAGCGACAGCAGGATCACGGTCCCGAAGTCCGCCACCGACGCCGCCGCGATGACGACCTGGCCGAAGCGGCTGTGGGTCTCCTCCGCGTCGCTGAGCACCGCGACGACGATCCCGAAAGCGGTCGCGGCCAGCACGATCGAGACAAGCAGGGGCGCCTCCACCAGCCCCACAGCCTCGAGGAGGTGCGCCACGACCACCGCGTGGCCGAGCGAGGCCGCGAAGCCCAGGCCCACGAGCCGCAGGCTGCGCTGCCGCTCGGCGTCGAAGGCGATCTCGAGCCCCGCCAGGAAGAACAGGAAGACGAGGCCGATCTGGGAGAGCACCTCGACCGGCGCGTCGACCTCTGCGATGCCAAGGACGTAAGGCCCGATCAGGATGCCTGCAAGGATCTCCGTGACCATCGGCGGGACGTCCGGGATCGGCAGGAGGTCGAAGATCAGCGGCGCGGCCGCCGCCACCGCCGCAACGATCGCCACGTCGTTGTAGTCGAGCCCTCCTACCGTGGCGCCCGACCGAAGACGAGGAAAACGGGCAGGTCCATCGAGCGTGGCATTCTCCGTTGCCCGGCCCGGACCTCCCTTACCATCGCCCCGTGGACCGGCTCGGGGAGGACCTGTCGCACGCCTACGAGCAGGGCATCCAGGCGCCCGGCAAGGAGGCGCACTTCCTGATCCTGGTGGCGTTCCTGCTCTCGTTCGGCTTCATCCGGACGAGCGCCCACCTGATCCGGGCGCAGGTGAGGTGGTGGCCGGGGAACGTCGAGACGAAGGGCGGCACCCACGTGCACCACCTCGTCTGGGGCATCCTGCTGCTGCTCGGCTGCGGCTACATCGGCATCGCCGTGGCCCCCGGCAGCCCGTGGCGGGAGACCATCGCGGTGCTGTTCGGGGTCGGCATGGGCCTCACGCTCGACGAGTTCGCGCTCTGGCTCAACCTGCAAGACGTCTACTGGTCGCCGCAGGGCCGCGAGTCGATCGACGCGGTGGTAGTGGCCGGCTCTCTCCTGACGATCGCGCTGCTCGGGTTGCAGTTCTGGATCGACGTCTTGCAGGCGGTGCTCGTGTTCGCCGGGGTGGGAGGAGAGAACCTGTCCGGCGGCGAGAGCACCGCCGTGCTGGCCCCGCTCCAGCTGCTGGGTGTCTGCCTCGCTGGCGTGTGCTTCCTAAAAGGGAAGACCTTCGCCGGCCTGGTCGGGCTGTTCGTCCCGGCGGTCGCGGCCGTCGGCGCGCTACGCCTCGCCAAACCGGACTCTCGCTGGGCGCGGCGCTACGAGAGCGGCAAGCTCGACCGCTCCCGCTCGCGGTTCGCGCACGCGTCGGGCTAGGGATCAGGCACCGGCTGTCGCGTTCCAGAGCCGGATCGCGCGGGTCTCACGCTCCCAGCCCAGGATGCTCAGCGTGGCGGTGGTGAGGACGAGCCGGGCGCCCCACTCCGGGCCGAGCTCGATCCAGCGCGCGGCGAGCACTCGCAAGACGTGGCCGTGGGCGAAGAGCGCCCCGTCGCCGTCGAGCCGCTGGAGCTGCGCCACGATGCGATCGGCACGCGCGCCCACCTCTCCCGGCTCCTCGCCCCCCGGGCAGCCGTCGCGCCACAGGTTCCAGTCCGGCCTCTCCTCACGGATCTGCGCCGTGGTGACGCCCTCGTACTCGCCGTAGTCCCACTCGAGCAGGTCGTCGCTCACCTCGGCGGCGTCGCCCAGGCCCGCTAGCCGACAGGTGTCCGCCGCGCGCGACAGCGGACTCGTGAGGACGCGGGCGAACCGCCAGCCGGACAGCGAGCCAAGCAGCAGCTCGGCCTGCCGCCGTCCTTCGTCCGTCAACGGGATGTCTGTCTTGCCGGTGTGCTGACCGGTCCGCGTCCACTCCGTCTCGCCGTGGCGGACGAGGACAACCTCGGGCCGGCGCTCCGCCACGGCTTTGTTGCTCTACAGCCGGTCGAAGTCCTCCTTGCCGACGAACTTCGTCAGCTTGACGTTGTCGCCGTCGACGGTGGTCTCCGCCTGGAACGCGTACCGCGTCTGGGTACCCTTCGAGGTCTCCCGCTCGTAGGTCTTCTTCTGGACCTCGCTCTCGTCGACCTGCACCTTCCTGCGGTGCTTCACGCTGTAGAACTCGATGGCCATTTGCCCTCCTCGGTGGA
>JBKPHP010000112.1:0-3632 GCA_046729895.1 Actinomycetota bacterium
CCGGCACGCGGCCGCGCAAGGTCAGCTCGAAGATCCGCCCGTAGAAGGCGAGCGCGTCCTCGACGTCGCCCACCTCGATCGCCACGTGGTTGATGCCGACGAGCCTCGCGCGTTGCATCGCCTACCCGGAAGGGACCTTCGTCAAGTCGCGCCGCCCGAGCCGCCCGCCCCAGTCGTCGTCCTCGATTCGCACGGGCTCGGTGGTCTCGAGGAAGTCCCGGAGCACGGCCGCGAGCCCACCGGGATCCTCGAGGTGCGGGAAGTGCGCCGCGCCGGGCAGCGTCTCGAAGCGGCTGCCCGGCACCGCGGCGTGCGCGGCGCGCCCGTGGGCGAGCGGAATCGTGTTGTCGCGCTCCCCCCAGACGATGAGGGTGGGAAAGCCGTCCAGCAGGTAGAGACGGTCGATGGCGCTGACCCGCTGACCCCGCACGTCGATCACCGCGCGAAGCGTCTGGAGGAAGGCCTCTCGGGCGCCGGCCCGCTCGAGCGGTCGCAGGGCGCGGGCCACGGCCTCCACGTACACGCCCGTCCCCGAGCCGCGTCGGCGCAGCCGATCGCCCACCTCCCCGAGCGCCGACACGAGCCGCGGGTGGGCGATCAGCCATAGCAGCGCGGAAGCGCCGGGCAGCGCCGCGCTGCGCAGCAGCGGGCTCACCTCCGGACCGAGGCCGCCCGTCGACACGAGCGCCAGGCGCTCCGTGTGCTGCGGAAACTGCCAGAAGAACTGCATCGCCACGCCGCCGCCCAGCGAGTGGCCTACCACCGTCGAGCGCTCCACCCCGATCGACGCCAGCAGGTCGCGTATGACCGCGGCGTGGGCCCCGAGGGAGTAGTCGCCGCGCGGGGTGGCGGAGTCCCCGTGGCCGATCAGGTCGGGGGCGATCACCATGTAGTCGCCGGCGAGGCGAAGCGCGACCTCCTCCCAGTGGCGCGAGGAGTTGACCATCCCGTGGATCAGGACCACCGGCGGGCCGCTGCCGGCGATCCGGTAGATCACCTCGTGTCCGTGCAGCTCGATCTGGCGCGGCTCGAACACGCGCGCCACCCTACTGGGTGGCCGCCGCCGCAAGCGCTTCCCGGGCTGACTCGAGGCCCTGTCGCATCAGCCGCGGCCAGTGGCTGCGGTCGATGAACAGGTCGTAGAAGGACGTGCCCCGGGTCTCCGAGGCCTCGACCGGCTCTATCAGCATGAGCTTCTCGCCGAGCCGCTCCTTCGCGCGCCGCGCCAGCTCGAGGTGGTAGCCCTGCTGGAGCTGGCGGCTCGCCTCCAGTATCCCGCCGGTGCGATCCTGCCAACCGGTGATGTCCCGCGGCTCGAAGCCCGTCGGGAGCATCAGGTTGACGCCGAACACGTGGTCGAAGCCGCCGTCCTCGATCACGGGACCCGCCGGCCAGTTCTCGATGATGCCGCCGTCCACGTAGAGGTGGTCTCCCACGCGCACCGACTCGATGAACAAGGGCAGGGCGATCGCCACGCGCACCAGGTGGCCGACCGTGACGTCCGGCGTCCGGGCGCTGCCGAAGTACTCAACGGTGCCGAGGTCCATGTTGTAGACGATCGTCGTGATCGAAATGGGAGTGTCCGCGCAGCGCATCCCCAGGAGCTCCCGGTCGAAGAGCTGCTCGATGGCCGCTCCCTTCGCCAGGCCGGTGAACCCCCGCAGCGCCGACAGCGCGAAGCGGGGCAGCCGGAGCCACTGGATGTCGAGGTAGTCCTCCGGTTTCCAGGAGAGCGAGAAGCTCGCCATCTCCTCCGAGGTCATGCCGGAGGCCCACATCGCGCCCCAGATCGCTCCGCCCGAACAGCCCACGATCTCGGCCGGCTCGACGCCCGCCTCCTCGAAGGCGCGCGCCACCCCCACCAGCGAGACGCCGGCACCGCCGCCGCCCGAGGCGACGACGGCGATCCGCTTGCCCTGGAGATCGGTGCGCGGCCTGCGCTCGAAGCGAGGGAAGACCGCCGCGGAGTCGAGCTCCTCCTGCCGGTCTATCAGCGGCAGCGGCAGCAGCGCCCGGCGGGCCCTGCGCAGGAAACCGACGTCGGTGGCGAGCCCGGCCACGTCGAGCAGCCCGCTGAAGCGCTCGAACTGGTGCTTGATCGCATAGAGGTCCAGCCGATCGTCGAGCGCCATCAGTCGGCGGCGGGCGCCGGCTCGGGCTCGCTCTCGGGCTCCGCGGTCGCGGCCGCGGGGGGTTCGGCGGCCTCGAGCAGCTCGGCCATCGACCGCTCGATGCCGCGGCACAGGACCGCGATGTCCGGCGCATGGTCCCAGTCGCCCGTGACGCCGAAATGGAGGCCGCCGTCGTAGGAGAAGATCGCCACCCCGACGCGCACCTGCCCGGCCAGCGGCACGTAGGGGAAGCACTCCAGCATCCGCCGACCCAGGACGTACAGCGTCTTCTGCGGCCCCGGCACGTTGGTGGTCACGGTCTGGACGCTTCGCTGTGGCACACGCGTTGCCGCGCGCAGCCCGAGCGAGAGCAGCATGGCCGGTGCGAAGCCGCTGAGGCCGACGAGCACGTCGCCGGCCACGGCCGAGTACGACCTCTTCAGCTGCTCCATCTGCTCGTGCATCGCGTCGAGCCGCTCGACGGGGTCCTCGATCCCTACCGGCAGGTTCGCGAAGATCGCGGACACGCGGTTGTTGTAGTCGCCCCGCTCGTGGGCGGCGCGGACCGAGACCGGCACGAGCGTGCGGACGTCGCGGTCGACCGGCTCGCTACGGGATGCCAGCAGCTCGCGGAAGCCGCCGGAGATCGCGGTGAGCACGACGTCGTTGACGGTTCCCCCGAACGCGTTGCGGATCTGCTTCACGTCGGACAGCTCGGAGCGCGCCCAGTCCCAGCGCCGGTGTGGCCCGATCGGGCCGTTGAGCGAGGACCGCGGCGGCGGCCTCAGCATGCCGCCGGCCATCGTCAGGAGACCCCGCGCCGTGCCCGCGGAGAGCTGGGCGGCGCGGAGCGGCGCGCCGGCGAGCGTGCGGAGGGCGTCGTAGGGACTGAGCACCCGGTCCATCAGGGCCCGCGCGGCCAGCTCCGCGCCGGCGGGGTCGCGCCCCGGGCGCCACTCGTCCGGCGCCGGTGCCTCGGGCTCGCGCTCCTCGTCGAGGATGGCCGACACCAGCTCCGCTCCGGCGACCCCGTCGACCACCGAGTGATGCACCTTGCTGAGCAGCACCCAGCGGTTCTCCGAGAGACCCTCGATCATCCACATCTCCCAGAGCGGCTTGTCGCGGTCGAGCGGCTGCGACATGATGCGGCCCGTCAGCAGGCGGAGCTCGGCGTCGCCACCGGGCTCGGGGAGTGCCGTGCGGCGCAGGTGATAGGTGAGGTTGAAGTGGGGGTCGTCGACCCACACCGGCCGGCCCAGGGCGAGCGGGACGAAGTGCACACGCTGCCTGTAGCGCGGCACCTCGGGCAGCTTGCCCCGCACATGCTCGGCCAGCTCGTCGTACGCGGGCGGCGGCCCTTCGAGGATCGCCACGGACCCGATGTGCATGTGGCTCACGGCGTCCTCGAGGTGCAGGAACGAGGCATCTTGTGAGCTGAGGCGCTCCATCAATCCCTCCTGTTTGCCCGCGGCCCGTGCCGCGGGAATTAACACCCTAGTCCTCCTTCAGAGCAGCCGATCC
>JBKPHP010000113.1:0-3368 GCA_046729895.1 Actinomycetota bacterium
GCGCAGATCTGCTCGCCCGTCGCGCCACCCGCGAGCAGGGCCTCGCAGAGCCTCGACTGGCGGGCGAGGAGCGCCTTGCGGTGGAACAGCTGGCGCAGCGCGTCGAGGTCGTCGTCGTCGGTCTCCCCTGGGAACGCCACCGTGAATCCCTCGCCGCGGGCGACCGCGGCGTTGATTTCGTCGCCCGTGTAGTGATCCTCCAGCCTGACCGTCACCCGGCGGGCCCCCGGCAGCCGGCGCACGGCGTTGCGCGCGTCGGCCGCCATCAGAAACGCGAAATTGGGAGCGCACTGCGGCGTCGGCAACCGCAGCACGATGTCGACGTCCCCATCGAACGTCACCTCGCACGACGTGACGAACCCAAGCTCTGTGATCGGCTCATCGAGCTCCGGGTCGTGGACGCTGCCGAGCGCGTCCAGAACGCGCGCGCGGGTGGTCATGTCGTGTCGCCGGCGAGTTGCGCGTCCTCTCTTGCGGCCGGGGTTCCAGCCTCAACCGGTAGGCGGAGCTCTTCCGGGACCTCGATCCCGTAAAGCTCGGCTGCGTTGAGGCCGAGGATCTTCTTCTTCGTCGCGGTCGTGACCGCCGGGTAATCCGAGTACTGCTCGTCTGGATAGTCCCAGTCGACGAAGCCCTCGACCTGCCACTTCGGTTCCCAGATCGCGTAGTCGCTCGCGAACAGCATCTTGTCCTCGCCGACCCAGAACAGCAGCTCGCCCATCACCTTCGAGAAGAAGCGCGGGCGAGCATGCATCAGTCCGCCGATCACAACCGCGAGGCCGGCGTAGACGTTCGGTTCCTGCGTGGCCATGAAGCAGAAGTCCTCGATCCGCGGCAGACCGACATGCTCGACGATGAAATTGAGCTCCGGGTTGTTCGTCGCGCAGTAGTCGACGTCCGCGACGTCGAACGCGTCCTTGTCGAGGGGCCAGATCGTCGGCCCTTTGTGGACGTGGATGTTCTTGATCCCGAGCTCCTGGCATTTCTCGAGAAAGACTTGTGCCTCGGGATCCTTCAGTGACCATCCGCGCGAGCCGTCACGCCACTCGGCCGTGTAGAGCTTGACGCCCTGGAGGTTGTGGCGCTTGGCATCCTCCTCGAGCTGCTTGAGCCCCGCCTCACCCTCGCGCGGATCCCAGCGGCCGTTGGCGATCAGCCTGTCGGGATGCTTCTCGACCAGCTTCGCGTTTGTCTCGAGAGTGTTGAAGCCCTCGCGGTACCACTCCTTCAGGTAGGTCGGCTGGAAGATCCCCACGTCCACATGGCCGTCCTCAAAGACGTCCTTGACGAAGTCCTCCTCCGAGTACTTCTGGAACTTCTCGAGCGGCCAGTGCGTCTCTTCGGGTCCGAGGCTCATGTAGGCGTGGAAGCATTCGATCCAGCCCTTCGCGTACTGCTCCTGACCCGGCACCCAGTTAGCCGGGCTCGCGTCCCAGAAATGGACATGGCCGTCGACTACGAAGTATTTCTCTCCGTCCCTCTCGTACATATCGACTCCCTCAGTCGACCGGTCGATTGGTCCCCTGCCAATGTACTCCGCGGTGCCCTGCCGTGAATGCCGACGAATCCCATGCTGACCTAGCGATTCGGTTGCGCACGCACGCTTCTATCTTCGGCACCGAGGCCCTCGGTCGCGCTCGCGTCGCCGCCGCCGAGCGCGTCTGTGCGTGAGGTCGGTCGTCAACCCCGCGGTGCGTTCGAGCGCCGTGCCGGCGCCGTCCGGCAAGGCCTCCGCGTTCCACGCGTCGCTGCCCGGCTACGCGCGGACGGCGCTGCGCGATATGCCGGCGCTCACGCTTGAGCTCGGCCTTGGCGCCGTGGCGATCAAGGACGAGTCCGACCGGCTCGGGCTGCCGGCGTTCAAGGTCCTCGGCGCCTCGTGGGCCGTCGAGTTGGCGCTGCGCGAGCAACCGAGTGCCCAGACGCTCGTCGCCGCCAGCGCCGGGAACCATGGCCGGGCCGTCGCTCACGTCGCGGCGCTGCGCGGCCTGCGCTGCCGCGTGTTCCTGCCGGCGCGGTCGGCCCCTGCGCGGCGCGACGCGATAGCGGCGGAGGGCGCGGACGTCGTGGTCGTCGACGGAAGCTACGAACGAGCGGTCGCTCAGGCCAACGCCGCGAGCGCCGAACCCGACACCCTCGCGATCGCCGACGTCGGCGCCGCGGGCCCGGCGAGCTGGGTCATCGATGGCTACGGGACGCTCTTCGCCGAAGCCGGAGAGCAAGGCACCCACGACCTGATCCTCGTCCCCGTCGGCGTCGGATCGCTCGCGGCCGCGGCTGCGCGGTTCGCTGCGCAGAGCGGTGCCAAGGTGATCGGCGTCGAGCCCGTCACCGCCGCCTGCCTCACGGCCTCGCTGGCCGCCGGTCGCCCGACCCCGGTTCCGAGTCCCGGTACCACGATGGCCGGCCTTGATTGCGCCGAGGTCTCGGCCGCCGCATGGCCGTCGCTGCGCGACGGCATCCACGGCACGATCACCGTCGACGACGCGGAAGTGCGCCCCGCCGTGCGCGAGCTCGCCGAGGCCGGGCTGGCGATCGGCGAGTCCGGCGCGGCGCCACTCGCCGCGCTGCGAACCCTCGTTGCCGATCCCGAGTGCTCAGCGCTCCGTAAGTCGGTGAGCATCCGCTCCGACAGCCGCGTGCTGCTCATCGCCACCGAAGGCCCCACGGACCCGGAGAGCTACCGCCGCGCGTTGGCGTAGGCGCCGCTCAGCGGCGAAGGCGTGCGTAGCGCCTGACCCGCGGCTCGGCCCTGACCCTCGGGACTTGGACCACGCGGGTGAGTATGAGCGGGAGCGAGGCGTCGATCAGCGGCTTCGTTTTCGCCGGATCCAGGCCGGTCCCGTAGGGGTGCGCGCAGACGTCCTTCGCGAAGCGTGAGGTCCTCGCGCCCCCGCGGTGCGTGACCGCGTCGATCAGCGCCGCGAAGGAGACGGAGTCGAAGACCGAAGCGATATGGGATGTGGTGCGGCCTGGACAGACCCTCTGGATGAGAATATTGCGCGCGCCTAAGAGCGACGAGGTCGGATAAGGCCCCAGTTGCGGCTGCACCACGTCGTCCATGAGCGTGCGCACCGTCGTCCACGCCGTCCGGCGCCCGGGCGTCTCATCCGCGCGGGCGTTGAGCGCCTTGAGCAGGTGGGAGCCCGCAGCCTGCTGCCAGACGGCCGGCGGACAACCGGCGGTCGGTCGGCACACGGCGTCGAGAAGGGCGGCCTGGGCCCCTCCCGTCGTACCGTGCTGGGGGCCCGCGACGGCCACGACGTCGGCCACACGCCCACGTAGGTGCGGCCAGAAGGTCAGCGCCCAGCGCGGCAGCAGGCCGCCCTGGCTGATTCCGTAGACCGCGATCTTCCGTCGCGCTCGCC
>JBKPHP010000114.1:0-13083 GCA_046729895.1 Actinomycetota bacterium
GCGAGGGGGCGCTGCCATTCGAGGTCATCAACCGAACCGCCTCGGCCCACTTCACCGGCGGGATCCCGATCGGCGACAGCAGCGACAGCGGCGCCGTCGACCCCTACCAGCGCGTCTTCGGTCAGCCGGGTCTATACGTGATGGACGGGAGCGTGATGCCGGCCAACACCGGAGTGAACCCGTCGCTAACGATCACCGCCTTGGCCGAGCGCGCCATGTCGCTTTGGCCGAACAAGGGAGACGCGGACACCAGGCCGCCCCTGGGCTCCGGGTACGAGCGCGTCGACCCGGTCATGCCGCACCGTCCGGTCGTGCCCGCAGGCGCTCCAGCCGAGCTGCGACTAGACGCGAAGAAGGCCGACGTCGTCCCCGAATACCCCTACTGAACCGGGCCCGACACAAGGAGAAGACGATGACCGAGCTCGCTGCCGATGCCTTCCGTACGGTCGGCCCAGGTGAAGCGATCCCGAACGACTCCGTCGTTCCCTTCTACCTGGACGACGCCCAGGCACGGATCGCAATCACGCGTGTCGACGATCGCCTCTACGCGTTCGACGACATCTGTCCCTGCGCCGACGAGGGATGCCCGCTCTCCGGCGGACTGCTCACCGGGACGACGATCATGTGCCAATGCCACGGGTCCCGGTTCGACATCACCACCGGCGCCGTGATCAACGGTCCGGCAACAACTGCACTCAACGTGTACGAGGTGCAAGACGCCGAGGGCGGCATTCAAATCCGAGCCTGACCTGCCCGCGGGGGCCAGGGACTTGGCCCGGGAGTTAACGGGCGCGAAGGGTGGCCAGGGCGCGGAGACTGCGGGGCATGGCGACTACAACGACACTCCAAGTCCAGTTTCGGACCGTGGACGGAGTCCGGATCCGCTACGCCGACAGCGCCGGCTCCCAGGACCCGGTGGTGCTGCTCACCAGTCCCTGGCCGGAGAGCGTGTACGCGTTCGCCCCTATGTGGGCCACGCTTGCCGAGCATGCCCGCCTGTTCGCCGTCGACCTGCCCGGGTTCGGCGCATCCGAACGCCGCGAGGACCTCCTGTCTCCGCGGGCGATGGGCGGGTTCCTGGCGCGGCTGATCGACGAGGTCGATCTGGGCAGGCCGCACATCGTCGCGCCGGACGTCGGGACCTCGGCCGCCCTGTTCGCCGCTGCCGCTCATCCGGAGCGGATCGCGAGCGTGATCGTCGGCACCGGCGGAGCTTCGGTCCCGCTCGACCTCGGTGAGCCGCTCGCGTCGTGGGTGCTCGACCCCGACCTCGACAAGTACCGTGAGATGCACCCGCGGGCGATCGTCGACGTGGCGGTCGACACGATCGCGGGCGGCGTCCCCGACGAGGTTCGCGCGGACTACCGGGACTGCTACGACGGCGACCGCTTCGTCGAGTCGATGCGGGATGTGCGCCGCTATCCCGAGGAGCTGCCCGAGCTCGCCAAGCTGCTGCCACAGATCGCGACGCCGGTCACGCTCATCAACGGCCGGCACGACCGCGTCGTGCCGCTCGCCAACGCCGAGTTCCTCGACGAGCGGCTGCCCGACAGCCGCCTCGTGGTCATCGACGCCGGCCACTTCGTCTGGGAGGAGGCGCCGGAGGAGTACGCGTCGGCCACCCTCGACTCGGTCCGGGACGCGCGATGAACACCGCAAGCGCGGAGATCGGCCACAACGACGCCGAGACGCTGTCCGTCGAGGCCGCGGGTCTCGAGTTCGCCTACCGCCGCTTCGGGAGCCCGGGAGAGCTGCCGCTCGTGATGCTCCAGCACTTCCGCGGCAACCTCGACAACTGGGATCCGGCCGTGACCGACGCGCTCGCCGCGGCGCGCGAGGTCATCCTGGTCGACTACCCGGGCGTCGGCTCGTCGAGCGGCCACTTCGGCCCGGCGATCGCCGACGCCGGGCGGCAGATGATCGCCTTCGCGGACGCGCTCGGCCTCGTGGGGATCGACCTTCTCGGGTTCTCGATCGGCGGCTTCGTCGCGCAGGAGATCGCGCTCATACGGCCGACACTCGTCCGGCGACTGGTACTGGCTGCAACCGGTCCGAAGGGCGCGCCGGGAATGCACGGCTGGCGCGAGGACATCGCAGCCGCCGCCCGCGGCGAGAGCAAGCCGGAGAACCTGCTCTACATCATGTTCGCGCCCACCGAGGCGAGCCAGGCGAAGGGAATGGAGTTCCTCGGCCGCTTCATGCAGCGCCAGGAGGGACGCGACGCACCGACGAGCGACGCCGCGCGCGACGCGCAATATGACGCCATCGTCGAGTGGGGGATCCCGGACCACGCTGCGCTGCAGCGGCTGACGGGGATCCAGAGCCCGACGCTGGTCATCCAGGGCGACGGCGACCTGATGATCCCCGCCAAGCTCAGTCAGCTGATGGCCGGCCTGATCCCGGACGCGCAGATCCGGATCTACCCCGACGCGGCGCACGGCTTCCTGTTCCAGTACCCGGCCGAGGTCGCGGCCGAAGTCAACGCATTCCTCAGCTAGGGATCAGCTCCGACTCGGAGGTCGGCAACGTGCTCCCAAGCTCCCGGCGGGAGCGGATCCCGAGCTTTGTGAACACCTTGCGCAGGTGCCACTCGACGGTGCGCGGGCTGAGGAATAGCCGCGCGCCGATCTCGGGGTTGGAGAGGCCGTCGCGGGCGAGCTGCGCGATCTGCCGCTCCTGAGCCGTGAGCTCGTCGCGCGTCTCGGCGGTCCGCTTGCGCACCGTCTCGCCGCTCGCTTCCAGCTCGATGCGCGCACGCTCGGCGAACGCTTCCATGCCAATCGTCGTGAACAGGTCGTGGGCCTGGTGAAGTTGGATGCGCGCATCCACCCGGCGGTTCGCTCGACGCAGCCATTCACCGTAAAGGAGGTGGGCACGGCCGAGCTCCGGACGGAGTCGCGTCTCCCCTAGCCGCTCCACCGCCTCCTGAAACAGCCGCCCCGCCTCCTCGCCATCGCTCAGTAGGGCGCTGCCACGCGCCACCATTCCGAGCCCCCATTCGGTGGGGCTCGCCTGCGCATGTTCGGCAAGTCGGCCGAGAGCATCCCTTGCCATCGCCGTCTGCTCGCTCCTGCTTGCGGCTTCGATCAGCTCGCTCAGCGCCCAGGCGGAGACGAACAGCTCCGGTGCGTCGTCGCTGGCGTCCTTGGCCGCTGCCATAGCCGCCTCGTAGCGGCCGAGACCGTTGAGCAGAATCGCGCTCGCCCAGCGTGCGTACTGGACCGCGGTCCCCTGGCCCCCGGCCGTGGCGTCGCTGACGGTTGCGTCGATCAGCCTGGAGGCCTCGGCTTCACGTCCCCGCAGGCCTGCAAGTACGAGGGCGCCGTAGGGCAGGACGCCCGTGCCCGTCGCCTCCACTACGGCGTCGGCCTCGGCGATAAGGAGCGACGCCTTGGCGAAGTCTCCGCCCAGCGCCAGTGCCTGGGCCAGGACATTGGCGCCGACGGTAAGCACGGCCAGCGCCCCCGACTCGCGGGCGAGCTCGACCTCGCGGCTCGCGATCGCGAGGCAGGTCTCGTAATCCCACACGGTGACGGCAGCCGCTGTCGCGAGCCATCCCCAGCGGAGCACTTCCTCGAGCGAGACCTCATTATCGGCGAAGCCGCTCGCAGCACGCCGCAGAACCGGGGCGGCTTCCGCGCGTCCGTCAGTGAGCAACAGCCCGAACCCGTCGAGCAGCAGATCGGAAGGGCTCAGACCGCCCGCCGGGCGGGGAGCCGCGCGCGCCTCCCTGGAGAAGTCGCGCAGGTCACCCGCGCTCGCGAGCCTTCCGGCGAAAAGAGCGGCACTCCAGGCGTCCAGATAGGTCTCGCGCGCGAGCTCCGGATCGAGGGGCTCGAGCGTCTTGGCCGCCCTCAGCAGCAGTGGCGGAGCATCGCTGCCGCGGCTCTGGGCATACGCAGCCTCGGCGCGCAGAAGATCCACCCGGGCGCGCTGCAAGTCGTCGAGCGACCCCGCCTCCGCCGCGGCCAGCAGCCCGAGAGCTTCATTGAACGCTCCCGCCTCCAAGCTGGCATGGGCAGCGGCGAGCGCGCGATCCGCGCGTCTGGCGATATCGCCCGTCAGGGCGACGGCACGCTGAAGAAACGCGGCCGCCGCCGCGAGCCCTCCACGCGCTTGCGCGCGGCCCGCCGAGCGCTCGAGCTCCAGCGCGACCTCCTCATCGGGCCCGTGCGCCGCTGAGGCGAGATGCCAGGCCCGGCGATCCGGGTCGGCCTCCCGGTCGGTTGCCTCTGCCAGCACCAGGTGCACCGCCCGGCGGTCCTGTACAGACGCCGAACGGTAGATCGCCGACCGCACCAGCGGATGGCGGAACGTCACGCGGCCGCCGATCGTCAGCAGTCCATCCTCCTCCGCCGAGGCGGCCGCCGAAACCTTGACGCCGAGTTGCTCGCCCGCCCGCCACATCAGCAGCGGATCCCCAACCGGGTCCGCCGCCGCGACCAATAGCAGCAACCGCGTGTCCTCCGGGAGCGACTCGAGCCGCCGCAAGAAGCTCTCCTCGATCCGCCCCGGCAGCCCGTGGGGGGCCGAAAGGCCGAACCCGCCCGCCAACTCGGTGGCCGTCAACCCTCGCGGCAGCTCGAGCAGCGCGAGCGGGTTGCCCCGAGTCTCGGCCACGATCCGGTCGCGCACCTGCTCGTCCAGACCACCCGGGAACCCCGACGAGAGCAGCGCACGCGCGTCGTCCTCCCCGAGCCCCCCGACTACGAGCTCCGGCAGCCCGGCGAGCTCATGCACGGCGCTCGGCTCGCGAGCCGCGAACACCATTCCCACCGGCTCCGCCTCCAAGCGGCGTGCGACGAACGACAGGACCTGAGCGGATTCCCGGTCGAGCCACTGCACGTCGTCGACCACGCACACGAGCGGCCGCTCCTCGGCAGCATCGGACAGCAGGCTGAGCGCAGCTAGACCGAGCAGGAAGCGATCCGGAGCAGGTCCCTCGGCCAACCCGAACGCCAGCCGAAGCGCATCCCGCTGCGGAGCCGGGAGATTCTCGACCCGCTCCAGCATCGACGCGCCCAGGAGCTGCTGCAACCCGGCCAGCGGCAGTTCCATCTCCGACTCGACGCCACCCGCCCGCGCCACCCGGCACCCCGATGAGCGCTCCACCAAGTAGTCGAGCAGGACTGACTTCCCGACCCCCGACTCGCCGCGCAAAACCAGCACCGAGCTCCGGCCCGAGCGGACATCCTCGACCACTGTGTCGAGCGCAGCGCTTTCGGCGCGGCGGCCGCACAGCCGTGGCGCGCCCCGCTCGCCAGGCAGGCCACCGGTCACCCTAACCTCCGCACCTTTCCGTCGAAGCGGGGCAGCGCGACCGCGATCACCGGGTCGCGCTCCTGCTGCGTGCTGCGTGCGTTGTAGCGCCCATACCGCCCCAAAGCTCGGGAGGCAGGATCCATCCTCTCAGGTGCGACGTGAAGAAACCGTCAATTTCTTGTGATCGAGCGTCCCGCAGCGTGGCGGGCGGGCCGCCATGCTGCGCGCTTTGAACGACTACGGGATCGGGAGACCAGGGCGCTGGACCCGGGTGGTCCCGGGCGCGACGTGCGGGCGGGACGATCAGGATTCGTGCCCACACCCACCACCCCGAAGGAGCGCCCCATGGCCGCCTACTTCCTGTTCGACAACGTCGAGGTCAGTGATCCCGCCCCGCTCGCCCGCTACGTCCAGGAAGCGGCAAAAATTGCCGCCGAGCACGGCGGCCGGTATGTGGTGATGGACGCCGTCCCCGAGGTCGTGGAGGGCGTCCCGGCCTCAGGTCGGTGGTGCTGATGGAGTTTCCCGACGGCGACAGCGCGCGCGCCTGGTACGAGTCGCCCGCCTACCAGCCACTCAAAGCGATCCGCCACGGCGCGGTGCGAAACAACGCCGTGCTGATCGCCAGCTGACAACCTGGGCGAACGAGTGGCCGCCTTTCGTCCTGGCGGTCGAAACCACGGGGAAGCTAGGGCGGATTGCTCCGGGCTGCCCGGCTACGCCGGGGGGAGCATGTCGAGCGACTCGAGCTCGAATCGCAGTTGCTCGACGATCACGTGGCTACGCCCGAGCGAGCGCTCCAGTATCGACAAGCTCGCCCGATAGTGAGCGAGCTTCAACTCCGCCTCCTCGCCCGGCAAACCGCAGCTCAGCCGCAGCCGCAGCTCTCGCGCCTTCGAGACCTTGTCGGCCGCAAACACGGCAGCGGCCTGCCCGGAGCCGCTGGCAACCTGGGAACGCAGGGCGGCCTTGCGCGCCTGCACGTCCTCGATCGAAGGGTTCTCGCTGACTGTGCGGACGAGCGCGCAGATTTCGGCGCCGAAGCGCTCCTCCAGCTCCGCGTGGTCGGTGTCTGTCTGCTCGAGCACGTCGTGCAGGACACCCGCAGCGACGACGGGGTCGGGGTAGCCCGCGAGATTCAAGACAGAGCCGACCTCGAGCGGATGAAGCACGAACGGGGCCTGGTCGCCTTCGCGACGTTGGCCCGCATGGCGTTCGAGGGCGAACTCCAGCCCGGCACCGGTAAGCGGGAGCCGCTCTAGGAACGACGGCTGAACCTCGCTGAGCTGGGCGGTTGGCACTGTTGGGAGTTTTCACCGGGGTGCGGCCCCCCTTCAAACTGGCACTCTCGGAATTTGCGCATTTTTTTCGATGGCTCCTGCTCTCCACGCCCTGCTGCTGTTCCGACGCGAGCGACTACACCAACAAGACATCGGACCCGGCGCCTGCTATGGACGGACTCCGCGCGGGGCGAGCCCTCGGGACGACCGACGACCGGCGGCCGCAACAATCGCCGCGGATGAGTGCGCAGCGCGACACGAGCGGACGAGCCGCAGGCGGGCCGGCGCGGCGGCGAATCTAGCCCGCGCCGACCGGCGGCGCGGGCGACCCGAGGAGGTCGAGCTCGTGTCGAACCGTCACCGTCATTCGCGCGCCCTCGTGCGCCACCACTTCGTCCGCGTCGCGCTCGCGCGCAGGCGCGCCTATCTCGATCTGATGGCGGGCCTGCCGCCGGACGAGACCCCGGTCGATCTGTCGCTCGGCCGCTTCGCCGATGAGCAGCCCCACCTCGGCTGCCACCGGCCGCGCTGCGGGCTCTGCCACCCCGACTAGCGCTGGCACCGCGGCGCCGACCGGCTCGCGGCCAAGCGCGCCTGGCAGCAGGACTGGATCGACGAGCTGCCCTAGCCGCCGGCGCTCAGAGGTCGATGTCAGCGTAGATCGCGGCGTGGTCGGAGGCGGCGTGCGTCGCGCTCGTCATCGTCTCGTAGTGGGGGAACAGCGTGCCGTGCTTTCCGCCCCAGACGCCCTTGCGGAAGACCGCGCCGCCGGTGGCTCTTGCGAAGAGGGCTGGGGTTAGGAGGACGTAGTCGATCTTCTGGGACTTCGTTCCGTTGGCGTAGGTGCCCGGCCGGCCGTCGTCCGTGAACTTCGGGTGCGTCGAGATGTCGCGCAGGCCGGTGTCCGAGAACAGCGGGCTGAGCGGGTCGGAGCCGGGCGTGTCGTTCAGGTCGCCGACGACGGCGATGTGCTGCTCGCCCTGCTTCTTCAGGCGCCTGACTATCTGCGCCACGCGGGCGGCCTGAGCCTTGCGGGTGGCGTTCGACTCGCTGGCCTTGCCGTAGCCCTTGCTCTTGAAGTGGTTCACGAGCACGACCAGCCGCTTGCCGGACTTGGTGGCGAGCGTGTACTCGGGGCAGTCGCGGCCGAAGATCTGATCGCCCGGGTCATCGTCGACGTGCGAGCGGATCGCCGCGATCTCCCAGGGGCCCTTGGTGAGGAGGCCGACGTCCGGACTTCGGCCGCTTGGTGAGGCGCCCGCGGTTCTGGCGTAGTCGGGCCCAGTCGCTCTTCTTGTAGTCGTCCCTCTCGAGCCCGAGCTCCTTCAGCAGCTGGATGATCTTCTGCTTGTCGGCCGGGCCGTAGGTCGCCTGGTTCAGCAGCTTGTTGATCGCCGTGTAGCGCTCCAAGATGAGCCGGCCTTCGTCCCAGCTGGGCAGGTTGAGCGCCTTGGCGCGCTCGAACATGTTCTCGACGTTGAAGGAGGCGATCCGCATGGGCCTGGCTCAGGATCCTCGGGACGGTTAATGGCGGAGAAGGGTGTGAAAGGGGGCCGCGCGTGAGAGCGCCAAGGCCCATTCCTGGGCGGCCCCGAATCCATAATCGCCGGCAGCTCCTCGAAGCGGGGCTTCCATCGGCTTCCGAGACCAGGTCCAGCCGGTCGAATACGAGCCGGGCGTCGACGTAGGCGGCGACCTGCGCAACATCGCCGGCGGCGTTCTGGATCTTGAAGCGCACCGCCTCCGGCGCGGGCGGCCGGCGGAGGTGCGGCAGCGCCTCATCGAGCGAGGCGCAGGGGAATTTGCCGCTGCACTTGTGGCCATTCTCTTTTGGCATGTCTCTCCTCCAGTTGTTGATGGCTTGGGCACTCCACCGATCCGGTTAGGGCCGTGGCGGCGACCCACACCCATGGCGCCGAAGGGACCCCGAGCGACCCGATCAGGAGGCGCGTGTGGGTGTGGTCGCGCCGGAGCGTCCGAGGTCACGGCTACGAATTGACACCGCTGGTCGGTTCAGTTGTCGCCCGCCGGGCAGGACTCACCACCCTGCCCGGCGGGATCCGTGCGCCTTGTGCCGTTCAATGCAATCTGCGTCGCGGCGTGGTGACCGCGAACGCCCAAGACAACGACCGATCAGCGAAGGGGGTGCCCGAATGCTCGGGCTCCACATCTGCAACATCGCCCCGCGTGGATACGACCGTCGCGGCGCGTGGGTCCAAGTGGCCAACAGCAGCACCCGGCCCATTCCACTGACGGGGCTTGAGATCACCGACTACACGGCCACGCAGCAACGGCCGCGCATCTACCGCTTTCCGGCCCTCAAGAGTGGGGCTGCCTTGCGGCTGCGCCCAAGGCAAAGCGCCTTCGTCTTTACCGGCCGCGGACGCAGCGGAGTGAGCGCACAAGGTGACTGGTTGCTGTTCGCTGGGCGCTCGGCGTCGGTCCGAAACAACGACGGCGACGTCGCCTACCTGCGCGACCGGCGCGGGCGCATCCTCGACTCCCGCACCGTTGGCCAACCGGCCCGGCATCCGAACGGCCACTAGGAGCCCGCGATGGATTACTCCTATTACGACCTCGGACAGCGCAAGCGAGGCGAGACGGTCGAGGTCGAGCTTTCGGGCAGTGCTGCCAACGTCCTACTGCTCGACAGTTCGAACTACTCAGCCTTCCGAGCCGGGCGGGCCCATCGCTACATCGGCGGGCTTTTCACGCAGTCTCCGATCCTGCTGACGATCCCGCGCAGCGGCCGCTGGTATGTGGTCATTCACATGGCGGGCCTGCGCGGGACGGTCCGTCACCGGATCCGGATGCTGCCCCAAGCCCTGCCAGAGGTCCGAATTCAGCGCCGTCCCGACCTCTCCTCGATCATCCGCGATGTCGCGGAGCCGGACCCGGAAGCGCCACTACCGGAGACGGCTCAGGAGTACGACGTCTTCATCTCGCATGCCACAGAAGACAAGGCCGGTGTCGTGCGAGCACTGGCGCACGCCCTTCGCGAGCGTGACGTCCGAGTCTGGTACGACGAGTTCGAGCTGCGCATTGGAGACAGTCTCCGCCGCAAGATCGACGCCGGTCTTGCTCGAAGCCGTTTCGGGTTGGTCGTGGTCTCCCACGCGTTCTTCGCCAAGAACTGGTCGCAATACGAGCTGGACGGCCTCGTCAGTTTGGAGATGGCTGGCCGTCAGGGCATCCTCCCGGTGTGGCACGAGATCACGAAGGACGAAGTGGTGGGCTACAGCCCCACGCTGGCCGACAAGGTGGCGTTGAGTACGTCCCTCTACACGGTCGAGGAGATCGCCGAGGAGATCGCCAACGTCGTTACCGCGGCACCCGCGGCCTAGTCGGATAGGAAGCCGCAACCACCTCCTGCGCCGTGGCGAAGCAGTGGCCGCGCAGCTCTCGCCCCCACGGCCCGCCCACAAGCAAACTGGCCAGGTCGTACACGCGACCGCCGCGGGAGCAGCCGAAGCACCACCAGCCGCGATCAGGCTCCGCCAAGACCTGACATGACGCATGCGCGTCGTCGTGGTCGGACAGCGGGCAGGGGATCATCCCGCCCTCGGTCGGCACCTCGACGCCGGCGAGCGCCCGGAAGTAGCTCGGCGGATCGATCAAGGCGAGCCTCCGCCAGTTGCGCGACGCGAGCCGCGTCGGCTCGAGCTGGGACTGCGAGTCGCCGCCCCTGACTGACCGCGGCCCGCCGTTTCCGGCGGCCGCCTTGGCAAACCCTAAACCGAAAGGAGTGTCGATGGACGACACGCCAACAAGGCTGCTCGTCGCCGAACGCGACGACGAGCTCCGCGAGTTCCTGGTCGACCAGTTCCTGGCCGACCGCTTCGCCACCCACGGCGCCCAGAGCGCCGAGGAGGCGCGGATCAAGCTCGCGGACTTGCACCCGAGGGTGCTCGTGCTCGGGAGTTCGAGCAGCAGCACGCGGGCTCGCCCTGCTCCGCGCCATCCGGTCTGGCGGCGACGACGGGCTGCTGGTGATCGTCGCCAGCTCGGACGGCTCGGAGCTCGCCGAGCTGCGCGCCTTTGAGGGCGGCGACAACTGCCTCCGCGAGCCGATGAGCTACCCACTGCTGCTGGCCCGGGTGCGCGCCCTCGTTCGCCGCTCCCGCGGACGCTTCGTCCCGCGACGTCGGATCGGGGCGCTGGAGGTCGATCAGCTTGAGCGGCGAGTGACCGTCGTCGAGCAGCCGGTTCACGTCTCGCGGATGGAGTTCTAGTTCCTGTCGCGGCTGGCGGCCGAGCCGACACGCGTCTACACCAAGCAGGAGCTGCTGCGCGAGGTGTGGGGCTTCAAGGCGATCGGCAATAGCCGGTGAAAAGGCTTATGCGCTCCGGCCGACACCCGGACGCTCGCGCCCACGCCTGCCGGCTGGGCAAGAAGCTCGCCCTGGCCGGCGCGCATCTCGTTCACAACGGCCGCGGGTCGGCTACCGGCTCTCGGTCGGCTCGGTGCCCGCGCCGGCGAAGCCGGCGGCGCTGGCAGCGTCGCACAACGGCCATGCGGCGTAGCGCGCCGCTGCGCAGACGGAAGGCGCTCCGCCGCCGAGGCGCTGCGCGCGCGCTCGGTCCAGAAGATCAACGAGGTAGAGCTCAACACGCTCGCTCTTTGGTGCTGAGCGAGAGCCCGTACCGTCTGCCAGGGGCGCGACGCTGCGCGCTTTAGCTCGGTCGCTGGGTGCCGTGGTCCAGGGCAAGCAGCTCGTTATCCGACAGCTCGATCAGAGCGGCGTTGACGTTCTCGGCGCGCCACTCCTCGAGGTTGTCGCCGCGCAGCCCCATGAACACGACGTCGACCGCCTTGATGTTGCGGAGCGTCTGCCGCGCCTCGCTGAGCGCGGCCTGCACCGCCGCGTCCGAGCTCTCGGGAGAGCTGCCCACGACCTCGATGGTCTTGGTCACTCCGATCACGCCTCCTTGTCGGACTCAGGGGGAGCCTAAACCGGCCTGAGCCACCCGGAGCAAGCGATGGCGTACCCCCCGGGTGGGTTTACTGCCCCCTCCCCGGCGTGTAGCGTTCGGGGCGATGGAAGGGTCCAAGGGGGAGGCGGCCGAGCGCCACCCACCGTCGCTTCTCAAGCCCACCGGGCAGCCCCCGGTCGAGCGGGAAGCTCCACAGCCCGAGGGCCCGAAGCTTCCCCCGCTGCTCGCCTCGAGGCCGCGGGCGGCGCAGGTGGTGCTCGCCGGCCTCGTACCCGCAGGCTACGGGGCGCTCTGCGGCTGGGTGCTGGGCGTCAACGAGGTCGTATACACCGTCATGGCGGCACCCGTCGCGATCCTCGGCGGACTGGTCGCCGGCTTCGACCATCGGGGGTCGCGCTCCGGAGCCCTGCGTGGCCTGGTGGGCGGGACGCTGTTCGGCGGCTTCATCCTGATCGCCCACGAGCTGACGGGGGAGGAGGCCAAGGCGGAGCTGCCGGAGCCGGCGATCATCCTGGCGGCCGTCACCGGCGTCATCGGCAGCCTCCTGGGCGCGCTTGGCGGCCGCTGGCGCCAGGAGATGGAGGAGCGGGGGAGACTGCTGGACCTCTCCCAGGTCTCGCCCGGTGAGCTCGTGGGCATGCTGTCGGCGCTCGTGCTGCTCGGCTCCCTGTGGCTGCCCTGGTTCACCACGAGCGAGACGAACCCGAACTCCACACTCGCCGGCGCCAGCGGCGGCGAGAGCGTCAACGCCTGGGACACCTTCGGCATGCTCGACTTGTGGCTGGTGTCCGCCTGCGCGGCGCCGTTCATCCTCACCTGGATCATGGCCCGCGGCCACGCTCTCACCTGGCGCACGGGCGAGGTGACCATGATCGTCGGCATCGCGTACTTCGTGCTGATCCTCTGCAACGGGATCATCCTGGGACGCCCCGGCGACGGCGTTGACATCGGCCTGAGCTACGGCTATCTCGTCGCGCTGCTCGCCACGGCCGGCATGGCTGCGGCGGGCTACCTGCGCCAGGCCGTCTACACCGAGGCCCGCAAGCCACCGGGCGTCCTGTAGTGCGACCCGACACCGCCACCACCGCCGGCGCCGAGACCGGCGCCCGCGGGACGGCCACCGGCGCGACCGCAACCTCGCGCTCGAGCTGGTGCGCACCACCGAGTGCGCGGCGCTTGCCTCCGCCCGCTGGATCGGCCGGGGCGACGAGATCGAAGGAGGGCCTCAGGTCCAGGGGCGGACGGGGACACGCGGGGCGTGTGCCCGAGGCGCTCCTTGGGTCGGGGTCCTGACTCTCGTCGCCAAGACCATCCCTGTCGGCGTCCGGCTCGACGTCGGCGTTGAAGAGGAGCTCCAAGTCGGAGCCGACGGCGTCCGCTGATCGCATCTGGCCATCGGCCAAGAACGGCGACCAGACCGCGACGGTCGCGCCCCGGGGTGGTGCGGACGCCCCCCTTAGACCCCGCTGAACCGTCGACCCCGACGTAGTCGCCGGTGCATATCGGCAGGCGAATCTGCGCGACGCAAACGCCTGGGCAGGATTGTCCTGGGACGCCGAACGAGCCGCGTCCGGCGAAGGAGCCGCCGGCCGGCCTGATCACCCGC
>JBKPHP010000115.1:0-6702 GCA_046729895.1 Actinomycetota bacterium
CTGTAGCCGAGCTCCCGTTTGGCCTTGCGCGACGAAAAGCGCCAGTTCTGAGCCATCAGCACGAACGCCTCCGGCGCGATCAGCTCCGGCATGGGCAGTGTCTCTGCCACCCGCGCCACATGCGCGATCTCGGGGGGCAGCACGAGCAGCGGGTACCGGACCCGCGAGAGCTCCCCGACCCGCTCCAACAGCTCCACCCAGCCGACGTCATGGCCGCCGAGCACGTATCGCTCCCCCGGCTTGCCGCGCTCGGCCGCCATCAGGTGGCCGGCGGCGACATCGCGGATGTCCGCGACGTTGGTCTGCCCGTCCACGACCGCCGGCAGGCGCCCCCGCAGGTAGTTGCCGATGGCGCGGTTGGAGGTCTCACCGGGCTGCGAGCGGTCCACGGGGACGCCGAAGACATAGGAGGGATTGACCACCACCACTTCGATCCCCAGCCGTGCCCCGGCCGCCAGCGCCTGGGACTCGCCCTCGTGCTTCGCGTCCGCGTAGGTCAGACCCAGGCCGCCGCCGCGGTAGACGTCGTCCTCGGAGCCGACCTCGCCGGGCTGAGCCGGGCCGATCGCGGCAACGCTCGAGGTCACTACGATTCGTTCCACGCCCTCGGCCGCCGCCGCCTCGACCGCCATGCGAGGCCCCAGCGCGTTCACCTTCCAGACCCGGTCGGGTGGCCTGGAACCGACGAAACCCGCAGTGTGATAGACGAGCTCACATCCGCGGAAGGCACGGCGCAGCGCCGCGCGATCCATGGTGTCCGCCCGCACGGGCTCGACTTCGAGTTCTCGGAGTCGCTCGAGCCGCTCCTCACTCCGGTAGGTGACGCGCACCGGACCCTTCTGGGACTGCAGGCGAGCCACATGCCCGCCGATGAAGCCGGTAGCGCCTGTGACGCAGACGGTCACCGTCGCCGCCCCGACCGGCCGTCGAGGCGTAACAACTTCCCTGTCAGGGGGGTGTTCATCGGAGGAAGGCCTCGTAAGGCACCGTACTCAATGCGAAACCGTCTGATCCTCGTGGCCGCTCTGGCCCTGGCGTTGCTGGCGGCCCCGGCGGGGGCCGCCGCGTCCGACTACGCCCCCGGCCGGGTGATCGTGAAGTACCGCGAGGGCACGACGCCGAACGCACAGTCAACCGTGCAGCGGGTAGCCGGCGTGCAGGCCAAGCGGAGGCTGCCGGGCGGCTCGAGGGAGCTCCGGGTGAAGGATGGCGATTCGGTCCGTCAGACGGTCGCCGAGCTGCGCGGCGACCCGAACGTCGCCTACGCGGTCCCCGACTACATCGCCCACGCGAGCGCCTTCTATCCAAACGACCCCGCCTTCAGGTTGCAGTGGAACTTCGCGGGGACGTACGGGATCAAGATGCCGGACGCGTGGACCCTGGCCCGCAGGCGACGGTCGCCAGGCGGGCGCGGGACCGTCGTGGCGGTGCTCGACACGGGGGTGGCCTATCGCACCTTCAGGCGCTACCGGCGCGCTCCGGACCTGCGCCACTTCAAGCGCGGGTACGACTTCGTCGGCAACGACCGCTACCCGTTCGACCTGAACGGCCACGGCACCCACGTGGCAGGCACGATCGGGGAGACCACGAACAACCGGAGGGCGGCAACCGGGATCGCCTACCGGACCAAGATCATGCCGGTGCGCGTGCTCGACGCGGAGGGCGCGGGCGACACGATTGCGATCTCGCGCGCAATCCGCTGGGCCACCCGCAAGCGCGTGGACGTGATCAACCTCAGCCTCGAGTTCGACTCGTCGGTCCGCGCGGCCCAGATCCCGGACGTGGTCCGCGCGCTGCATTACGCTCGCCGCCGCGGCGTGACGGTGGTTGGCGCCGCCGGCAACCAGGCGGACAGCGTGGTCGCCTATCCGGCTCGCACATCGAGCGTGATCGCGGTGGCCGCCACCACCGACTCCGGCTGCGAGACCGACTACTCGAACGCCGGCGACGACGTCGACGTGGCCGCTCCGGGCGGCGGGGCCAACGCGCCGAACGACGACAACGCCTGGGACCTGCAGGCCTGCTCGCGGGGCTTCGGGCACGACATCTACCAGCAGACCTTCACCTCCAGCCTGCGCCGCTTCGGCCTCCCGGGAGGCTACGAGGGAACCTCCATGGCGGCGCCCCACGTATCGGGTCTCGCAGCCCTCATCATCGGCACGAGGAGGCTCGGCCGCCATCCCAGTCCGCGGGCGATCGAGGAGCACATCGAGCGCACCGCGCGCGATGTCGGCCCGAGCGGCTTCGACTCCCGCTACGGCTACGGGCTCATAGACGCGGCAGCAGCGCTGCGCTAGGTAGTCCTGATAATCATCACGCTGCAGGGCGCGTGGTGGGAGACCTTGTTCGGCACGCTGCCGAGCAGGAAGCGCTTGGCGCCCGTCATCCCCTTGTTTCCTACGACGATCAGGCCTGATTGCTTCTCCTCGGCCACGTCCAGGATCGCATCGGCCGGATCGCCCTCACGGGAGTGCGTCTCGACCTCCACGCCCTTCTGCTGGATCTCCTCGCCCTCTTCCTCGAGCACGGCGCTCACGTCCTCGCGCGGGTTCACCGTCCACTGGAGGTCGTCCGGCACCTGCCGCCGCTCGTCGCGCAGGCGGCTCTCCGACACCGGCTCGTATGCGCTCACCAGATGGATCTTGTCGCCCACCTGGCGGGCCAGCTCGGTCGCTTGGCGCACGGCCTCCCTCGCGGTCTCGGAGCCGTCGGTGCCCACCACGATCGAACCGAACAAGAGCGTCTCCTCCCTCGACTTGTCCGCAAAGAACGGGGGCAGCATATCCCCAACCCGATAAACACTGGCGGTCAGGCCATTTACCGATTAGGGTTACCCCAACAGCGATGACCAGACCTGTTCGGTGTCTGGCGGTGGACGATCATCCGACTGTTCGCCAAGGATTGGCGCTTCTCTTCGGAGCCTCTCCTGACCTCGAGTTGATCGGGACCGTCGAAAATGGCGAGGAGGCCCTCGATGCCATCAAGCGGCTGAAGCCCGAGGTGGTCGTCATGGACGTCCGCCTGCCTGGTATCGACGGCATCTCCGCCGTCAAGCGCATCCAGCAGGCCGCCCCGAGCGTGCAGACGGTGGTCTTCTCGGCCTACGGCGACAAGCGCCTGCTGTCTGACGCCATCGCGGCCGGCGCCCGGGGATACGTGATGAAGGGCTCGCCGCCGGAGGACCTGCTGCGGGCCATCCGCACGGTCACCGACGGCAAGGCCTTCGTCGACCCGTCGCTTTCCCCGACGCTGCTGATGACGCAGGGCGCCGCCGACGCGCCCCTATCCGAGCGTGAGCGGGAGATCCTGCAGCTGCTCGCCGAGGGTTACCACACCGAGGAGGTCGCCCGGCGGATCGGCCTCAGCGCCGAGACCGTCAAGTCGGACACGAAGCGCGCGATCATGAAGCTCGAGGCCGACACGCGCGTGCACGCGGTCGCGATCGCGCTGCGCCAGGCGATCATCGAGTAACGGTCAGAATCCCGAGGGTGGAGCTTCCCCGCTTCTGGATCTGGATGCAGATCCTCATCGTGATCTTCTGCGTCGCCGCCGCGGTGATCGCCGTGATCAAGCTGTAGCGGTATCGCGCTCGGGCGCGTCGAGGCTCTCGCCGCAGCGACGGCAGTAGCGGTAGGTGGGGTTGGTGGGCTCGCCGCAGGCGGGACAGGAGAGGCCGGTCTGCTCTTCCAGTAGGCCGGGCGGAACGTCGACCGCGGCGACCGGCCACGGCTCCAGTCGCAGGTGCTCCCGCAGATATAGGATCGTCTCCCGCAGCATCGCCGCCACCGGGAGGGAGACGAGCGCGCCGATGATCCCGTAAAGCTCGCCGCCGAACAGGAGCGCGAAGATCACGATGAGCGGGTTGATGCGGAGGGCACGGCCGAACACGTTGGGGGCGACCACGTGCCCCTCGAGTTGCTGCAGCGCCACGAACGCGATCACTACCCAGACCGCCGTGAGCGGGTCCTGGAACAGGGCGACCAGGACCGGCGGCGCGGCCCCCAGAACGGGGCCGATGAACGGCACCAGCTCCATGAAGCCGAAGAAGACCCCGAAGAACACGGCGTAGGTGCGCCCGGCCTCGAAGATCCCCAGGGTGCCCAGGATCCAGAGCACGATCGCGGCGCTCGTGCCCATGATTAGCGAGAAGAGCAGCTGGCCCCTGACGTAGCCGCCGACGGCGCGCTCCACCCGGGTCGGGTAGTCGTCCTCGGGGCTGCCGTCGCTGGGCGGCATCACCCTCCGGACCGCGTCCCCGATCTGCCGGGCGTAGACGAGCATGTACACGGAGATCACGATCACCAGCACGAGAGCCAGCAAGCCGGTCACGACCTTCTTGACGAGATCGCCGGTGAACCCAAGGATGTCTCCCGAGCGGGCAACGACGTCCTTCTCGAGCTGGTTGAGCGCGCTTTGCCCGCCCGACTTGACTTGCAGGTCGATACCGCGCCGGTCGAGCCAGTCCTGGAGATCGTCGAGGCTGTGGTTGGCGCTGTCCACGTACCCCGGCACGTTCTGCCGGAAGTTCCGGATCTGGTTGTCCACCGGATCGGCGAGCAGCACACCGCCCACCACGAGAATCGCCAGGAACGCGAGGTAGACGACGGCTATCGCCAGCCCCCTGTGCAGGCGGGCGCGCTGGATCCAGCGGACAAGCGGATTCAGGACCAGCGCGACGACCCCGGCCACTATGAACAGGAGCAACACCGGACCCGCGGCGCGGGCGGCGGCCCACAGGCCGAGCAGCAGGAGCGGCAAGGTGACGAGCTGGATCCAGCGCGGCACCACGACGGTCGGTCGCGGCAGCTCGTCCTCCTTGCGCTCTCTGCGGGGTTCGTCGTCGGGCATGGGCCTCTACCCCACGACTAAGTTACTCCGAGGGCGGGAGCTCCCCTGCGTCCCGCCCCCCGTGTTCGGGGGGCCATCCGGCCACCCCAACAGCGCTTTCGCGGCCGGATCCTCGGCCGCCAAACGAACCTCAGGTCCGGCGCTCGCGGTCGGCGACCTCGGCCGCCTTCTCCTCGAGGCGCTCCTCGGACTGTCGGAGCTCTTCCTTCGCCTCGCCCTTGCGCTCCTCCTCACGCCCCTGGCGGCGCAGGCTGGGATCGCCGCTGATATCCCCGGCCGCCTTCTTGGCGCGGCCCGTGATCTTGTCGATGATGCCCATTTCGTGGTCTCCCGTCGTCGGGTGTCCGCCCTGGAGTACCCGTGCGCCAGCCGCCGGAAACGCCCCTCGCGGGGCTACGGTTGCGGCGATGACTCACGAGGAGGCCCACCGTCTCGCGCGCGAGAAGGGGGTCTCCCGGCCGCTATACGCGCTGGTGCGGGGGGTCCTGAGGCCCCTCTTTCGCGTCTATTTCCGCATGCACGTGTCGGGCGCGGAGCACGTCCCGAGCGAAGGCCCGGCGATCATCGCCCCCAACCACAAGAGCTTCTGGGACCCCTTCTTCCTCGGCATCGCCATTCCCCGGCGGCACCTTCGCTTCATGGGGAAGACGGAGCTGTTCCAGGGTTGGTGGGCCTGGCTGCTCGTTCGGTTGGGGGCGTTCCCGGTACGCCGCGGCGAATCGGACACGGCCGCGCTCGAGACGGCGCGCGAGATCCTGCGTCAGGGCGGCCTGTTGGTTCTCTTCCCCGAGGGCACGCGGGTGCGGGACCCGGACCAGCTCGGAGACCCCAAGCGCGGAGCCGGCCGGCTAGCTCTCGAGTCGGGCGCCCCGCTCGTGCCGGCTGCGATCACCGGCACCGATCGCCTGTTCGTGGGGCCGTTCGCCAAGCCCAAGCGCGTGCAGGTCGCGTTCGCCGAGCCGATCCCCGTCGACGAGCTGGCCTCCAGCCATGAGGCGGCCGGCCAGCTGGTCGAAGGCATGCTGTGGCCCGAGGTCGAGAGCGAGTTCCGGCGGCTGCGGTCGCGGCCCGGGATGATCGCGGCGAGCCTTGCGGCCCTCGGTATCGGCGGCGGGCTGTTGGTGCGTCGGAGAGGCACCCGGCGCGGCAGGCGGCGGCGCGGGCGGCGGCGGCGCTAGCCGGCCCCGGACAGGACGCTAGGCGGCAGCCTTGCCCTCGCGCAGCGCCTTCCTGTAGCCGCGCTTGGCGAGGTAGCCGTTGGCCAGTGCCAGCAGCGTCTTGTTTGGGGGCGCCTTGAAGCCCCCCGCGATGTGAGGCGCGTAGCGGGCGCCGTCGCTCGACGATTCGAGCCAGCCCGTATACACGTGCGACACGAGGCCGACCAGCTGGGGGCGATACGAGTGCCCCAGCAGGCCGGCCCGCCGGCCACCGGGCGGGATGAGGTCGTCGCGTGCGGCGGCGAGCTCCAACCCGCCCTCGTCGGCAGAGCGCAGCGCCACCGGCACGACGGCCGGATAGCCGTCCTCGCGAACGTACGAGAGGACCAGGTGCGGCAGACTGCGGAGCCGGCTCGCGGCCTTCTCCACGTCCACGCGGGGGCGGGTCCCCTTCCTCGGCGCCGACTGTGGCGCGGGCGGGGCGGGAAGCGGCGTGCCAATCACCGTCGCGTCGCCTGCGCATTGGAGATCGGGCCATACGACCATCCGCTCGATACGTACGTCCACCGGAACACGAACCATGTAGTACTCGCGCATCCAGCGGTCCCAGAAGAATCCACTCTTCGCCTCGCCCAGGAAGTCCCTGGCCCGGTCGCGCACCTCGTCGCGGCGCTTCTGCGAGGGGCTCGGATCGGGC
>JBKPHP010000116.1:0-3862 GCA_046729895.1 Actinomycetota bacterium
ACCGGCGTCGCCGCCCGCACCGCGGCGAGCCCGTGACGCGAGAGCGCGTGCAGCACCACCAGCCCGATGAGCCCGCAGGCCACGTAGCGCTTCAGGTAGTAGGAGGGGTCGCCGGGACCCTGGAGCAGCGATTCGGCGGAGCTCGCCGAGTAGACCATCACGGCTCCCGCGGCGAGCATGCAGAGCGTCGCCGTGTAGAGGATCGAGTACTCCATCGGGCGCTTGCGCCGAGTCCCACGGGCGGCCATCCGGACCGTCTTCGACAAGGGACCCCGGATTCATGCCCGGGGGATCAGCGAGCGGAAGTGGTCTCCCCGTTGCTCGTAGTCCCGGTACTGGTCGTAGCTCGCACAAGCGGGCGAGAGCAGCACCACCTCGCCGGCGCGGGCAGCGGCGGAGGCCTCGCGCACCGCCGTCTCGAGGTCGCCGCAGCGAGGCAGCGGGACCGTGCCCTCGAGATCCGTCGCGAGCCGGTCGGCCGCCTGCCCGATCAGATAGCAGGCCACGCAGCGCGCCGCCACGGCGTCGCGGAGGCCCGCGAAGCCGCCGCCCTTGGGGCTTCCGCCGAGGATGGCGTGTACCCCGCCCTCGAACGCCTCGATGCCTCTGGCGGCGGAGGTCACGTTCGTGGCCTTCGAGTCGTTCACGTAGAGGACGCCGTCCACGGTCCCTACCTCCTCCAGGCGGTGCGGAACCCCGCGGAAGCCGCGCAGCGCCTCCCGCACCGGCCCGGCGTCGATCCCGCTGGCGAGCGCGGCGGCTGCCGCCCCCATCGCGTTCTCGAGGTTGTGGGCGCCGCGCAGCCCCACGTCGCCCGGGCGGATTAGATGGGTCCCCTCCCAGAGGAGCTCATCCCCCTCGAGAGCCAGGTCGGCCCCGTCGCCGCCGAAACTCACCCGCCGCGCGGGACCGGGCGCCGCGAGGCCGAGCGGCGCCACCGCCACGTCCTCGGGCCGCTGCCGGGCGAAGAGGCGCAACTTCGCCTCGCGGTACGCCTCGAAGCTGCCATGGCGATCGAGGTGGTCCTCGGCCAGGTTCAACAGCAAGGCGCACTCGGGGGCGAACTGGTGGGCGTCCTCGAGCTGGAAGCTCGACACCTCGCACACCACCACCGCGTTCGGATCCACCTCCCCGACCAGCGTGGCCAGCGGCGTGCCCACGTTGCCCGCCACGGCCACCGGAACCCCGGCGGCCCGATGCACCGCGCCCAGTAGCTCGACTGTTGTGGTCTTGCCGTTGGTCCCGGTCACGCCCAGGAAGCGATTCGGCAGGAGCCGCCAGGCCAGCTCGAGCTCGCCGTAGACCGGGATCCCGCGGTCGAGGGCCGCGGCCACCACCGGCGCCTCGCGAGGGACTCCGGGGCTCTTCACGAGCGTGCGGGCGCGGTCGAGCAGCTCGAGCCCTTCGCTTCCCAGGCGCGACTCGATGCCCTCGGGGGGATCGGGCCGGCCGCTGTCACACCCGATCACCTCGCCCTGCTGGAGCAGCATCCGCGCCGCCGCCGCGCCCGAGCGGGCAAGGCCCACCACGAGGTAGGGCCCCTCGGGCAGGGAGGGCCTGGCGGCGCTCACTGGGTAGGCGGTGGGCACCGCCCGGTCACGTGATCGACTGCTGGTACAGCGTGAAGCCGATCGCCGAGCACACCGCCGCGACGATCCAGAAGCGCAGGATGATCTTCGTCTCGGACCAGGCCAAGAGCTCGAAGTGGTGATGGATCGGGGCCATGAGGAAGACCCGCTTGCGGAAGCGCTGGAAGGCGAAGACCTGCACCGCCACCGACAGCGCCTCGATCACGAAGATCCCGCCGATGATCAGGAGCAGGACCTCGGTCTTGGTCAGCACCGCGAGCGCGGCGATCGCGCCGCCCAGCCCGAGGGAGCCGGTGTCCCCCATGAACACGGCCGCCGGGAACGAGTTGAACCAGAGGAAGCCCACGCAGGCGCCGACCAGGCAGGCGGACAGGAGCGCGAGGTCCTTCTGGCCCTGGGTGATGAAGGTCATCGCGGTGAAGGCGAGCAGCACGATCGCACAACAGCCGGCCGCCAGGCCGTCGAGCCCGTCGGTGAGGTTCACGCCGTTCGTGGCTCCCGCGAGCACGAGGAAGATCAGCAGCGGATAGGCGACCCCGAGGTCGATCGATGCGTCCACGATCCGCAGGCGTAGCGTGTCCTCGAGGCCCACGTACTTGGTCACGAAGAGCCACAGCCCGATAGCCATGAGCGCCTGCACGATGAGCTTGCTGCGCCCGGAGATCCCGAGCGAGCGCCGCTTCTGGAGCTTCACCCAGTCGTCGGCGAAGCCGAGGCCGGCGCTGGCCAGCGCCGTTCCGAACACGGCCAGGCTGGCGGCGCGGTAGTCGCTCAGTATCAGGAAGGGGACCGAGACCGACAGGAACAGGACCAGCCCGCCCATGGTGGGGGTGCCGGCCTTGCCATGGTGGCCTTCGGGTCCCTCCTCGCGGATCTGCTGGCCGAACTCGCGCTCGCGCAGCAGGTCTATGAACTTCGGCCCTAGGAAGATGCAGATGAGCAGGGCGGCCATGCCGCCGATCAGGATGGCCCCCATCTAGACTGCCGATTCCTGGCCCGCGCGCGCACGGGGGGGTCGGGGATCGGTCATCTAGGCGAGTACCCGCTCCAGGCCCACCGAGCGCGAGCCCTTTACCAGGACCCTGTCACCGGGCAGGGCCAGCTCCTCCAGCAGGGTGCCGGCCTCCTCGGGGCTCGCGACGGCGTGGGTCTCGCCGTCGAAGCCCTCCGCGTAGCCGAGCGCCTGGTCCCCGACGGTTACGAGCACGTCGATTCCGAGCTCGGCCGCCCTCAGCCCGATGTCGCGGTGGTAGCGGGAAGCCCCCTCGCCGAGCTCGGCCATCGTGCCGAGGACGGCGATCCGGCGCTCGGCTGGGCTGGCCGCGAGGTGCTCGAGCGCCGCGCGCATGGACATGGGGTTGGCGTTGTAGCAGTCGTTCACGACCGCCACGCCTCCGGGGAGCTCCACCACCTGGCCGCGCATCGACGAGAACCGCACGTCGACCCGGCCTTGAGGATGCACGCCGATGGCTCGCGCTGCGGCGACCGCCGCGAGGGTGTTGAGCAGGTTGTGCGGCTCCGAGTAGCCGAGCTCGAGCGCGTGCCGCTCGCCGCGGGCCTCTATCTCGGCCCTTCCCTCGTCGAACGACAGCAGCATCGCCTGTCCCCCCGGACCGAACGTCCAGGTGTCGAGGTCCTCGCGCAGGTGTGCCTCGAGCAGCGGCTCGCTGGCGGGTACGACGCAGGCGGCGCCCGGGGGGAGGTCCCGGATCAGCTCCGCCTTCGCGGCTGCCACCCGTTCGACGGTGCCGAGCAGCTCCAGGTGCACCGGCCCGACGTTCACGATCACGCCCACGTCGGGCTCCGCGATCGCCGTCAGCTCGCCGATCTGCCCCTCGCCGCGCATCGCCATCTCGAGCACGAGCGCCTGGGCGCCGGCCGGCGCCTCCAGCACCGAGAGGGGCAGCCCTATCTCGGTGTTGAGGTTCTCCCGGTTGGCATGGGTGCGCAGCGTCCGGCGGAGCAGCGCGGCCAGGATGTCCTTCGTCGAGGTCTTGCCGGTGGAGCCGGTGATCCCCAGGACCTTGCAGCCGAGCTGCCGCCGCCATTCTCGCGCCAGCCTCTGAAGCGCGCTGAGCGGCTCTTCCGCCACGAGCAGAGGCCGATCTGTGTCGAGCCCGGCGTGCGCCGGTCCCACCAGCGCTCCCCACGCGCCCCCGGCGAGCGCCGCCCCCGCGAACCGGCCTCCGTCGGCGTGTTCCCCGCGAAGCCCCACGAACAGGTCCCCAGGCCCGGCCTCGCGCGAGTCGACCACCGCCCGCGCGGGGCCGGGC
>JBKPHP010000117.1:0-16388 GCA_046729895.1 Actinomycetota bacterium
GTTTATTAGTTCTAAGCTCAGTAGAAGTATACCGACGAACACCTGTACGTAAACCGCTCGTCTGCGAGGGTTACGCAACGGGGTCAGGGGTCGCCCCCGCGCAGCGGACTGAGAGGCGGCCCCCAGGAGCGCAACGCCGCCTCAGGAGCGCTACGCGGCGGGCTCAGGGGTCGCGCTGCGCTCGAGCCAATCCTCGGGTCGCTGCAGCTCCTTCAGGGTGGGAAGAGCCTCCACCGAGTCCCACACTCGATTGAGCGCCTCCATGCCGCCCTTGCTCGCCACCGCCTGGCAGAAGGCGCGGCCCATTTCGTACTGGCGCAGCTTGAGATCGAGCCCAAGCAGCCGCTCGATGATCCGCTCCGGCGCGGAGCGGCTGCGACGGCGCTGCTCCATGCGCTCGCGCAGGCCGGCGTACGCCGGAAGCAAGTCCGGGCCCAGGGCGTCCATCACGTGCTCGGCATAGCCTTCGATCACCGCCATTGCCGCCTGTATCCGGTTCATCAGCTCGCGCTGCTGCCCCGTCTGCACCAGCGCGGCCAGACCACCTTCGCGGAAGGCTTCCACGATCTGGGCGGGCCCCGGGAGCGACGGGAGGCCACCGGCGGCTCCGGAATCGATTCGCAGTTCGACGGTGTCGAGGTATTCGCGGATCAGGCCGCGGAGGTGGTCGCGCAGCCACCCGACGCCCTGGAACTGGAAGGCGTGGGTGAGCTCGTGGATCGCGATCCAGCCTAAGAAGCTGTCGCGGTCGACACCGAGCTCGCGCACGGCGCGGTCGAGGTTCGGCGCCACGTAGAGGAGCCGGGGCGGCCTGTCCGGCGGAAGCAGGGACAGCTCGTACTGGCCGAGGACCCGCGTCGATGCATACCCCATCACGAGACCCGCTTCCGCCGCGAGTGTGGCCCCGGCCGCCAGGCGCAACGCACCCGCGAGCGGGCCCGCGAAGTCGAGCCGGCGGTCAAGCCGCGCGCCGACCGGCTCGAGCAGCTCGGCAAGGCTGTCGAGGTTGGTCGCCGCCCAGTCGGAGCGACTCACGAGCTCCGCGGTGGGCGCCGGCCGCGCCGACTCCAGCGCCGTGTACGAGGCCACGTGACCCTCCATCTCGGCGCTCAGCGCGACGAGGTCCTTGCCAAGGTCCGCGGGCATGCGGTCCGAGCCCGCCGCGAGGCGCGCCACCTGGCGAGCAAGCGACCAGTCGACCATCCGTAGTAACGCTACAGCTCGGGTAGCGCCTGCTCGCAGTCGACGACCGGCGCGAACAGGTCGCCGTGCCTCTCGACGCGCTCGAGCACCTCGTCGGCCTCGAAAGTGAGCTGATCCGCGTCCTCTCCCTCGACCTCCTCCCAGGCGAGCGGTGTGGAGACGGTCGGGCGCTCGCGCGCCCGCAGGGAGTACACGGAGACGGTCGTCTTCTTCTCGTGGTTCTGGCTCCAGTCGATCAGGACCTTGCCCCGCCGAAGCTCCTTCTTCTGGACCGAGACAATCAGCTTCGGATGCTGGGCCTCGAGGTGGCGGGCGAGCGCCTGGGCCAGGGGCCTGGCGTCCGCGTAGGTGACGTCGGTGTTGAGGGGCACGTAGAGCTGCATGCCCTTCGAGCCCGAGGTCTTGGGAAACGACCCGAGGCCGAGTTGGTCGAGGACCTCCCGCAGCAGCAGCGCGACCTCACAGCACTCCTTGATCGTCGCCGGCTCCCCCGGATCCAGGTCGAAGGCCATCGTCGTTGGTCGCTCGATCCGGTTTGCCTTGGAGAGCGAGGGGTGGAGCTCGAGGTCAGCGAGGTTGGCGGCCCAGACCAGGGTCGGCAGGTCGTTGCAGAGGCAAAAGTTGATGTCCTTGCTCTCCATCCGAATCTCCGCGGTCGCGACCCACTCCGGCCGGTGCTCCGGGCACTGCTTCTCGTAGAAGTACGCGCCCCCGACGCCGTTGGGGTAGCGCTTGAGGGTCAGCGGGCGGTCGCGCAAGTGCGGCAGGAGCACCGGCGCGATGCGCATGTAGTAGTCGATCACCTGGCCCTTTGTGAACCCGACCATCGGGTACATCACCTTGTCGAGGTTGGACAGGGAGAGCTGGCGGCCCTCGACCTCGACCTGGACCCGCGCGGCCTGCGCCACCGAGCGCCTAGCGGATAGCTGCGCGGGGCATCCGGGCCCGCGTCTTGAGACCACCCCTCGACATCGCGTCTCAGCTCTTCTTCGCGGTGGTCTTCTTGCGCGAGGCTGGCTTGCCGTCGCCGCTCGTCGCGCGCGACCGCTTGGGCGCCCGCCGCTTGCCGCCGCCCTGGCCCTTGGCGCCAGCGATGCTCTGTTCGAGCGCGGCCATGAGATCCGGCACCTCCTTGGGCTCCTCGGACGGCGCCTCGACCACGATCTCCTCGCCCTCGGCCTTGCGCTCGATCATCTCGACCACGCGTTCCCGGTACTCGTCGCGGTAGCTCTCGGGCTCGAAGTCCTCGGCCAGCGAGTCGATCAGCTGCTGGGCCATCTGCAGCTCCTTCTGGCTCGTCCTCGCCTTGCCGTCCCCGGGCCGCTCGTCGAGCTTGTCGGGTGAGATCACCTCGTCGGAGAACAGCATCGTCTCCATCGTGAGGACGTCGTCACGCGGCCTGATCGCCACCAAGTACTCCTTGGTGCGGAGCACCACCCGACCGATGGCGACCTTGCCCGACTCGGTCATCGCATCCAGGAGGAGGCGGTAGGCCTTGTTGGCGCCCGTGTCGGGGACCAGGTAGTAGGGGTGGTCGTAGAAGATCGGGTCGATCTGATCGAGGTCGACGAAGGAGACGATGTCGATCATCCGCGTCTTCTCGGGTTGGATCGACTCCAGCTCCTCCGGCGTGATGACCACGTAGCGGTCCGGGCCGATCTCGTAACCCTTGACGAGGTTCTCGTAGGGAACCTCCTCGCCCGTGCGCGGGTTGACCCGCTTCTGCTGGATGCGCTGCTTGTCCTCCTGGTCGAGCTGGTGGAAGCGCACGGTCTTGCGCTGGACCGCGCTGTAGAGCTTTACGGGGATGTTGACCAGCCCAAAGCTGATCGCACCGCTCCAGATTGCGCGTGGCATGGTCCACAAACAGTACTCAGCTTGCTCCTCGGGACGCGGCTAGCGGGCGGATACTTGCGGCTCGCGCCCCACTTCGGCGGGGTCCACGTCGGGCCGCAGGCCCTTGAACGAGGGAGCGCGGAGCGTGCCGCTCCTCGTCCACTCCCGAAATTCGACGTGCGCGACGAGGCGGGCCTCCACGAACACCGTGTCGCGCGGCGGCTGGCGGCCCCCGAAGGGACTCTCGGGTCGCTCGAGCTGCCGAAGCTCCCGCGAGAGGTGCGCCAGCGTCTGCTCGCTGAAGCCGGTGCCCACCTTCCCGGCGTAGCGAAGCTGCCCGTCGTCGTAATAGCCGACGACGAGCGCGCCCAGCTGACCCCCGCGCTTGCCCTCGCCTGGGACGTAGCCGCCTATCACGACGTCCTGGGTTCGAACGTTCTTGATCTTCAGCCAGCAGGAGCTGCGCCGGCCCGGCTCGTAGGGGGAGTCGAGCTTCTTGGCGACGATGCCCTCCACGCCCAGCTCCTTGGTTGCCCTAAGCAGGGCGGCGCCGTCGCCCTCGTGGTGCGCCGGGGTCCGCCAGTACGCACCCTGGAGCTCGACCTCGCTGAGCAGACGACGCCGCTCCGAGTAGGAAAGCGCCATCGTCGTATGCCCGTTCAGGTAGAGGAGGTCGAAGATCACATATGTGACCGGGATGTCCCGCATGCGGCGCCTCACCGCGGAGTCCGAGGCCAGGTGCATCCGTGACTGGAGCCGCTCGAAGCTTGGGCGCCCCTCCTCGTCGAGGGCGACGACCTCGCCGTCCAGCACGATGCGGAAGGCGCCAAGGCTCCGGGCGAGCTCGCGTAGCTCCGGGTAGCGCGGCGTGAAGTCGCTGAAGTTGCGTCCCTGCAGGGTCAGGTGCCCGTGGTCGATGAACATCACCGCACGGATCCCGTCCCACTTGACCTCGTAGCCCCAGGCGCCGTCGTCGCGCGGTAGCGAGCCCGTGCGCGCCTTCATCGGCGCGATCTGCTCGGGCATGGGTTCGTAGTTCGGATCCTGCGGAGGGTCCATGCGGTGGATAATCCAGTCGTCGCCCCGGGTGCGGAACAGCGCGTAGCGACCCCGCACGCGTTCGCCGTGGAAGACGGCGATCACCTCGTCGCCGCGGAACTTCTCGGGCTCGTAGCTGCCCCGGTCCCAGACCGTCATGGTGCCGGCGCCGTACTCGCCCTCGGGGATCTCGCCCTCGAACTCGAGGTACTCGAGCGGATGGTCCTCCGTGCGCACCGCCAGGCGGTTCTCGTCGGGGTGCGCCGGGATCCCGCGCGGCACGGCCCAGGAGGCGAGCGTGCCGTCGTGCTCGAGCCTCAGGTCCCAGTGCAGCCGGGTGGCGTCGTGCTCCTGGACGACGAAGCGGGCGCCGTCCCCGCTGCCATCGCCGCCGCGCGGCTCGGGAGTGCGCTGGAAGTCCCTTTTCTCCTCGTAGCGCCCTAGCTTCTTCGCCATGACCTCCATTTTCACGATCGGCCACTCGACCCACGCGCCCGACGCCTTCGTCGCCCTGCTCGCTGGCCCCGAGATCGAGCTGCTGGTGGACGTGCGGCGCTTCCCGAGCTCCCGGCGCTTCCCGTGGTTCAACCGTTCGGAGCTGCACCGCGCGCTCTCGCAGGTAGGGATCGACTACCTGCACATGGAGGCGCTGGGCGGCCGCCGGGACCCTGTTCCGGGCTCGCCCAACGGCGGCTGGCAAGTGGGCCAGTTCCGGGGCTATGCGGATCACATGGAGTCGGCTGAGTTCCGCGACGCCGTGGGCCGGCTGATCGAGCTCGCTCAGGGCCGTCGCACCGCGGTGATGTGTGCGGAGGCACAGTGGTGGCGCTGCCACCGCAGATTGCTCTCGGACGTGCTGTTGACGCGGGACCTGGAGGTGCTGCACCTGGATGGTCGCGGCCGCTCCGAGCGCCACGAGCTGACGCCGTTCGCGGTCCTCGCGGAGGGCCGGCTCCTCTATCCGCCTGAACAGGGAACGCTGGATGTATAGGACGTTCCTCGCGAGGCGCGGCCTTAACGACTGAGTGGCGTCTCGTCGAGCGCCGCGCGCAGCGCCTCGATCGAGTCGAAGACCTGCAACGCGCCGGCGTCGCGGAGCTCCTGCTCCGAGAAGCCGCCGGTCAGGACTGCGACGGTGGGAACCTCGGCGCGGCCCGCGGCCTCGCAGTCCCAGACCGAGTCGCCCACCATGACGGCCTCGCCGCCACCGGCCTTGTCGACAGCCGCGGCCACGAGGTCGGGTTCGGGCTTGGTGGTCTCGACGTCCGCCGACGTGGTCCAGCCATCCGCGAGGTGACGGGCCTCCAGCAGGTCGAGGTAGTGGTCCACCTCGTCCGGCTTCGCCGAGCTGGCGAGCACGACCGGATGCCCGCGCTCCTTCAGATCGCCGACCAGCTCCTTCGCTCCCTCCAGGGGCTCCACCTCGTGGATCATCTCCAGGTAGATAGGGCTCTCGGCAGCGCGGATCTGGTCGCCCTGCTCCTCCTCCACCTGCTCGCTGGTGAGCGCCTCCACGAGCTGGTCCCCACCCATGCCGATGTGGCGGTGGATCCGCCAGATGGGAAGCACGATCCCGTTTTGCCGGAAGGCGCGATACCAGGCGAGCGCGTGCTGGTAGTTCGTGTCGACGAGGGTGCCGTCGACGTCGAGGATCGCGGCCGGGGGCACGAGCCCCACGTTTCCCCCGCAGTGCCCGCCTCGAAACACCCCACATCCCTCGGGCAGGCCCGCGCGATCGAGCTCCGGACACCGCCGCGACCCGCGGGCTCCGGTCGCAAGCGCCGACCCGTTTGGCCGGGACCCGTCCCGGGCAGCCATCCGGCATGACCACAGGGGTTCCCGCCCCGGCCCCGCCGGAGCAGCCGGCGCCGTCGCCCCCTGACGCTCCCCAGCCCGATCCGAAGGCCCGGAGACGCCGGACGACGACTAAGGGCCCAGCGACCGTACTGGGACGCATCCGGACGTGCGTCCAAGTGGGATAGGTCCTAGGCGACCTTCTCCAGCGCGGGCGAGCCGCGCTCGCCGGCGATCAGGTCGAGGACAGCCTCCTCCACCGCGCGCTGGAGGTCCGGCCAGGCGCTCACGTCCTCGGCGAGCTCGGGGAGAACGCCCCCGATGGTCAGGCCGCCGTCGAAGCGGTCGAACACGCGCGGGTCGATGTAGGAGGCGCGCGTCACGGCCGGGGTGTTGCCCAGATAGCGGGCCACCTCCTTGACGGCGCGCGCCTTGGCACGCTGGCGGCCCGCCTTGGAGCCCGACGCGGCCTCTCCCGAGACGGCGAGCGCCACCGCCGCGAGCACGGTCGCGCTCCAGGTGCGGAAGTCCTTGGCGGTGAAGTCGCCGCCGCTGGCGGCCTTCACGTACTCGTTGATGTCCTGCGAGCGGACGTCGACCCAGCGACCCCTGCGCTTGGAGGCGAGCAGATCGTCGCCACCGCCGCGACGGTCCTTCAGCGTGCGCACGATGGCGGCCACCTCTGGATCGCCGATCGACTGCACCCGGCGCTTGCCCCCCTTCGACTCGTAGTCGAAGGTCACGACGTCGCCGGAGACGGTCGCGTGCCGACGGCGCATCGTCGCGATCCCGTACGTGTCGTTCTCCTCGGCGTAGTCCTCCGAGCCGATGCGGAAGAAACCGCGGTCGAGCAGGCGCACCGCGCAGGCCAGCACGCGCTCTTGCCCGGCGCCGGTGCGCTTGAGGTCCTTGGCCACCCTGCGCCGCAGGCGCGGCAGGGCGTACGCGAACTCGACCATCGAGTCGAACTTCTCGCAGTCCCGCCGCTCCCGCCAGAGGTCGTGGTAGCGGTATTGCTTGCGCCCCGCGGCGTCCACGCCGGTGGCCTGGATGTGACCGAAGGGGTACGGGCAGATCCAGACGTCCTCCCAGGCGGGCGGGACGCGTAGCTCGCGGATTCGCTCCAGCACGCTCGGCTCCGTTACCCGCTCGCCGTCGCTGTCGAGATACTCGAAGCCCCTCCCGCGCCGCCGGCGGCGGATGCCTGGCTCCGAGCAGTCGGCTCGCCTCAGCCGTGCCATGCGCCCCCCGGTTCCCCTTCTCGGCGACGGCTAATCCACCGGGAACGTCTCCAGCAGCCTCCTGAGCAGCCCGGGGTCGCGTGCCGCCATCACTCGCGAGCGCATCTCCAGGCCGAGCGAGGGCGCCTCGCCGGCCTCGGGGAACACCACGGCTCCGCCCGCCTCCCGGACGATGAGCGCGCCGGCGGCGGCATCGACCGAGCGCACGTCGCGGAGGCTCAGCATCGCGTCGAGCGCCCCCTCGGCCACGAATGCGAGCGTCACCGCCACCGAGCCCAGCGCCCGGATGCGGCGGGCGTCGAGTCCGGCGATCGCGGCGGATGCGTCGGCCACCAGGTGCGGCCGCGCCGTCTCGAGGCCGAGCACCTCCAGCGGGCCGGGCTCGAGCCGCAGGAGGCGCTCGCCGCCGGCGAACGCCCCCTCGCCGCGAGTCGCCCACCACTCGAGCTCGGGGTCGAGGGCCGCGATGTAGCCGAAGCTGACGTCGTCGAGCGTGGCGCCATCCGCTATCGCGATCGACACCGAGGCGTACGGGAGGCCGCGCTTGGCGTTGAGGGAGCCGTCGATCGGGTCGACCACCGCCTGGAGCGGCCCGCCTCCATGCAGTGCCACCTCACCCCTCTCCTCGGAGACGATCGTCAGCGGCACCGCCGTGGCCTCGAGCTGGGCGAGAACGGCGTCCTCGGCCGCGCGATCGATGACGAGAGTTCGATCGCCGCCCTCGCCGCGCCCGGTCTCCACACCTCGCTCGGCGGCGGTCGGATAGCGCTCGAGCGAGGCCCGCACGCGCTCGGCCGCGCGCCTGCAGACCGCGAGCCAGTCCGGCCCATCCGGTGCCGGGGAGGCGGGCATCGGCGGCGTATCCTAGGCGGGGATGCCCGGACCGCTCGACGGCCTGAACCGCTCCCAGCTCAGGGCCGTGACGCACCCCGCAGGTCCCCTCTTGGTGGTGGCCGGTGCCGGCACCGGAAAGACACGCGCCGTAACGGCGCGCTTCGCGTGGCTGGTGGAGCAGGGCGTGGCACCCGACGAGCTCCTCGCGCTCACGTTCTCGTCGCCCGCCGCGGCCGAGATGCGTGAGCGGCTCGAGACTCTGATCGATGGTCCATACGAGGACCTCCACGTCGCCACCTTCCACTCCTTCTGTTCGCGCCTGCTGGCCGAGGAGGCGCTAGAGGTCGGCCTCGATCCCTTCTTCTCGCCGGTCACGCCGGCGGACCGACTCGCCCTGCTGCTAGAGCGGATCGAGGAGCTGACCATCCGCCATCACGAGATCCGGGGCAACCCCGCTCCTCTGCTCGCCAGCTTCGTCTCGCGCATCGACCGGCTGAAGGACGAGATGGTCTCCTGCGCCGACTACCGCGCCTACGCCGAGCGGCTCATCGACGAGGCGGGCGACCGCGACGACGCGTCGCGCGCCGGCGCCGCCCGCGAGCTCGAGTTCGCGTGCCTCTACGCGGATCACGACCGGCTGCTCGCCGACCGTGGCGCCCTCGACTTCGGCGACTTGATCGTGCGCGCCTTCCGCATGCTGCATGAGAAGCCGCACGTTCGCGAACGCGTGTCGCGGCGCTTCCGCCACGTCCTGGTCGACGAGTACCAGGACGTCAACTTCGCCCAGGGGATGCTCTTGCGCCTGCTCGTCGAGGAGCACGAGAACGTCACGGTCGTGGGCGACGACGACCAGGCCATCTACCGATTCCGTGGCGCCTCCGAGAAGAACCTGCGCGACTTCGAGCGCGAGTTCCCGAAGGCGACCGTCCTGCGACTCGAGCGAAACTACCGTTCGGGCCGCAACATCCTCGACGCGGCCCACGCCGTGGTCGAGCGGTCGCCGGCCCGCATCGAGAAGCGCCTCACGGGCGTGAAGGGGGGCCGCGTGCGCTTCTGGCGCTGCCGTTCCGAGCGCGCCCAGGCGCAGGCGCTGGCCGCGGAGGCCGAGGCCCTCCTCGTGAAGGAGGGGGTCACGCCGAGCGAGGTCTGCGTGCTGGTGCGCTCTGTCAAGAACGAGGGTCAGGTGATCGCCTCGGCACTAGAGGAGCGGGCGGTGCCGTTCCGGCTCGTGGGCTCGGCCGCTTACTTCCAGCGCGCCGAGGTGCGCGACGTGCTGGCGTGGCTGCGCCTGCTCGCCGACCCGAACGACTCAGGGGCGGTGGTCCGCGCCCTCTCGCGCCCCCCGATCGAGCTGCGTTCGGTCGACATCGCGCGGCTCACCCAGCTCGCCAGGAGGCGGAAGCTGGACATGCCGTCGGCGATCGCCGCAGCGCTCGAGGGGCCGCAACTCTCCCAGGAGGGCCGCGACCGGGCGCAGTCGTTCCTTCGCCTCTACCGCTCCGCCACCGGCGCCTTCGACGACCGCCGCCCGGACGCCTTCGTGCTGAGGCTGATCGAGCGGATCGGGCTGCGACGGCAGCAGGTGTTCGCAACCCAAGCCGACACGGTCGAGCGGCTCCGCAACATCGCGAAGCTCTCGGAGCTCGCGACGGGCTACATGCGGCGCGAGCCGCAGGCCACCGTGCGCGACTTCACGCGCTACCTGTGCGCCGTGGCGGAGTCCGGGCTGCGCGAGGAGGAGGCCGTGTCGCCGACCGCGACTCCGGCGGTACAGGTGATGACGATGCACGCCGCGAAGGGATTGGAGTTCGATCACGTCTTCGTTCTGGGGCTGTCGGCCTCGAGGATGCCGGGCCCCTGGCGGCGCCGGCGCGACGTTCCGGACGAGCTCTTGAAGGAGTCCCTGCCGGAGGCCGGCGGGCGGGAGTTGCACGAGGCCGAGATGCGACGGCTCTTGCACGTGGCCATGACGCGCGCCCGCAAGTCGCTCGTGCTGGCCTGGGCGGAGGGTGGCGCGGTCGGCGCCACGCCGCGCCCGTCGCCGTTCTACGAGGAGGCGCGCCGGGCGCTTCAGGCCGGGGAAGAAGTCTTCGACGAGGAGCTGTTCGGCCCGGCGGAGGGGCTGCACTCCACCTTCCGGATCCTGCGCGACGAGCTGCTCGACACGGTCGCGAGCGTCGGCGGGCGGCTGGGAGAGATGCGCCTCGACACCTACCTGGACGTGGATCAGGCGGTGGCCCGCTACCTGGAGCTCCTGAAGGTGGCGGCGCTGATCGCGCGGGCGAAGGAGGGACAGGACGTCGGCGACGCGCTCACGGCGGTCAACGAGATCCTCGGCCAGGTCGCCACCCGCGAGCAGCGGGAGATCATGGCCGGCTCCGCGCTCGACGACTGGCTGCTCGACACCGGGCGAGAAGCGGCGCACCGTCCCGTGGCCGCCGAGAACGGATCCGAACCCTCGCTCGATCCCTTCATCCCCCGTCGCGGCGGGGGGCTGATGCTGTCGGCATCCGACATCGACATGTACCGGATCTGCCCGCTCAAGTACAAGTTCGCGCGCGTATTCCGCATCCCGCAGGAGCCGACCATCCACCAGCGCTTCGGGATCGTCCTGCACCAGGTCCTGGAGCGCTTCCACTCGGCCGGCGGCGGCTCGCTGGAGCAGCTGATGGACTTGTTCGAGGCATCGTGGCGGCGCGCGGGCTTCGGCGACTCGGACGACGAGCGGCAGTTCCATGGGCGAGCCGTCGAGGCGCTCGAGCGCTACTGGAACGAGGACCGGGCGAGCGAGGCCGAGCCGGTCTGGTTCGAGCGCAGCTTTGCCTTCAAGCTGGGCGACCATCTCCTGCGGGGACGGGTAGATCGGGTGGACCGCCGTCCCGATGGCTCATACGAGCTGATCGACTACAAGACCGGCAAGGCGAAGAGCGAGGCCGAGCTGCGCGAGGACGTGCAGCTCTCGCTCTACCAGATCGGGGCCCGTGAGTCATGGCGCCTCGATACCTCCGCTCAGAGCTACTTCTTCGTGCTGACCGGCGAGAAGGTTCCGGTGGACCACTCACCGGAGGAGCTGGAGCGGGTCAAGGCCACCGTGACCGAGATCGCGGACGGGATCATGAAGCAGGAGTTCGAGCCGAAGCCCTCCTACGAGGTGTGCTCCTTCTGCGACTACCGGATCATCTGCCCGGCGGCCGAGAAGTAAGCGGAGCGCGGGCGGCCTCGTTCAGGGCCGCAAGGGACTGCTCGCTCCAGCTTCGGAAGTAGCGCTTCCCGATCGTCAGGTCGAACAGCCGGTGGCCGAGCCCCCTGGGCTCCATGCCCATCTCCAACTCGACGAAGGTGCCGCCCTGGGCGGGCGTGAGCAGCCAATGGGCATAGGAGCCCGTCAACTGGCAGCTCATCCGGATCTCGCGCATGTCGTCGCGCCGCTCGAGCAAGAAGCTCGACTCCACGGTCCCGGTCGGGTCCTTCGTCACCTGCGCGTACTCGTCACCCTCCTCGAACCGTTCGCCCCGCACCTCGACCACCCGCGGCCACCACTCCGGGTAGCGGCGCGGCGTGCCGACGAGTTCCCACACCACCTCCAGCGGGGCATCGAGATGGGCCTGCTGACGATATTCGGACACGCTGCGAGCGGTCTACCGGGACGCGACTACGCGGGGCCTTCCGGACCGTTCGGTCCGCGCTGACGGAGGAAGCGCTGGAAGTCCCTCGCGATCGTGTCGGCCGAGGGGATCTGCTCCTCCGAGGAGGTCTCGGACTGGACCTCGTCCATGGCGTTCTCCAGCCGCTCCACGAACGCCTTGACCTCCGGATCGCTGGCCACCGCTGCGCTGACCTGCTGCTCGTAGCTCTCCGCGGCCTCCTCCATCTCGGTCGCCTCCACGGCCACGCCCGCTGTCCCTTCGAACGCGCGCAGGAGCGCCAGCGCGACCTTGGGGTTGGGCGCAGCCGCCACGTAGTGCGGGACCGAGGCCCAGAAGCTGGCGGAAGTCATGCCCGCCTTCGCCAAGGTGTGGTGGAGCACGCCCACGATCCCGGTCGGGCCCTCGTAGCTCGTGCGCTCGAAGCCGAGCTTCTCGACGAGCGACTCGTCGGACGCGATCCCCGTGACCGTGACCGGTCGGCTGTGGGGCACATCCGCCAGGAGAGCCCCCAGGGTGATCACCATCCGCGCGCCCAGCTCGCTGGCAACGTCGACGATTGCCTCCGTGAAGCGCCCCCAGCGCAATGAGGGCTCGACGCCCTGGAGCATCACGAGGTCGCCTTCCGCACCGGGGACCTCGGCAGCGGATATCGAATTGGCGGGCCACTCGATCGTGCGCGTCCGGCCCTCGGTCAGGCGCACGGTGGGGCGTACGGCGGTGAAGTCGAAGAACTCCTCGGGAGCGATGCGAGCGACCTCGCTGCACTCGAACCTGCCATGTATGAACGACAGCGCGGCCGTGGCCGCCTCGCCTGCGTCGTTCCAGCCCTTGAACGCGCACACCATCACGGGAGCGCGGAGCTTGGGTCTCTCGCTCCAGATCACGTCCGCCATCGCGCCTCTCACGGTACCCGAGTGGAGGAGTCGGCACACAGCGGCGTCCGGAGTCACGCTCAAGATGCAGTGCGTGGAGACGGCCGTCGGGGACCGCACCACAGTCGCCGAGCTGCGCCCCGGAGAGGAGCTCGAGGGCACGTTCGCCTGCTCTCGCAAGGACCGGCTCACGGCCAGGAACGGGTCGCCCTACCTCGCGGTCGAGCTGCGCGACCGGAGCGGCTCCATCCCGGCCCGCGGCTTTCGCGAGGTCGACTACCTCTCGGGGCAGTTCGAGCGCGGCGACCTCGTGTGGGTGACAGGCCGCGTGGAGCGCTTCCGCGGCGAGCTGCAGGTGGAGCTGCGGACGGTCCGGCGGGCCGAAGACGCCGCGGACCCCCGAGACTTCCTGCCCGTCGCCTACAGGGACCTGGATGAGCTCGACGGCTTCCTGGAGCACCTCGCCCGCGACGTCTACGACCGGGACTATCGTGCTCTCCTCGACGCGTTCCTGGGAGACGGCCGCTTCCGCGCGGAGCTTCGCCGGGCGCCCTGCACGCGGGCCGGCCATCATGCCTATCTCGGCGGGCTGCTGGAGCACACCGTGGCGGTCACGATGCTGGCACAGGAGGCCTGCGAGCTACATCCGCGACTCGACTCCGACCTCCTCCTCTCCGCTGCCATCCTCCACGACGTCGGCAAGACGCGGGAGTTCGAGCTGGGCGCCGAGATCGCCCCGAACGAGGCGGGCGCCATGCTCGGGCACCTGCTCCTCGGGCAGCAGCTGCTCGCCTCACGGGCGGCTCGGCTGGGCTCCTTCCCGGAGGGCAAGCTGCTCTCCCTCTCGCATTGCCTCCTCGCCCACCACGGTGCCGACGGCCTTCCGGGACGGCGCTTCGGTTCCGCCGAGGCGCTCGCCCTGTACCGTTTGAACGCCGTCGACGCGGCGGTCAAGGGCGCGCTGGAGCACGGCCTGCCCACCGTCTCTACCTCAACCAGGGGCTCGCGGTGATCTCGCTCCACTCCGCCCGCCTGCTGAACGAATAGCTCGCGATCGACGCCCGGCGGACGCAGCGCGGCGCGTAGCATCACGCGCGGAGCGGCAGGGGTCTGGTGGCCCACACGGCCTTCAAAGCCGTTGGGGCGGAGCAGCCCTCCGCTTGGAAGGTTCGATTCCTTCGCCGCTCCGTGCGATCCAGAGCGGAATCCGAATTTACGCGGCGGGGGCATTCGGGCTTGCGGACGGGAGCGTCCCGAACGTGTCCCGAAAGGCGGCGGGCGGCGGCACTAGGAAGGGGAACAACCGCCGCCCGCCTGTCGCGCTCCCCGAACCAGGGTTTCGGAGGCCTACCGGCCACCAGGGAGCGAGCTCTAACGTTCTGCCACGTCCCCGACCTCCGCCGGGTCCACCTCCTCGAACTTGCCTTCGGCCCGCTCGCAATCGCCCCGGCGGACCTGGAGCCTGGCCGGACCGCCCGCGTGCTCTGGGCGGACGCCGAGGTGGTGCAAGAGGAACCAGGCCAAGTGAAGCGGGAGCGGCTTGGAGCGGGGCAGCCGACGGTTCCGGTACCCGGCCACCGTCATGCCTGCGGGGATCGTGGGTGCCTCGACGTAGGGGTTCACGGTCCGGCCTCCCTCCTCCTGGCTTTGTGCGTCTCTTCGACCAGATGCTCGACCCGCGACGGTCGCCATAGGCGATGTTCCTTTGAACGACGGTCTCGCCACTTCGCCACCTCTAAGTGAACGATCTCCTTCCTGTCCTTCTTCTTCGCTGCGCTCGGAAGGTTCGATTCCTTCGCCGCTCCGTCAGCGCGTATGGCGCCGGGGTAGTCTGGCCTGGTGTTCTCGGACGCGCCGATTCGGCCGTGGCTCGACCGGCTGCGGGACGAGGTTCCCGGGCTCGATCCCTTCGACGTCCACACGCACATCGGCGCCAACGACCCTGACGGCTACCGCTGCAGCCCCGAGCAGCTGCTGGAGGCTCTCGACTCGGCGGGCGCCCGCGGGGTCGTCTTCGCGATGCACGAGCCGGACGGTTACTCGCCCGCGAACGACCGCGTCCTCGCGGTGGCAAAGGAGTCGGGTGGCCGGCTCACCGCCTTCTGCCGGCTGGACCCGGGTGTCCAGCCGGTCGCGGAGGCGGAGCGTTGCCTCGATGCCGGCGCGGCAGGCCTCAAGCTCCATCCCCGGGCGGAGGGCTTCACGCTCGATCACCCGGCCCTGCCCGATGTGTTCGCGCTCGCCGAGGAGCGCCGCGTCCCGATCCTCTGCCACGCGGGACGGGGCATCCCGGCGCTCGGGCGGCACGCGCTCGACCTTTGCGGCCGCTTTCCAGACGCCAGGCTGATCCTGGCTCACGCCGGCATCTGCGACCTGGCCTGGATCTGGCGACCGGCACGCGACCACGCGAACCTGTTCTTCGACACGTCGTGGTGGGCGCCGGCCGACCTGCTGGCTCTACTGGCGCTGGTCCCGCCCGGGCAGGTCCTCTTCGGCAGCGACGCCCCGTACGCCACACCCGCGTTCGCGCTCACGTTGGCGATGCGCTACTCGCTTCAGACGGGACTCTCGCCGGAACAGGTGCGCGGCCTCACGGGCGGGCAGGTGGAACGGCTGCTCGCGGGAGAAGAGCCGCTCGATCTCGGCCCGGCGCCCGGGGCGGAGTCACTCCCGCGTGACCCCCTGCTCGACCGGGTCTACGGCCTGCTGATGAGCGCCGTGGGCCAGATGATGGTCCGGCGGGAGCCCCACGAAGTGCTCGCCCTCACGCGGCTCGCGTGCGAGGTTGGCGACGACGCGCCCCAGGCCGCCGTCTGCAGTTCCGTTCTCGCTCTCCTCGAAGAGCGGCGCCGGCACGTCGCGGAGGGTCGCGACGACGGCCGCCCTCCCCGCTTTGCGCCGGGGATCCACCTCGTGGTGCTGGCGGCCAGCATCGCACGCACCCCCGATGTTCCGCTCCCGCCCGACCCGGTCCCGGTCGATGTGGCGGAGCGCGCCGCCCAGGGCTGACTCCCCCACGGCTGGCTCCGCGCCCAGGCCTGACTCCCCGGTGGCGGTACTCGAAGAAGCCCCGCAACTGGGGGGTTCGGTGGGGCCGGGAGGGGGTGCGCCCCACTATGCGCCCCAGTGACAGCCGATGGTGTACGAGTCCGAGCAGAGCCGCTACATGCCCGCCGCTGTGTGCAGGCGCGGCCACGCCATCACGAGCGACACCACCCTGAGCGGGGACATCGCAACCAAGTGCCCGGACTGCGGCGCCCGCGTTCTGATCAGCACGCAGCGCATCGTGGACACGCTCATAACCGAGGGCGTCAAGCGATCTGTCGGGCTACTAGGCATCAGGCCTGGCTAGATGATCGATTCCAAATTGGCGTGCCTGCGGGCGCGGGGCCGGATCAAGCTGGGCGACGCCCGCCGACGACGCCGCTAGCAGCTCTATCGGCGAGGAGGGGGGGCCATCCAGCGCCGATCTGGGTCGTCATCCGTGTGCGGCAATAGGGAATCGATCATCTAGCTGTCTCCTTGCTCGCGGGACCGCGAGGCGTTTCGGCGGCGCCTGTAGGTTCCGAGCCATGGAGAGAGTTTGGGCCTACGTGTTCGTCGACACCGAGAACCCCGGTCCGAAGCGCCTGGTGCGAGAGATCCGAAAACTCGACGGCATTGTCCGCGCCGACGCGCTCTTCGGGACGCCAGACATCGTGGCGATCGTCGAGGGCGACGACATAGCCGCGATGGACTCGGTCATCGATCGAATCGCCGAGCTTCCCGGGGTCTTGGACACCGAGTCAAAGGTCGCCCGGTGTCTCGAGTAGTGGCGCCCGCAACACCACACGGAGACCCCCCGGAACGGGGGCCGAGCGGCGCGCGCAGCTCGGCGACCTCTTCGGCGAGTCGCCTCTCCTCGTCCCGCACGCGACGCGCGC
>JBKPHP010000118.1:0-13380 GCA_046729895.1 Actinomycetota bacterium
CGCCGGCCTGGATCAGGCGATCTCGCGCGCCCTGGCGTACGCCCCGTATGCCGACCTCTTGTGGTGCGAGACCAAGGAGCCCGACCTCGAGGAGGCCGAGCGCTTCGCTGCCGCCGTGCACGAGCGATCCCCGGGCAAGCCGCTGGCGTACAACTGCTCACCGTCCTTCAACTGGAAGGAGACCCTGAGCGAGGACGAGATCGGCTCGTTCCAGGAGCGGCTCGCGGAGTGGGGCTACAAGTTCCAGTTCGTCACGCTCGCCGGCTTCCACACCCTCAACTTCTCGATGTTCGAGCTGGCACGGGGCTACCGAGACGGCGGCATGACCGCGTACGCCCAGCACCAGGAGCGGGAGTTCGCCGCCGAGGACGCCGGCTACGCGGCCACCAAGCACCAGCGCCAGGTTGGCGCCGGCTACTTCGACGAGGTCGCCCAGGTGATCGCGGGCGGCGACGTGGAGACGACCGCGGTCGAGGGCAGCACCGAGGAACAGCAGTTCGATTAGCTAGCGGGCTGCCCTCGCCAGCGCCCGGTCCTATACGCGCGGGCCTATATGCGCGTGGCGGCCTCGACGCGCTCCGGCTCGGCGGGCTCCTCGTCGTCCTTGTGCTCGACAACGGTCGCGGGAGGCTCGGAGACCTCACGCTCGTCGAGCAGATATCGGAGCTCCTCGTCGAAGCGCTCCTCGCGCCACCTCTCCCTGCGCGCGAACCACTTGTGACACATGGCCACCACCTCGCTGGATCGGGTCTCTCGCTCATGATTGCACCTGTCGAGGCGCGCCGCAGGGTAGTCGGGTTCCTGGCCGGGGTCGGCGGTTTCTGCTATCACGCTACGGAAGGCAAGTCTGGAGGTGACGGCATGGAGCTGAAGACCGGAGATCGCGTGCAGGTCGAGTCCGAGTCGACCGATCGACCGCCCCGCACGGGCGTCATAGAGGAGGTCGTGCACGGGCCGCCCTCTCCTCGCTACCGCATCAGCTGGGACGACGGGCACGAGAGCGTCTACACGCCCGCGGCCGGGGCGCTGCGGCCGGCCGAACCCGCAAACCGGGCTTAGCGCGGCCGCCCGAGCACCGCTGGGTACCTACTCTGAGCTAGCGCTGCGCGCTCTCCAGGCGCCTCTTCGGCATCCCCAGCGGGGAGGGAATGCCGATCTTGGTGCCCGTAGGCGCCGAGGAACGCGGCAAAGGCTAGGGTGCGAACCACACTGCGTACGTGGAGAACCAGCTCGTGCCCGTGAGCTCGAGAGCCACCCCATCAGCCGCACCGAGCGATCCGGGCCATTTCCCGCTCTACCGTGCTGCCTTTGGGGCCATAGGCCCCTGAAAGCAGGACGCTTCCGACATTTTGGATAGGCGCTGCCACTAGAACAGGCGCTGACCGGTCTCCCGCCGCTCCAGGCCGAGGTGCGCGAACGCCAGCTCCGTGGCGACACGGCCCCGGGGTGTGCGCATCAGCAGACCGCGCTGGAGGAGGTACGGCTCGTAAACGTCCTCAATCGTGTCGGGCTCCTCGCCCACGGCCACCGACAGCGTGGACAACCCCACGGGGCCGCCTCCGAACTTCTCGCACACAGCCCGCAGGATCTCGCGGTCGAGCCTGTCGAGGCCCTGCTCATCGACCTCCAGCAGCTCCAGCCCCTCGCGGGCCACGGCGGCGTCGATCCGACCGGCGCCGCGCACCTCGGCGAAGTCGCGGACGCGCTTCAGCAGCCGGTTGGCGACCCGCGGGGTGCCGCGTGCCCGAGCGGCGATGATGTTGGCGCCGGCGTCGTCGATCTCGACCTCGAGGATGCTGGCCGAGCGCCTGACGATGCGTCCCAGGTCCTCCGGCGAGTACAGGTCGAGCCGGTGGGTGACGCCAAAGCGGTCGCGGAGCGGTGTCGTGAGAAGACCGGTGCGAGTGGTCGCCCCCACGAGGGTGAACGGGGGGAGGTCGAGCGTCACGACCCTCGCGCCCGCCCCCTGGCCGACGGTGATCGGCAGCCGGTGGTCCTCCATGGCGGGGTAGAAGGTCTCCTCGAGCGCCCGGGGCAGGCGGTGGATCTCGTCGAGGAAGAACACCGAGCGCGGCTCGAGGGCGGTGATGTAGGAAGCCACGTCACCCTTGCGCTCGAGCGCCGGCCCCGCCGTGGCCACGAACTCGACCTCGAGCTCGTTCGCGATGATCTGGGCGAGCGAGGTCTTGCCGAGCCCGGGAGGCCCGGCGAGGAGGACGTGGTCGAGCGCCTCGCCGCGGCCCCGCGCCGCCTCGATGAAGACCCCAAGCTGCTCCCTCACGGCGGCCTGGCCGACGAAGTCGGAGAGCCGCCTGGGGCGCAGCGAGCGGTCGAGCTCCTCCTCGGCCGGGAGGACACCCGGCTCGTGCAGCCGCTCGATGCCGGGTGTGCGGATGCCGCTCACCGGGCGGCCCTCAGGGCGGCCGCGATCAGCTCCTCCGGCGCGCCGCCCTCGGCGTCGTCGAGCAGCTCCTCCGCCTCCTGCTGACCGAAGCCGAGGCCGAGGAGACCCTCGCGAGCGAGCGAGCGGGGGTCGTCGGAGGAGGTCCTACGGACCACGATCTCCTCGGCCACGGCGCCCGCCACCTTCTCCCGAAGCTCCACGATGATCCGCTCGGCGGTTCGCTTGCCGATCCCCTGCACGGCCTGGAAGCGCCCGGAGTCGCCCGCGGCGATCGCGCTCAGGAGGTCGCGCGAGCTGCCGCCGGAGAGGACCGCCAGCGCCACCTTCGGACCGACACCCTGGACCCCGATCAGCATGAGGAACAGGTCACGCTCGGTTTCGGAGGCGAAGCCGTACAGCTGGATGCCGTCGTCCCGGAGCACCAGGTGCGCGTACAGCTCGACCTCCTCCCCCGCGGCGGGGACCTCCCGCAGCGTCTCGGCGGACACCGCGAGGCGATAGCCGACACCGGCCGCCTCGACGACGACCTCGCCTGACCGGCGCAGGATGACGGGGCCGCGAACCGAGGCGATCATGTGAACGGATTCTGCGCGGCGGGGCGGACGCCTTCTCAGACGCCCTTCAGGGCCCGGTCCAGCCGGCCGCGTAGCACGGTTTCGTGCCACACACGTCCACGAACGCCCCACCCAGCCTCAGGAAGCTCGAGAACTGGGGGCCGGCCGCGGGCTCTGCGGCCGTGATGGCGTGCGGGTCGACACCGAGACGCGGCGGGGTGTTCGTGGTCGGCGGCGGCGGTGTGCCCAAGCCACCCGCGCGCAGCCGGCCGATGTCCCATACGACCAGCGCGTTGCCGCCCCACGGGTAGTTCCGGATGGGGCGGATCCGAAGAAGGGAACGCGGTCGAGGCTGCGGCCGGGGTCGAGGGCCGGCGTGCGCAGCCGGGCGCCGATCGTCCGCGCCTCCGTCTCGGTCGACACGCTGGCAACCTGGTGGTCGCCGAACGCCTCGTGCAGCAGAACCGTGTGGCGCGGCGTGTCGCGGTATGGGACCCGTGTCATGTGCAGGGCGTAAGCGCGTGGCGCAACCCGGCCCCGTTGGCGTGGCAGATCGCCACCGCCAGCGCGTCCGCGGCGTGGCTCGGCGCCGGCGGCTCGGGGAGCGCGAGCAGCGCCCCGACCATCCGCTGGACCTGCTCTTTGGGGGCCGCGCCGGTCCCGCACACCGCCTGCTTGACGGCCTGCGGCGTGTAGGAGAAGCAGGCGATGCCCGCGATCCCGGCCGCCACCATCACCACCCCACGGGCCTGCCCCACCGCGAAGGCGGTGCGGGCGTTCTGTCCGAAGTAGAGCTCCTCGACGGCGAGGGCGTCTGGCCGGTGGTCGGAGATCAGGTCGCAGACGCGGGCGTGGATCCGCGCCAGGCGCTGCTCGAGCGGCTCGGAGGGCCCCGTGCCGATGACGCCGCCGTCGAGCGCCGCCAGCTCGCTCCCGCGCGAGAGGACGACGCCGTACCCCGTATGGGCGGTGCCGGGGTCGATTCCGAGGACAACCACCAACGCCCTGATTCTGCGTTCGCGGGCGGATGCCTTTACGCTGCGCCGCTCATGCAGCCACTCCAGACAAGGTTGCAAGGACCCATCCTGGTCGAGCCGGTGGTCCACGGGGACCCGCGCGGGTTCTTCCACGAGTGCTACCGCAAGAACGTCTACGCGGAGCTCGGGATCTTCGACGACTTCGTGCAGGACAACCACTCCCGCTCGAGGCGCGGTGTCGTCCGTGGCATGCACTTCCAGGTCGGCCCCGGGATGGCGAAGCTGGTGCGGTGCGCGTACGGCGCGATCGTGGACGTGGTCGTGGACCTCCGGAAGGGCTCCCCCACGTTCGGTCAATGGGAGGCGTTCGAGCTGAACGACGAGAACCTCCATCAGCTCTACTGCCCGATCGGTTTCGCGCATGGCTTCTGCGTCACGGGCAAGAGCGCCGACGTCATCTACAAGTGCTCGGCGTACTACGACGAGTCGATCGAGCGGGGGATCAAGTACGACGATCCCGACATCGGGATCGAATGGCCGAGGGGCGTCGAGCTGCTGCCCTCCGAACGCGACGCGACCGCGCCGCGGCTAAGCGAGGTCCAGTCGGAGCTTCCCTTTAGCTACCCGGGGTAGCTCAGGCAGCCGCCACGCGCTCCAGCACGGCGGCATCGACGTCGAAGTTGGCGTTCACCGCCTGCACGTCGTCGTGGTCCTCGAGCTCCTCGATCAGCCGCATCAAATTTCCCACCTGCGACTCCTGCACCGGGGTGCGGGTGGTCGGCCGCATCACGAGCTCGGCGGAGTCCAGCTCGAGGCCCTCGGCCTCCAGCGCATCCCGGACCGCCGCCAGGTCGGTGGGGGCCGTCACGACTTCCCAGACGTCGCCGTCGAGCGAGACGTCCTCCGCGCCCGCGTCGATCGCTTCAATCAGGTCGTCCTCGCCGTAGCGGGAGCCGTCGAGCACGAGCTGGCCCTTCTTCTCGAAGGTCCAGGCGACCGAGCCGGGCTCACCGAGGCTCCCGCCGTGCCTCGTGAACGCGTGGCGCACCTCCGCGCTCGTGCGGTTGCGGTTGTCGGTGAGGGCCTCCACCAGGATCGCCACGCCGCCGGGCCCGTATCCCTCGTAGAGGACGCTCTCGATCGCCTCGGCGTCCGTGTCGGCGCCCGTGCCCTTCGCGATGGCGCGCTCGATGTTGTCCTTCGGCATGCGGGCGTCCTTGGCCTTTTGCATCGCCAGCCCGAGCGCGGGGTTACCGGCGAGATCGCCACCGCCCTCGCGTGCCGCGACCTGGATCGCGCGCGCGAGCTTGGTGAAGAGCTGGCCGCGCTTGGCGTCAACCGCCTTCTTCCTGTGCTTGATCGATGCCCATTTCGAATGTCCCGACATCAGGAATGAGTTTACGTCGCGCCAAATCGGTTTTATGCTCGAGAACCTGAGCCCTGCCCGCCCCCTTCGCTCGCTTTTTCTTGCCCTCGCGCTGACGCTCTGTCTGGCGAGTACCGCTCAAGCCGCTCCGCCGGGCGGCACGTCTTCGGCCACGCTGTCGGCGTACGGCCTCAACGCGTTGGAGGCCGAGGGGCTCGCCAACACTCAGCTCGGGATCGACGATCTCGGTCGCATGGACAAGAGCAAAATCGGCCTGTACCGGGCCCGCTTCAACCAGGCCCAGGTACTAAGCGGCGGCGACTACTCGAACTGGGGCACGCTCGACAGGCTGGCGAAGCAGGCCGCACTCAAGGGGATCACGCTGGCACCAGTCCTGATCAACATGCCGACCGAAGGGGACTACTCGGCGCCTACGACCGACGCGGAACGTACGGAGTTCGGCCGCTTTGCCAAGGCCGCTGCGCTCCGCTACGGGCCGAACGGCTCCTTCTGGTCCAGCTGCGGCTGTAAGTCCCGTCCCGCGCGGGTCTGGGAGGTCTGGAACGAGGAGAACATCACCGAGTTCTGGGACCAGCCGGACGCCGTGCAATACGCCGCGCTGCTCAAGGTGGTGCGCGGCACGCTTCGCGGGGTCGACTCAGGCGCGCGCATCGTAATAGGCGGCCTCGCTTACGGGGGAACCGGCATCAGCCCGGACGGCTTCTTGAAGACTGTGATTCAGACGGCCGGGCCGAACTCCTTCGACGCGCTGGCGCTGCATAGCTACCACTGGACGGCGAGCAACGGGGTGAACGCGGTGGGCGGCACAGTCGGCACGCTCAAGCAATACGCGGGAACGGGTGGCAACGGAGCGCCGAGACAGCAGGTGTGGGTCAACGAGTTCGGCCACCCGACCGCGCTCGACAACCCCAACACCTCCACGAACGAAGAGCTCGATAGCGAGCCCTCGCAGCGAGACTGGCTCAACGCCTTCCTCGACGGGCTCCTTCCCCACCGCTCAGAGTGGAGCCTCGGCCCTGTTTTCTGGTACGCGCTACGCGACGCCAAGGACGCCGCCGCGAGCCCCACGGCGGCCTGGCTAAGGCTAGGGCTGCGCCGTACGAACTCCAACTACACCGACGGGGGAGCGAAGCTCGCCTGGGACGCCTACGTGAACCGCAGCAGCTCCGCGTCGGGTCTGCCGCTTCCCAAGGACGCCGTGACGGTGGCATCGAACCCCGTCGTCTCAACCGGCGGTGCGACCGCCATCACCGATACCTCGGCGACCCTCAACGGCACGGTGAATCCCGTGAACCAGACGACCACCTATCACTTCGACTACGGCACCACAACGGCATACGGCTCAAGGACGCCCGATCAGACGGTTTCCCCGGCGGACGACGCGAGCCATTCGGTGGGCGCCGACGTGACCAATCTGACTCCAGGCGCTACCTATCACTATCGCCTTGTCGCGGTAAACGCCACGGGGACGACGCCGGGCACGGACCAGACCTTCACGGCGACGGCCACGTACCGTGGCAGCGTGCTCGCCACGAGCGGTCTCGCCGGCTACTGGCGGCTTGGAGAGCAGAGCGGAACGACCGCAGCCGACGAGACGGGAGCCAACCCCGGGACCTACCTGGGCGGCTACACGCTGGGCGAGGAGGGCGCCCTGGCAACGGACGCGGACAAGTCGGTCAGCTTCGACGGCGTAAGCGGCGAGTTGACCCCGAACGGCCCGGCGCTCGCGTCCTCGGGCTCACTCGAGGGCTGGTTCAAGTGGCAGAACGGCGTCGCTCTCATGCGCGACGGCACCTCGACCGGGGGCACGGGCTGGATCCTGGCCTACGACAGCGGTGGCAACCTCAACTACCGACTCGGCGGGACTTCCTACTACACGGGTCGTACCACGGCCTCCGTTAGGGACGGCCAGTGGCACCACATCGTGGCAACCAAGGACGGGCCCAGCGTCGCCTTCTACCTCGACGGTCAGCCAGTGCACGGCGGGACCGGAGCGGGAAGCACCGCCCCGACCATGTCCTGGCACGTGATGCGCAACGGCAGCTACGCCCAGTTCACGCAGGGACAGGCCGACGAGGTGGCCGTCTACAACGGCGCCCTGTCCGCGGCAACCGTGCAGCAGCACTACAACGCCGGGAAGGGTCCGTAGCGGCTCAGAAGGGCGGGTGCTAGGGCCGGTATTCGTGGTGACGAAGCACCCTCGTCGATGGCGCTATCGCCGTGTGTCGCAACCGCAGGGCGCCTGCCAGGGCGGGGCAGGTCAGTCCGAGTCAGATGATTGCGGGCGCCTCGCGAGCGAAGCTCTTTTGGGACGCTTACGTAGGCGCGCAGCAGCCTCGCTGCGGACCTACCGTTCCGTCACTCGCTCGACGACGAAGCCGTCCCGCTGTCGCTCGCCGCCGTCGACGGTGATCGCGCCGCCGTCCGAAAGTCGCAGACCATGTCTCGGGACGGCCCGCCGTCGACGCGGAAGCGCATACCCGCCACCTCCCTTGGCTGCTCGCGCACGGCGCCCAGAAGAGTCGCTCTCCGGTCGCTACGTCTACGGGGACTTCTGCTCAGGCGAGATCCGCTCCGCGCGGCTCAGCACGCCCACGGCGAGCCGATGACTCTCGACCGGACTAGCCTGCCACGCACGCAGCTCGTCTCCTTCGGGGAGGACGCATCGGGCACATGTACGTAGCGGCGCTCGCAGCGCCCGGCGTCGTGCACCGGGTGGATGAGTAGGGCGCTCTCGCCGGCGAAGGCGCGCTCCTGTTAGACCAGGAACTTTCCGTCGCGCTGTAGCCCGACGCCGTCCGCCGAGATCGCGCCGTTGGCCCTGAGGTCACACACCATGTCCCAATGCACCGCTGAGTCGTTGTTGCCGCCGGACTCCGGGTAGCTCATCCCGATCGCCATGTGCACCGTCCCGCCGATCTTCTCGTCGAGGAGGATCTCCTTGGTGCCGGTGCCTATGCCGTAGTTGGTTCCGATGCCTAGCTCCCCGAGACGGCGCGCGCCGTCGTCGGAATCCAGCATCTCGTGCAGGAACTCCTCCCCCTGCTCGGCCGAGGCATCGACGATCTTCCCGTTCTCGAAGCTGAACCTGACGCCCGAGACCTCCCGCCCTCCGTAGGTCGCGGGGAACGAGAAGGCCACCTCACCCTCCACCGCGTCCTCCACGGGCCCGGTGAACAGCTCGCCGTCCGGCATGTTGTGCTCGCCGACGCAAGGGATCCAGGTGCGGCCGGCGACGCCGAGCGTTATGTCGGTCCCGGGTGCCGTGACGCGCACCTCCTGCTTGTCCTGCATCCAGTCGGTGATCCTCTGGACCTCGTCGGACTGGCGCTGCCAGGCGGTGACCGGATCGTGGTCGGTCGCCAGGCAGGCCTCGTAGTAGAAGTCCTCGTACTCCGCGAGCGACATTCCGGCCTCGCTCGCGTAGGCGTGCGTCGGAAAGAGGGTCAGCGCCCAGCGATAGTCACCGCTCGCCGCACGCTGCATGGAGGTTTCCATGAGCGGCTTCCGCGCCTTCTGCGCGCGGGCCTGCCGCTTGGGAGACGCCCGGGAGAGCTCGCGCGTGTTGACATCCGCCATGATCGCGATCCGCACGTCGGCGTTCTCGGCTGCCCAGGTGGCCGTTGGAGGAACCCAGTCCAACTGCTCGTCGGAGGCGAGCCCGAAGAAGGAGGCGGCCGCGCCCTCCGTCGTGAGCTGCATGATCGGAAGCCCGCCGGCGCGCAGCACCTCCTCGTAGACGGCCTGCACGAGGGGCTCGGCACTAGTCGTGCCTTGGATGACGCAAACGTCCCCCTTGGACACGCGGGTGGAGTAGCGAACAAGGATGCTGGCCAGTGCGTCTACGCGGGGATCCTTCATCGGCCCCCTCCCCCGTTCGACCGCTCCACGAGCCAGCGGTGCAGGCCCACCTCGTCTGTCAGCTCCGGGTGGAAGGCGACGGCTATCACGTGTCCCTCACGGACCGCGACGGGGTGGCCGTCGACCTCGGCGAGCACCTCGACGCCGGGGCCCGCCTCCTCCACCCAGGGCGCACGGATGAAGACGGCCCGCAAGGGCCCGAAGCCCTCGAGCTCGAGATCCGACTCGAAGCTCTGCAGCTGCCGGCCGAAGGCGTTGCGCCGGGCGGTGACGTCAAGCAGGCCGAGGTGCTGTCGGTCGAGCATGATCAGCCCCGCGCAGGTGCCTAGCGTGGGCGTGCCGGAGCGGATCAGCTCGCGCAGCGGCTCCGCCAGGCCCTCCCGCTCGATGCCGATCGTCATCGTGGTCGACTCGCCGCCGGGGATCACGAGTCCGGCGACCCCGTCCAGGTCCTCACGAGCGCGAACGCTACGCGGCTCCCCTCCGAGTCGCTCGAGCACCGTCGCATGGGCTTCGAAGTCGCCCTGGATGGCTAGCACGCCGATGGTCGGTCCACGACCGCCGCTCCGTCCGGTGTTCACGCCGACCTCCCCCAGCGGGCGGCCGGGATGAACGGGCGTAGCCGATCGACGTCGGGTCGCAGCAGATCGCACACGCGTGCCTCGGGCTACCAGCCGCGCTGCTGCAGGAATCCGCCGCCGGACTCCTTCAGCGAAGACATCTCGAGACCCGGCATCGGGTCGCCGAGCTCCCGAGAGGCGGCAGCCACCCGCTCGGGATCGTCGTAATGGGTGGTGGCCTCGACGATCGCGCGCGCCCGCCGCTCGGGATCGGTTGACTTGAAGATCCCCGAGCCGACGAAGTTGCCCTCCGCCCCCAGCTGCATCATCAGCGCGGCATCGGCAGGTGTGGCGATACCGCCGGCGCAGAACAGCACCACCGGGAGCCGGCCCCGCTCGGCGACCTCGCGCACGAGATCGAGCGGCGCCTTCAGCTCCTTGGCCGCGCTGGGCAGCTCCGACTCCGCCAGTGACCCAAGGCGGCGGATCTCGCCCGTGATCAGCCGCATGTGCCGCACCGCCTCGACCACGTTCCCGGTACCCGCCTCCCCCTTCGAGCGGATCATCGCCGCGCCCTCCGCGATCCGCCGTAGCGCCTCGCCGAGGTTCGTGGCGCCACAGCCGAACGGGACCTTGAAGGCCCACTTGTCGATGTGGTTGCCCTCGTCGGCCGGGGTCAGGACCTCCGACTCGTCGACGTAGTCGACGTCGAGGGCCTCCAGCACCTGGGCCTCGACGAAGTGGCCGATGCGCGCCTTGGCCATGACGGGAATGGTCACGGCGTCCTGGATCTCCTTGACCTTGGTGGGATCGGCCATCCTCGCGACACCGCCGCTGGCGCGGATGTCGGCAGGCACCCGCTCGAGCGCCATTACGGCGGCCGCGCCCGCCTCCTCGGCGATGCGCGCCTGCTCGGCGCTGACCACGTCCATGATCACGCCGCCCTTGAGCATCTCGGCGAGGCCGCTCTTGACGCGGAAGGTGCCGGTATCCCTCATCGGAAGTGATGTTAGCCGCGAGGCATGCCCCGCCCGGCGGGCTACTTCAGCCGGAAGGCCTTGATCCGGTCGGCGTAGGCCGGCTCGTCCCTCGCGTAGACGCCGTAGGCGAGCGCCTGGACCAGCCCCAGCAGGGCGGTGTGCGATCGGACGTAGGCAGGGCTGTTGGACGAGTAGTAGAGCCTGTGGTCCGCGACCTTGGCGACCTCCGACAGCGTGGCGTCGGCGATGGCGATGGTCGCCGCCCGCCGATTGCGCGCCAGCTTCATGGAGCGCACGACGAGCGGATGCGGGCGACCGGCGGCGAAGCCGATCAGGACCGTGCTGTCGTCTATCCGACCGAGTCTCGCGAGGCCCTCCTGGCTCGGGCTGGCCACTACTTCGCAGCGCAGGTCGAGCAGCATGAGCAGGTGGCGGAGATAGCTGGCGAAGAACGCCATCTGGTCAGTCCCGCAGAGAACGATGCGGCCGGCGTGCGAGATCAAATCGACGGCGGCCTCGATCTCATCGCGCTCCACCTTGCGGGCGGTCTCCTCCACGTTGGCGTGGTCCGCCGCCAGGGCGGCCTCGAACTCGGTCTGGTCTATGGGGAACAAGGGCGGGACCGCGAGCTCCCTGCCGTTGCCGCCGCTCTCGCGGCCGCGCCGATACTCGTCGCGAGCGGCGGCCTGCAGCTCGGGGAAGCCCTCGAAGCCGAGCGCCTGGGCGAAGCGCACCACGGTCGAGCTGGAGGTGTTCGCTCGCCGAGCCAGCTCCTCGGCGGTATGGAAGGCCGCCTCCTCCAGGTGGTCGACGATGTACTGGCCCACGTCCTTCTGGGAGCGCGAAAAGCCTTCGAAGCGCTGCCGTATCTCGGCGGAGAGAGTCAGTGCGGAGGTGGCCGAGCGCGTCACGGCGGACTGTTTCGTGCACGGACACGCAGTTCCTTCCGCGCGGTGCCGACAGGCGGGGCCTACGTGATGGTCGGCGACCGCGCCCTGAGCCCGGCAAGCTTCATGTAGTCCGCCAAGGCATCCCGCCAGTGGCGAAGCGGCTCGAGGCCGAGCGCCTCGGCGGCCGGCCGTGCGAGCACTCCGTTCAGCGGTCGCTGGGCGACGCCCGGTGAAGCCCTCGTCTCGACTGCCGCGACCGGCACCTCGAGGCCCGCCAGCTCCATGATCGCCAGGGTGAACTCGTGCCACGAGCACGAGCCCGAGCTCGTCAGGTGGAGGAGCCCCCGAGCCTCCTTGTCGACCGAGGCGGACAACACCGCCGCGGCCAGGTCCGAGGTGAAGGTCGGCGTCAGGCGCTGGTCGGCGACCATCCGTATCGCACCCTGCTCCCGTGCCTTGGCGAGGACGCGGGTGATGAAGTTCCCGCCTTTGGAGGCGCTGCCGTGCAGCCCGTACAGGCCCGCGGTTCGCACGACCAAGGCATTCGGCGAGTAGGCCAACGCGAGATACTCGCCGGCCAGCTTCGCCGTCGCGTAGGCGCTGCGGGGAGAGGGCCGATCGTCCTCGCGATAAGGCTCCTCGCGCGTCCCATCGAAGACGTAGTTGGTGCTGAAGTGGACCAGCCTGGCGCCGGCGGCCGTACACCGCTCGGCGAGGCGCTTTACCGCTCGCGCGTTGACCTCGAAGGCCCGGTCCTCCTCCGTCTCACACAGGTCCACGTTATGGAAGGCGGCGCAGTTGAAGACCACTTCGGGCCTGTAGCGGTCGAAGTCCCTGGCCACCGCGTCGTCGTCGGTTACGTCGAGCTCCGACCGCCGCGGCGCCGCCACCTGCCACGAGCCCTGGAGCAGGCGTTCAAGATCGGTCCCGAGCTGACCCCCTGCTCCGGTGATCAAAGCCCGGGGGGCGCTCACAACACGGAGCCGAAGCGCTCGATCCTGGGCTGAACCTCGTGCAGGAGCTCGAGCCAGCGGATGTTGTAATGGCGGGGGTCCGTAAGCGTGGTGCGGTCCTCGAGGTCGAGCCGCTCGAGCATGTCGGACACCGCCTCGACTACCGAGCGGACCGGGACGAAGCCCAGGCGGCTCGACTCGTAGTTCTCGTCCGGCTCGGGCGGCGGCCCGTTGCCGCGGGCGTCCCGCCTGGGGAGCTCGACGCGCGGAGCCTCCGTGCCGGTTTCCATGGCACCAAGCTAGCGGGTGATCGGTATTCAGCCAATCGTCACGGGCTGCAGGCAGACGGTTCACGCCGACCGTGCGCCCCCTGCTTACCAGCGATAGTGCCCGACCCGGACGTGCTCATGCTGGGGACGCGGGTCGCTCACGACCGCCGACGGCGCGCCCGCCCCGCGAAGCCGAGAAGCCCCGCCGCGACCGCCAGGAACACCGCCATGGCAATCCAGAAGCCCGGACGGTGGCGGCTCTTTGTCGCGAGCGCATAGAAGAGTCTCACCGGCCTGGTCGGTGGCGAGACCGGCCTCCGTCGATTCTCATGCTCGTGGGTGGCTACCCCCATGCGCAGAGCACGTAGGCCCGGACCCGCCACTTCTTCGCGGCAGCGGTTGCGGCCGCGATCGCCCTGACAGTCCAGCCTGTTGGCGGGCCGCCTCGACCAGTGTCTGCGGCGTCCGGAGCCGGCGAGACCAGGACTCCCGGCAACCACGCCTCGTGCCCGCCGATAGCCCCCGGCGATAGAACGCCCCTAGAT